>DASVQE010000001.1:0-39807 GCA_036389275.1 Thermoanaerobaculia bacterium
GCTCCGGCCCGCCACTTCTGTTTTGCGACGATTAGAATGGGCTCAATGGAGCACGCCGTCCGCGCCGCCGACGTGTCGAAGCATTACGACATGTATCGCCGGCCGATCGACCGGGTCATCGAGGTGCTGACGCGCCGGCCGCGCCACGTCGTCTTTCCGGCGCTCGAGGGCGTCTCCTTCGAGGTCGAGCGCGGCGAGACGGTCGGCATCATCGGCCAGAACGGCGCCGGCAAGAGCACGCTGCTCAAGCTCCTCTGCGGCGTGGCCCGTCCCAGCGGCGGCGCGCTCGAGACCCGCGGCACCATCGCCTCGATCCTCGAGCTCGGCACCGGCTTTCATCCCGAGTTCAGCGGGCGCGATAACGCCGCGCTCAACGCCGCCATCCTCGGCCTCTCCGCAAGCGAAGTACGCGAGCGCCTGCCGGCCATCCTCGAGTTCTCCGAGCTCGGCGCCTTCATCGATCGCCCGGTGAAGACCTACTCGTCGGGCATGTACATGCGCCTCGCGTTCTCCGTCGCCGTGAACGTCGATCCCGACATCCTGGTGATCGACGAGGCGCTCGCCGTCGGCGACGGCCACTTTCAGAAAAAGTGCGTCGACAAGATCCGCGAGTTTCAGGAGGCGGGCAAGACCATCCTCTTCTGCTCGCACGCGCTCTACTACATCAGCTCGATCTGCCGCCGCACGCTCTGGCTCGACCGCGGCCGCGTGATGCGCTACGGCCCATCGCTCGACGTCGTGCACGAGTACGAGACGTTCCTGCTCGAGCGCGACCGCGCCTTGCCGGCTTCCGAGTCGCACGACACCGCTGCGCGCTCGCCGGTGCGCTTCCGCGAGCTCACCGTCTGCGACCGCGCCGGCCGCCCGCGCGATCTCTTCTCGCGCGGCGACGACATCCTGGTGCGCATCCGCATCGACTCCGACCGTCCCGAGCAGCCCGTGCACGTGATCGTCGGCGTGCATCGCTCCGCCGACGACCTGCAGTGCTTCGCCGTCGGCACGCATGCGGACGGCGTCGCGCCGCTCTCCGGCCGCACGCACTACGACCTCACCGTGCGGCTCATCGACGTGCCGCTGCTGCGCGGCGACTACTCGATCATCGCCTTCGCCGGCGACGAGAACGCCATCACCGTCTTCGACCGCCGCGACGTGCGGCCGGCGTTCTCGATGACCGGCGATCGCTTCGAGATCGGCCTGCTCGCCGTCGATCACCGCTGGGACTTTGCCAGCGAGCCGGCGGCGCTAGCCGAGCGGCGATGATCTCGCTGCTCGTCGTCAACTACCGCTCCGCCGCGCTCGCGGCGAACGCGATCCGCAGCGCGCGCGCGGCGACGTCGCAGCCGCTGCAGGTGATCGTCGTCGACAACAGCGTCGATGCGGCCGAGGCGGAGTCGCTGCGCGGAGCGGCCGACGTGCTGATCGTGTCGCAGTCGAATCGCGGCTACGCCGGCGGCATCAACGACGGACGCCGCGCGTGCGAAGGCGACGTCATCGTGGCCGCGAATCCTGACGTCGTCTTCGCGCCCGGCGCGCTCGACGCGTTGGCCGACGCGCTCGACGCGAAGACCGCCGTCGCCGGACCGGCGCTCTTCTGGGACGACGCCCACAGCTGGCGGCTCCCGCCGGGCGACTTGAACAGCGGACCCGAGAAGCTCGACGAAGTGCTGGCCAGCCGCTCGCCGGCGTGGCGCGCGCAGCGCGACCTGCGCCGCTTCCGCGCGCGCGCCGAGTTCTGGTCGCTGCAGACGACGACGCACGTGCGCATGCTCTCCGGCGCGGTGCTGGCGATGCGCGCCTCGGCGTTCGACGCCGTCGGCGGCTTCGACGAGCGCTTCCGCCTCTACTTCGAGGAAGCCGACTTTCTGCGGCGCATCGCCCAGCACCGCCAGCGCATCGTCTACGTCCCGCAGGCGCGCTGCCGTCACCTCTACAACCAGAGCGCGCGCCACGACGCGCAGCGCGCGGCGGCGCTCTACGCCGAGTCGGAGCTGCGCTATCTCGAAAAGTGGAACGGCCCGTTCGCGGCGCGCGCGCTCAAGCGTTTCGAGCGGCCCGTGCGCATCGCCGAGCCGCGCGACGGCACGCTCGCGGTCGACCGCCACGGCGTGATCGTCGAAGCATCGCCGCTGCCGTCGTTCGCCACCGCCGCCGGCTGCTTCGCATCGCCTGGCCGCGTCGCGCTGCCGCCGGAGATCGCCGAGTCGATCGCCGGCTCGACCTTCTACCTCCGCAGCGTCGTCCGCGCCACGGGCGAGGTTCTCGCAACCGTTAGAATCTCTGCATGAGCTCGACCAGCGTCTCGGTCGTGGTTCCGATGGGGCAAGAGAGCTCGGGCGAGATCTCCCGATACCTGGAGACCACCGGCTTCACGTACGAAGTGCTCGCCGTCGGCGGTGCCGACTACGGCAGCGCGTTGCGTCGCGGCGTGAGCGATGCGAAAGGCAGCGTGATCGTGATCGTCGATCCGGCGCTGCCGTATCCGGTCGGCGCGATCGGCGACGCGGTAGCGATGATCGAGTCCGGCATCACCGACATCGTCTTCGCCAGCACCGGCGCGAGCGACCGCGCCGCACCGCTCCTGCGCTGGCTGCTGGTCGACATCCTGCCCGATCCGCGCATCCGCCTGGCCGCCTTCACCTCCGCCGCCGCGAAGATCGTCGTCGGCGAGTCGCGCCTCGGCGACTCCGGCTGCGAGCTGGAGATGGCCTTTCTCGCCAACAAGTATGGCTTCCGCATCGAGCGCCTCGTCGTCGAGACGCGTGCGCACGCGCGCGCCTACGGCCTCGTGCGCGGCATCGTCGCGGCGATCAAGATCCGTCTGGCCAATCGCCGCAACGCCTATCGCGCGGCGCGGCGCTGCCCGGTCTGCTTCTCCTCCGAGGTCTGGAGCTGTGCGCAGTTGCCCGGCAATGTCGTGCGCGCCTGCCGCCGGTGCAAATGCCGCTACCTGAACCAATTCGCGGAAGAAGAGGAAGGGCTGATGCCGGTGCGGCGCGTGTTGCGCGCGCACGGCGAAGCGGCCGGACCGTCGTACGAGTCGCATTCGGCGCCGGCGCGCGAGCGCACCAGCATGCGCCGCCTGCGCTGGGTCGAGCGGCAGTTGCCGCCGCGCGCGCGCCTGCTCGAAGTCGGCGTGCGCGACGGCAGCTTCGGCGCCGTCGCCGCCGGCGAGTACGAGTACGTCGGCATCGATCCCGCCTCCGCCGCGGCGCGGCACGCACGGGCGCGCGGCCTGGAGGTCTACTGCGCCTCGCTCTCCTCGTTCGTCAACACCGGCCCGTCCTTCGACGCCATCACGCTCTTTCACGTCTTCGAGAACATGGCCGATCCGCACGACGCGCTCGCGCGCATCAAGGAGTTGCTCAAGCCGGGCGGCACGCTCTTTCTCTCCGCGTTCGACACCGAAGGGATGCTCTACCTGCTGTCGGAGCGGAAGCGGATGCACCAGAACTTCCGCACGCATCTGGTGCTCTACTCGCGCTCCGCGCTGATCGAGCTGCTCGAGCGCTCCGGCTTCGAGATCGCGGACATCGGCCCCGACTTCGAATATCGCGACCACAAGTTTCTCCGCCACTGGCTGGCCTCGCACCATCCGCTCGTGGCGCCGCTCGTGCGCGCGCTGCTGCGCGTGCTGCCCGATCCGCTGATCGTCAGCAGCGGGTCGATCCGCATCGTCGCCAAGCGGCGTGGCGGTAGCTCGATCAACGCGCGCGCCATCCGCTCCGTCGAACCGACGCATGCCCGCTGACTTCACCACGCGCGCCTACCGCGACGGTGACGAGGCGGCCATCCTCGATCTCTTCGCGCGCTCCTTTCCGCACGCGCCGCGCGGCCTCGCGCACTTTCGCTGGAAGTATCGCGACGATCCGTTCGGCAGCGGCCGCATCAGCCTGACCTTCGACGCGGCGGGACGGCTGGTCGGCCACTACTCCGGGTACGGCGTGCCGTTCCGCCTCGACAGCCGCGACGTCCTCGCGCATCAGATCGGCGACACGATGACGGACGTCTCGGTGCGCCATGTCGGCCGCGGCCCGAGCAGCGTCCTCGGGCGCACCGCACTCGATTTCTACGCGCGCTTCTGCGAAGGACAGATCGCCTTCAACTACGGCTTCAACGTCGCCAACATCCAGAAGTTCTCGCTGCGATTTCTGCGCAGCGACCGCGTCGAGCCGGTGACGTATCGCGTGCGCGACCTGCGCGCCCATCCGCTCGCGCCGCTGCCGCGCCTGCAGCGCTGGCTGCACGGCACGCGCTTCGAGCTCGTGCGCGCGACGACGCCGGAATGGGACGAGCTGTTCGCGCGCGCCGCTCCCGCGTACCGTTTCCTCGTGCGCCGCGACGCGCGCTACGTCCGCTGGCGTTACCTCGAGTGTCCCGACCGCGAGTACCACGTCGTCGCCGTGCGGAAGTGGCGCACGCTGATCGGATGGATCGCGTATCGCGTCGAAGGCAGCCGCTTCCTCTGGGGCGACGCGCTCTTCCATCCCGATTTTGCCGAGGCGGCGGAGCTGGCGCTGCGGCACGTCGTACCGCCGCACGCGGAGACGATCGAGTGCTGGTTCCCGCCGCGGCCGCGCTGGTTCGACGGCGTCCTGAACGAGCTCTCCTTCGTCACGAGCCCCGAGCCGCAGGATCTGTCGGTGATGTGCGTGCCATTCGCGCTGCCGGACGCGGTGGCGCGCATGCGCGAGTCGCTCTATTACGCTTGGGGCGACAGCGATCTCTTCTGAGTGGCAACCGTTCTGCAAGGCGCTCTCATCCGCCGGGAAATTTTCATGAGCGTCGGGCACGAGCAGAGCGGCACCAGGGACAAACGCCTCGGCGCGGTCGCAAAGAAGCGCGTGCTGGTCATCGACGACGACCTGCCGCTGCGCGGCATGCTCGCCGCGGCGCTGCGGCAGCACGGCTTTCAGGTGCTGCTCGCCGGCGACGGCGGCGAAGGTCAGCGCGCGCTGACGCTGCACCGTCCCGACATTGTCCTGCTCGACCTGGCCATGCCCGACGTCAACGGCTGGGATTTTCTGCAGCGCCTCCGCGAGACCGGCCACCTCGGCAAGGTGCCGATCGTCGTCCTCTCCGCGCACGTGCGCGTCGAGCCGCAGGCGCTGCTGCAGATGGGCGTGGCGGCGATCCTGCCGAAGCCGTTCAACCTTCCCGAGCTCATCGAGCTGATCGAGCATCTCGCCGCGTGAGCCGCACCGAGGTCGCGCGCCGACTCGCTTCGCTGTACGAGCTGCGCTCGCTGCGCTACTACGTGCGCTGGAAAGTGGCCGCCGATCCGGCGTACGAGGCGGTGCTCGCGCGCGTGCGCGACAGCAGCCTGCCGCTGCTCGACTTCGGTTGCGGCGTCGGCCTGCTGCCATTCTTCCTGCGCGAGCATGGCGTGACGGTGCCGATCGTCGGCGTCGACTTCGATGAGCGGAAGATCGAAGTGGCGCGCATTGCCGCAAGGCGGTATCGCGGGATCGACTTCCTTACCTCCAGCAGCAATGACGCACTTCCGGACGGCCACAACATCGTCGTTCTGGACGTGCTGCATTACCTGCCTCTGGAAGAGCGGCAGTCCTTCCTGACGCGCATCGCGAAGGCCATCCCTCCGGAAGGAATGGTGGTGATCCGCGAAGGCATCCGCGACGGCTCGTGGCGCTATCGACTGACGCGCGCCGTCGACCGCTTCGGCCGCGCCATCCGCTGGATGCGCGCCGCGCGAGTCGAGTTCATGACCCGCGAAGAAATCCTCGCACCGTTCGCCGGCTTCGAGATCGAAGTGACGCCGCTCTGGGGCCGCATGCCGTACAACAATTATCTATTCGTGATGCGACGTCACGCCGCGGCCTGAAGCTGCCCATCCTCCGGAATCACGAACGCGTAGCCGCGCTCCTGCACGGCGGCGATCACGCGCTCGAGCACGCGCAGCGAATGCGCGCGACCCTGGTGCAGCACGATGATGGCGCCGGGGCGCAGGTGCGGCAGGATGCGGCCGAGGATCTGATCGGGATCGGCGACGACGGCGTCGAAGCCGCGCGCGGTCCAGCCGATGAGGCGCATGCCGCGTTGCGCCAGCACCGGATGCACGGCCGGGTTCTTCATCCCGACCGGCGCGCGGAACCAGCGCGGCGCACCGCCGGTGATCGACGCCAGCGCGCGATTGCACCCGTCCACTTCCGCGGCGATGCGGCCGGGCGGCGAGCACCAGAAGCTGCCGGACGGATGCGTGGTCGAGTGATTCGCCACCGAGTGGCCGCGGCGCAGCATCTCCTCAACCAGCTCCGGATGCTCGCGCGCGAGCACGCCTTTCACGAAGAAGGTTGCCTTCACATCGTAACGATCGAAGAGCGCCAGCACCTCCGCCGTGTCTTCGGTCGGACCGTCATCGATGGTCAGCCACACTTCCTTCCGCGGCGTCGCAAAGTGCGTGACCACGGGGCCGAGCCACTGCACGTTCGGCCGCAGCGTGGCGTAGAGCACGAGCGCGTGCGAGAGCGCGAGCAGCGCGATGCCGGCCAGCGGCGCGTGCGGCCAGAGCACGATCAGCGCGACCGGCGCGGCGACGGCCAGGCCGAGGATCACGGCGCGGATGCGACACCTCCGAACGCCGACTCCAGCCGCGCGATCGAGCCGCGCAGCAGGAAGACGATCGCCGCCGCGGCCGCGTTCAGCGCTACCAGCGCCAGCACCTGCCACGCGACGAAGCGCGCCCACGACGGATGCCGCGCGTACCACGCCGCCGCCGCGATGAAGAGCAGCATCAGCACGAACGAGTTCACGCGCACGCGCGCCGTCCGCGGCGTCAATGCCGCGGCGACCAGCCCGAAGCCGACGATGCCGACCTGCGTCAGCAGCGTGGCCACGACCAGCGCGGACACGATCGCCAGCGGCAGCGGCCACGACTCGAACAGATCGGCCGCGCAGTAGCAGGTCATCGTCAGCAGCACCCACACCGCCACCGAGTAGTGCTCCGCCGCCGTCTGATTGCGGTCGATGAAGAGCGCCACGTCGCGCGGCTCCGGCGGCGCGACGCGCAGCCGCAGGTAGGCGTACAGCCGGAAGAGCGCGAAGTTCCGGCGCGACGGCAGCCAGCGCGCGTCGGCGCGTCCGCGAATCGTGCGCGTCATCCCAGCTCCTCCGAGTACGGCTGGAACGTGAACCACTGGAACCACGCCGCGCGCACCACTCGCTCGAGCTCGACCGTCCACCGCGCCACCGCCCGTTCGAAGGCCTCGGCGCGGTCGCGCGTGCGCACCACTTCGAACGGCTCGCTCGCGACGAGGCGATAGCGCCGCCGCCCGAGGCGGAAGATGAACAGCGGATAGATCGGCACGCGCGCCGTCATCGACAGTGCGAACGGACCGGCCGGGATCTCCATGCGCTTGCCGAAGAGCGTCGCCGGCAGCGACGAGATTCCTGCCGTGACGCGATCGCCCTGAATGGCGATGATCTCGCCGCGGCGCAGCGCGTCGAGCAGGTCGAGCGCGAGCTCGCTGGCGCGCGTCGAAAAGTCGACGCGGAAGCGCTCGTTCGTGATGACGCGGTCCTGTTGCTCCTCTTCATAGCGCCGCGTCTCCGGGTCGCTCTCCGGCGCGCGCACCATGGTGATGCGGCGGTCGGAAGTCTGCGCGAAGATGTGCGCGCCGAGGTCGTAGTTGCCCATGTGCGCGGTGAGGATGATCGCGCCGCCGCGCCGCGCCTGCAGCGACTCGAAATGCTGCAGCCCTTCGAACTCCCAGTCGGGGCTGACGTGCTGCTCCTGAAAGCGCACGTTGTCGGCGATCGTCCAGGCGAAGTTCCAGAACACGCGGTACGTGCGGATGAAGTTCGCCGCCGCCGATGAGCCGGGCAGGATCGCCGTCAGATTGCGCATCACGCCGCGGCGGCCCGGACCCCAGAGCAGGAAGATCAGCGACCACGCGCCCATCACCACCGGCTCGAGCCAGAACGGCACGCAGAGCACCGCCCAGCGGAGCAGTTGCCGCCAGAAGACGCCGTGCACGAGAAACCGTTGATACCAGCGGTCTGGCGCCGCGCCATCCGTCACGGCTTGATGATATCGCCGAGCTTGCGGTCGACGGACGGGAGTTGCGGCCGCAGGAGCCGGAAGAGCGCGCTATCGAACAGCGTCTCGTCGCCCGGATACGTCGGCACGAAGTGCAGCGGAAAGCGCTCGAAGATCTCCCGGTCGGCGCGCGTGCGCCGCTGCTGGATCTCGCGGCGTTTGCGGGCGATGCGGTCCTGATGCTTCACGATCCAGTCGAAGGCGCGGAACTGCATCACCGTCAGCGGATCGTCGATGGCCGCGAGCGGCGGCGCGGCGATGCGGTTGCGGATGCGCTGCACGAGACTGCGCCGCTGCTCCCGTTGCGCGCCGAAGGGACGGGTGAGCTCCGACGCGCGCGCGTTGCGCGTGGTGGCGTAGTGATGCAGCCGGTGCAGATAGGCGAAGAGCACGGCCGCGCCGTCGTCCGGGAGATGCTCGAGATTCTTCAGCGCCGTCTGCAGCGCGTTCCGCTCGAAGAGCACGCCGCGCTCGAAATCGCCGAGGCGGTTGCTCGTCGTCGACGAGGCATGGCGCACCACCGCGCGCGGCTCGAACAGCGCGCGGCCGCCGCTGCTCCAGGTGCGCCAGCCAAAGTCGACGTCCTCGAGGTACGCGAAGTAATCGTCGTCGAACGCGCCGAGGTCCACGAGCCGCGCGCGGCGCGAGATCATGTTGCCGCCGCAGGCGAAGAGCAGCTCGTCTCCCGGCCGCGGCTCCTCGCGCGAGCCGAGCGGCTGGCGGAAGCCGTTCTGAAAGGCGTGGCCGTCGAAGGTCATCACGCCACCGATGAAGTCGATCCGCTCGCCGCGCGTGTCGACGATCTTCCCGCCGATCGACACCACGTCCTCCGGCGCGTCGCGCATCGCGCTGTCGAGCGCCGCCAGCCAGCCGGGCTCCGGGACGGCGTCGTTGTTGAGAAAGATCACGCGCTCGGCCGTCGATCCGGCCAGCGCCGCCGCGAGCCCACCGGTGAAGCCGCGGTTCTCGCGCAGCGCGAAGAGCTTCACGTGCGGATGCGCCGCCTGCACCGCCGCCGCGCTGCCGTCGGTCGAGCCGTTGTCGACGACGGTGATGGTCGCACCGTCAAAACGTTGCGACTCCACCGCCGCCACGCACTCGAGCGTCTCGCGCCGGTTGTTCCAGTTGACGATGATGATCTCGACGCTCATGCGCGTAGACGCCGCCTGATGCGCGCCACGATCGACGGCCGCCGGTCGGGCAGGATCGGCCGCATCGCGAAGCTCTCCTTCGTTTCGTCTTTGCGCGGCGCGCGGCAGAAGGCGCGCAGCGGCTCGAGCGTGCGCGCCCACTGGTGCTCGCCGACGAAGCGCTGCACGCCGCTGGTGTACGTTTGCGTGTCACGCAAAACAGCGCGCATCGCATTTGCGTACGACGCAACGTCGTTTTCCGGCAGCACCACGCCGGCGCCGTAGCGGGTGAGGATCTCGTCCGTGCCGGGCGCGGAGCTGGTCACGATCGGCAGCCCGCACCAGAGGTAGTCATAGATGCGCGTGCGCATCGAGAGGTCGGTCTCGATCGAGCGCGGAAACGTCAGCAGCGCCAGCGCGAAGCGCTCGAAGAAAGCCGCCCGCTGGTCGTACGCGACCCACGGCTCGAAGCGGACGAAGTCGTAGCCGCGCTCGCGCGCGTGACGCATGGCGTCGGCGAGCTTTCCCTGCGGCGTGATGCCGGGATTGGGATGGCGCGTGAACGTCAGCGTCGCCCGCCGGTGCGTCTCGCGCAGCAGCGCCACCGCCTCGATGGCGGTGATCGGGTCGTACCAGTCGTAGATGCCGCCGAAGAGGATCGCCGGCGCCTCCGTCAGTTCGACGAGGTCGCGCGGCCGCGGCGCGCGCGGCGGCTGAACGCCGAACGGCGCCAGCGCGATCAGCGAGTCGAGCCGCGGGTCGCTCTCGAAGAGGATCGGGTTGAGCCGCCCCACGGCCAGCAGCATGCCGAGGTAGAAGAGCCGCTGCGCTTCGGACGCGCAGAGAAAAAAGTCTCCGCGCAGCAGCGAGGTCACCAGGGTCACATGATCGTGCTGAAAGACCTCGGCGCCTTGTTCGCTGTAATAGTGGAGGTTCTCGATCAGGAACGGGTCGTACAGATCGACCACCGTCGGCAGCGGCTGCCCTTGCAGGAAGAGCGCGTTCGCGACGTGTCCCTGCACCACCGCCACGTCGTGCGCGACCGTGTGCCGCGCCAGCGTCGGCGGATTGATGTAGTCGCCGCGGCACCCTTCGATCGTGCCGGCGTCGGGCGAGAGCATGGTCACGGCGTGGCCGTCGTCGCGCAGCACGCGCGCGATCTCGAGAAAGCGGATGCCGACTCCGGCCGGCTGCCCGTGCCCGAGGGGCTCGGGACAGACCAGAAGCACGCGGCTCAACGGCGTCCTCGTACTTTTTGCACCATCGAATGCAGCTTCCAGGTGCGCGAGTGATAGATGAGATCGAGCAGTCCGTTGAGCCGCTCGATCTCGACGCGCGCGCGCTGCAGGGCCTCGTGCGTCTCCGCGTTCACGGCGCGCAACTGATCGTTCTCGACGCGGGCGCGCTCTGCCGTCAGGACGGCTTGCGCGAAGTCCGCAACGACGTCATTCAGCAAATCCATCGCTCCTTCCAGCTCCTTCACGCGCAACGCGTAGCCGGTGGCGAGGTGATGCGACGCGCCGAGCTGCGCGACGACTTCTTCTTTCTCGCGCTGCACGCGCTGCAGCTCGCGCGCGGACGCGCCGGCGTTGCCGCGCGCCTCCACGGCGTCGGAGTAGAGCGCCTGCATGCGCCGCTTCTGCTGCTCGAGCACTTTCGCGAAGAGGTCGTTCCCGACGCGATCCGCGTGTTTGGTCCACACCTGCAGCTTCGCCGCGCGGAATTGCGACGAGCCTTCCGGCGCGGCGAGCACGACCGACGAGCCGCCGGTGAAGTGGCGCACCTCGCACGTGACGCGCGGCACGCGCAGCAGATCGCCGCGCTGCGCCAGGCGAATCAAAAAGTCCCAGTCTTCGAAGAGGTCGAAGGCGGGATCGAAGCCGCCTGCTTCGAGGTAGGCGTCGCGCGGGATCAGCAGCGACGGCAGCGGGATGTAGTTGTCGGCGAGCAGCAGGTCGCGATCGAAGTCCTGGGCGAAGAGGCGCAGCCGCGCGCGCGTCTCGTACGCGCCGCTCTCGCCGCGCTCGAGAAACGCCGAGACGGCGTCGCTGTACCACGCCGCGTACGACGGCGCGTGCGCCGCCGCATTCGTCAGCGTGTCGAGATGCTCGGGATAGAAGAGATCGTCGTCGTCGAGAAAAGCGACGTACGCGTTCTTCGCCGCCCGCACGCCGGCGTTCGCCGCCTCGGAGCGTCCGTGCGATTTCTCGTGCGCCATCAGCACGACGTCGCCATCAACGTCCGGCGCGGCGCCGCCGTCATTCACGACCACGATCTCGCACGGGTAGTTCGTCGCACGCACCGAGTCGATGGCCTCGCGCAGCAGTGCCGGACGATCTTTGGTGCGGATGATCACGCTCACCGGCAGCGTCTCGCGCACGACCTCGAGCCCCCGCGCTGCGCCGCACATCCGCCGCAGCTCGCTGATGGGCGTGGTGCGCAGCGAGGGCAGCTCGACGACGTAGTAACCCTCGGCGAAGGTCGTCGCCGGCGGCAGGGTCATGGCGCGATACGCGTTGAGCCCGCGGGCGTAGGCGACGTAGTCGCGCTGCGCGAGTTGCGAGCGATGCTCGGCGATGGCGTCGTACTTCATGTCGGCGACGTCGGAGATGTCGACGAGCGCATTCGGCCGCAGCGGCTGGCCGACTTCGTAGAAAGCGACGCGCGTCACGGCGAGGTCGGCGAAGAGCGAGTCATCGCGTTGGATCAGCTCGCAGAAGATGCGCGCCAGCGCAAAGTGGTCGGGATGGATCTCGATCGGACTCGGAACGAGCACGAGGTCCGGCGTGAACGCGCGCAGCTCCTCGGCGATGCGCGCGCTCGCGGCGTCGGCCAAACCGCGATCGGCGAAGCGAAGGAACTCGATCGCCGCGCCGTCGCCCAGTCGCGCCACCGCTCGCCGCGACTCTTCCTCGCGCATCGCCGCCTCACCAGCCTGCGCGCCATCCGTGGCCACGACGATCCGCACCGCCCGCCGCTCGCGCAGATGCTGCGCGACCAAACCGCCGCAGGCGATCACCTCGTCATCCGGATGCGGCGCCAGCACGAGCAGCCGCTCGCCGCGGAGCTGCGCCGGTTCGTACGGAATCGACTCCGCTTCGATCACGGGGGAATTGTAGAGGCAGTTTCGGGGAGTTCATTGGTTCCGCGGAACTCCCTCTACAATTCACCCTTCCGCGATGGCTGCGCCCGACGACAACGAGCTGCACCGGCTCCGTGCCGAGCATCGGCAGATCCGCGATCTGCTGTCGCTGATCCAGGAGCTGACCTCGAGCGTGATCCGGAGCGACTCGGTGGGCGATCTCTTCGCCCGCTCCTTCGCTACGCTCTTCAAGTGCGTGCCGTTCGACGTCGGAGTGGCGGTGATGCTCGAGCAGAACCTCGATCTCTACATCACCACGCGCGACGGCGCCGAGACGCTGGTCGACGAGCAGTTGGTGGCGCGCATCCGTACGACGCTCGAGAATCGCATCCCGGTATCGTTCGCGACGACCGAGGTGGTGGTGAAAGCGGAGCGGCACGACCTCGAGCGCGCGGCGCAACCGGGCATGACGCATGAGGCGTCGGCGCTGCTCGAGCACGAGCGCCGCACCGCAGGTTTGCTGCTGCTCTGCCGCGCCGAGCCGTTCAGCGAAGACGCGCGGCAGATCCTGGCGATTTTCTCGACGCAGGTCTCGCTGCTCCTCGGCACCATTCACGCGCGCGAACGCATCCTCAACCTCGCCGACACCGACGACCTCACCGGCATCTGGAACAAGCGCTACTTCCGGCGGCAGCTCGCCTCGGAGATCGAGCGCGCGCGCAGCTTCAACGTCCCGCTCTCGCTGCTGCTCTTCGACATCGACGAGTTCAAGCAGGTCAACGACGGCTTCGGCCACATCATCGGCGACGTCGTGCTCTCGGAGCTCTGCGGCGCCGTGCGCGAGGCGCTGCGGCCTACCGATACGTTTGCGCGCTTCGGCGGCGACGAGTTCGCGATCATCCTGCCGCACACCGATCTCGCCGGCGCCAGCGCCGTGGCCGAGCGGCTGCTCGCGCGTGTGCGCGGCCTCACCATTCCGACCGACGAGGAGAGCGCGATCCGCTGTTCGGTCTCGATCGGCGCGGCGGAACTGGCGCGCGGCGACATGACCGCGAACGACTTCGTGCGCGCCGCCGACGAGCGGCTGTACCACTCGAAGCGCCAGGGAAAAAACCGCTACACTGCGTGACCGATCATGGCCCGCCGCATCCTCATCGCCAACTGGAAGATGAACCTTCCGCCGGAAGGGATCGATGCGTACATGGCCACCATCGCGGCGTGCAATCCGCGCGAGACCACGACCATCGTCGCGCCGCCGTTTCCCTTTCTCCGCATCGTCGACGCCTGCGCCTCCGGCCTCGGCGTGGCCGCGCAGAACTGCAGCGATCGTCCGTCCGGCGCCTTCACCGGCGAAGTCTCACCGGCGATGCTGCGCGCGTGCGGCGCGGAGTACGTGATCCTCGGCCACTCCGAGCGGCGCAATCTCTTTCACGAGAATGACGCGCTGATCGCGCGCAAGCTCTCGCTCGCGATCGAGACCGGACTGCGGCCGATCCTCTGCATCGGCGAGCCGCTCGAGGTGCGCGACCTCGGCAAGGTGGCGACGTTCCTCGCCGATCAGATCAAGGTCGCCGCCGTCGACGCGCTCGCGTCGGCCGACGAAGTGATCATCGCCTACGAGCCGGTGTGGGCCATCGGCACGGGACGCAACGCCAGCGGCGAGATGGTGGCGGAGACGGTGGCCGACATCCGCGGCGCGCTGTCGCGGTTCTGGCCCGAGAAGCTCGCCAACGCGCCGATCCTCTACGGCGGCAGCGTGACGCCGGAAAACGTCGACGAGCTGGTCGCGCGCGGCACGATCGACGGATTTCTGGTCGGCGGCGCGTGCCTCGACTCGCGGAAGTTTCTGGCCATTCACGCCGGCCTGCAGCGCACTTGACGCTCCGGGAGTTTCGGGGAAGAATTCGCACCCCTGGCCGGTTCACAGTCAGGCACCGGAGAAGCCATGATCGTACTCCTCGTCATTTTGCACGTCATCATCAGCCTGTTTCTGATCCTGGTCGTCCTCGTCCAGCAGGGCAAGGGCGCGGATCTCGCGGGCGCATTCGGTGGCGGCGGCTCGCAGACGGCGTTCGGCGCGCGCGGCGCGACGACGCTCCTGCACAAACTCACCACCGGCTTCTTCGTCGCGTTCGTCGTTACCTCGATGGCGCTCGCGGTGCTGCAGGCCCGGCCTCGCGGCTCGGTCATGACCGGTTCCGGCGCAGCGGCGCCGGCGCGCAGCAAGTAACGCTCTTTGTCGCAACGCCTGCCCAAGTGGCGGAATTGGTAGACGCGCACGTTTGAGGGGCGTGTGGAGAAATCCGTGCCGGTTCGAGTCCGGCCTTGGGCACCAAAAGCTCGCCGCCACGGCGGGCTTTTTCGTTTTGCGCGATCAGCCGCGATCGGCGATGCGCCGGTCGTACTCCGCGGCGCGGTCGAGGAATGACTCGATCGAGCGGCCGAGGCCGAGCTTCTCCGCGAGCTCGGAAGACTTGTCGAAATCGCCGCGCAGGCGTGCGGCCTCGGCGAGGTAATAGTCGCGCAGGCCGACTTCGATCTTGAACTCCGGATACTTCTCGGCCAGCGTGCGCATCCACTCTTCGACCTGACGGCGGCGATCCTTGTCGCCGGCTCCGCTCTTGAGGTCCTCGAGCAGGCGCGTGACGACGGAGAAGAGGATCTCTTGCCGCTGCTGCTGCACTGCTTCGGTCGTCATGCGCGCGAATGGTAGCAGCGAACTACAATGCGCGCGGCATGAAAGTCCTCATCGCGAATCGCGGCGAGATCGCCGTCCGCGTGATCCGCGCCTGCCGCGAGCTCGGCTATCCGACCGTGGCCGTCTACTCCGAGCCCGACCGCGCCGCGCTGCACGTCGCCGAAGCCGACCAGGCCTTCTGCGTCGGCGCCGCGCCGTCGCGCGAGAGCTACCTCCGCATCGACCGCATCCTCGATGCCGCCAAGCGCGCCGGCGCCGATGCCGTCCATCCCGGCTACGGGTTTCTCGCCGAGAACGCCGGCTTCGCCCGCGCCTGCCGCGACGCCGGCCTGCTCTTCATCGGCCCGTCGCCCGAGTCGATCGACGCCATGGGCTCGAAGACCGAGAGCCGGCAGCGCATGCAGGCCGCCGGCGTGCCGGTGGTGCCCGGCCTCACCGAGCCCGTAAAGTCCTTCAGCGAGATCGAGGACTTTGCGCGCGAAAGCGGTTTCCCGATCATGATCAAAGCCAGCGCCGGCGGCGGCGGCAAGGGGATGCGCCTCGTCGAGCGCGCCGAGGATCTGCGCTCGTCGTTCGAGCGCGTGACCTCGGAGGCGGAGTCGTTCTTCGGCGATGCCTCCGTGTATGCGGAAAAGTTCATCACCTCGCCGCGGCACATCGAAGTGCAGGTCGTCGGCGACCAGCACGGCAACATCGTCCACGTCGGCGAGCGCGAATGCACGCTGCAGCGCCGCCACCAGAAAGTGGTCGAGGAGTCCCCGTCGCCCGTCGTCGACGAAGAGCTGCGCGCGCGCCTCGGCGCCATGGCCGTGAAAGCCGCGGCGGCGGTGAACTACTACTCGACCGGCACCATCGAATGCCTGATGGGCGCGGACCGCAACTTCTACTTCCTCGAGATGAACACGCGCCTGCAGGTCGAGCATCCGGTGACGGAGATGGTGTGGGGCGTCGACCTGGTGAAGGAACAGTTGGCCATCGCCCAGGGCAAGCCGCTGTCGTTCCGGCAGGAAGACCTTCGGCCGCTCGGCCACGCCATCGAGTGCCGCATCTACGCCGAAGATCCGGCGCGCAAGTTCGCGCCGTCGCCGGGGCTGATCCGCTATCTGAGCCTTCCGCAGGGGCCGGGCGTGCGCAACGACAACGGCGTCTACGCCGGCTACACCGTGCCGGTGTTCTACGACCCGATGCTCTCGAAGCTCATCGTGCACGGCAAGACGCGCGACGAAGCGATCGCGCGCATGCGCCGCGCGCTGCGCGAGTACCGCGTCGACGGCATCATGACCACCATCCCGTTCTTCAGCGCGATCCTCCAGCATCCCGACTTTGCCAGCGCGAACTTCGACACCGGCTTCATCGACCGCATCCTGCCGGAGCTCGATCTCGATCACGGCCGCGCCAGCGAGCGCGAGATCGAAGCGGCCGTCGCCGCCGCGGCCATTCTCGCGTTCGAGGAGTCGCAGAACGTGAAGCTGCCGGAGGACGCGCCATCGCGCTGGCGCGACGCCGGACGCGCCGACGCCATGCGAGGCCGGCTGTGAAATTCATCGCGCGTGAAGGCGGCCGCGAGCTCGACGTCGAAGTGCTGCGCCACGGCAGCGGCTATCGCGTGCGCATCGGCGAGCGCTGGATCGAAGCGGACCTGGTCAGCATCGGTCCGTTCATCCGCTCGCTGCGTCTCGAAGACGGCACGCACATCTCCCTCGTGCATCACGCCGACGGCAATCGTCACGAAGTCTCCCTCGGCAGCACGACCGTGCACGTCGAAGTGATCGATCCGCTCGCCGCGCGGCGCAAGCGGCGCGAGGACGAGATCGGCGGCGGCGGCGTGGTGAAGGCGCTCATGCCCGGCCGCGTGGTGCGGATTCTGGCTGCGAAAGGCGAGAGCGTGCGCAAGGGCACGGGCCTGCTGATCCTCGAGGCCATGAAGATGGAAAACGAGATTCAGGCGCCGATCGACGGGGTGCTCGACGAGCTGTTCGTCGAGGCCGGACAGACCGTCGAGGCGGGTGCGGAGCTCGCTCATGTGAGCGCCGGCACGGCCTGAGCCGCGTCGGCACGCGTCCTGCTGGCCCCAATAGGGGATACACTCTGTCGCAGCGAGGCGCGTTCGGACGGACGCGCACGGTCGCAGAAAGGTCAGTCGAGTGGGTGCAAAAGTTTTCGTAGGCAATCTGGATTTCAATACACGTCGGGACGAAGTGGAGGCGCTGTTCACGCAGATCGGCCCTGTCCGCGATGTCTTTCTCCCGATGGACCGTGAGACCGGCAGACCGCGCGGCTTCGCGTTCGTCGAGTACGAGTCGGAAGAAAACGCCGCGCAGGCGATCGAGCGCTTCAACGGGTACGAGCTCAGCGGGCGCGCGTTGCGCGTCAACGCTGCCGAGGATCGCCCGCGCCGCGAAGGCGGCGGTGGTGGCGGCGGCGGACGCGGCGGCTACGGCGGCGGCGGTGGTGGTGGCTACGGTGGTGGCGGCGGTTACGGCGGCGGCGGCTACGGTGGCGGCGGTGGCGACTACGGCGGTGGTGGCGGCGGCGGCGATTACGGCCGCGGCGGCTACGGCGGCGGTGGTGGCGGCGGCGGCAAAGCCAAAGGCAGCCGGCGCAACATCCGCGCGAAGAAACGCGGCCTGTAATGGGCGTTGCCGGGACCTCGTCCCGGCAACCCTATAATCGGGCCCATGTCCTTCACCCGGCCCCTCGGTCCCTACCTCATCGGTGAGCGCGTCGGCACCACCGTCTGGTTGGCCGAGGAGACCGGGACCGGAAAAAAGTTCGCGGTGAAGCTGCTCAGCAGGCAGCTTCCGAAAGACGCGTCCAAACGCGACGCGCTCGTGCGCGACGTCCGCGTCGCCGCCGCGCTCTATCACGCCTTTCTCGTTCCCATCGTCGAGATCAGCGCCATCGACGAGAACCTCCTGATGGTGATGGAGGTCGTCGACGTGCAGCACCGCACGCGCAGCGCGCCGGCCGACCGCACCGACGTCTTCCGCTTCGGCTACCAGCTCGCTTCCGTCGTGAAGTACCTCCACATCAAAGGACTTCGGCACGGAAATCTGAATATCGATTCCGTCATGGTCACGCCCGAGGGGCAGGTGCGCCTCGGCGGACTGAATCTCTCGAACCTGCTGCGCCGCGACACCTCTTCGAACGCCTATCAGCAGAAAGGCAGCGACCCGCGCTCGGTGGCGTACATGGCTCCGGAGCAGATCGCCTCGCAGATGGCGGACGAGAAGAGCGACGTCTTCTCGATCGGCGTGCTGCTCTACGAGCGCGCCACCGGCAAGCTGCCGTTCCCCGGCAACAACGCGTCGGAGCTCGCGCGCGCGGTGGTCGAAGGGCAGCCGGTCTCGCCGCGCAGCGTGCATCCGACCATCGACAACGGCGTGATGACGCTCCTCGGCGGCTGCCTGTTCAAGGATGCGTTCAAGCGATACAAAGATGCGAAGGCGGTGGCGGAAGCCATCGAGAAACTCGACAGCTCGGCGGTGGCCTTCGCGCTGTCGTTCGAGAAGAGGATCGCCACCGCGTCGAGCGCGCCGTCGGAGACGCGCCGCTCGCTGATGCTCGTGGCCGACATCGACGGCTACGACGCGCTCGCCGCCGAAGATCCGGAGCGGGCTACGCGCGCCGCCGCGCGCATGCAGCAGGTCGTCGGCGAGGCGGTGTATCTGTTCGACGGGAACGTCATCGATCCGTTCGGCACGCGCGTCGTCGCGGAGTTGCCGTCGGTGGAGAGCGCGCTCGAGGCCGGGCGCAAAGCGGAGTTCGACCTCGGCGCCGGCAGGCAGGAAGGCGAGCGGCTCGCCGTGCGCATGCTGCTGCACGCCGGCGAGCTGGAGATCGTCGACAGCGCTCCGGCCGGCGCGGCGGTGCAGAAGGCGATGGCCACGCTGGCCGAGCTGCCGCCGAACACGCTCTTCATCTCCGAGGCCTTCGTGAAGGAAGGCCGCGGCAACGTGCGCCTGCGCGACGCCGGTGCGCGCGCCGGAGTGAAGCTCTACAACATCGTCGCGCCCGAGCCGGCGCCGGTGGTGGCGGAGACGGCCGTCGATGTCACCACCGCGGAGCTCGAGGCGGAAGCGGCGGCGGAGCTGGAGGCGGAGCGGATCGTCCTCGCCGCGGCGGCGCGCAAGCGCAGTCTGATGCTCACGCTCGCGGCTGCGACGGTGGTGGTGGTGGTCGGCGCCGGCGGCATGATGGTGTGGAAGCGCAACGCCGCGCCGGCGACGCCGGTGCGCGCGGTGAAGGCGGAGCCGCAACGACCGACGGCCGAGCATCCGCGCGCGGTCTACATCGCGCCGTTCGAGGTCGACACGAAAGACGAGGCGGTGGCGGCGCGCGCGAATGCCATCCGTCTCGCGGCCGTCGAAGTGCTGCGCAGCTATCCCGAGCTGCAGCTCGTCGAGAATCCGACTAGGGACTCTGCGACGTTCTCGGCGCGCGTGCGCAGCGGCGCGTCGGGCGCGGAGCTCGTCCCGACGTCGGGCAAAAAGAGCGCACCTGCTACATTTGTAGCAGACTCGGCGAGCGGCATCCGCGCCATCACCTCGTGGGTGACGGCGCAGGTGCAGGCGCAGCCGCGTGGCGATGCCTCACCGGAAGCGCTCAACGCGTTCGCCGACGCCGTAGTCGCGGATGCGGCGCACGACGACGGCCGCGCCGAGTCGTCGCTCCGCGCGGCGCTCGCCGCCGATCCGCGCTTCCTGCCGGCGCAGCTCATGGCCATGCGTCTCTACAACGCGCGCGGCAACGACGCCGCGTCGCTCGAGGCGGCGCGGCAGGTGGTCGCGCTCGATCCGCACAACGTCGACGCGGCGCGGCAGATCGCACGGGCCAGCCTCTCCGCCGGCGATCTGGCGAACGCGTTCGCGATGTACGGCGGCGTGCTGCGCGTGCGGCCGCGCGATCCGGAGTCGCTCAACCACGTCGCGCGCTACGCCGCGTCGGCCGGCGACGCGCAGCGCTTCCGCACCGCGCTCTCGCGGCTGCGCGGTCTGCCGGCGAGCGAGATCGACGCGCACGAGCCGGATCTCCTCGCGAACGCCGGCCGCCTCGGCGTCGCCGCAGATCGCTACTACGACGTCGCCACCGCGAGCGGCACCAGCGCCGCGCTCTCGCTGAAGATCGGCCGCCTCTCCGTGCTGCGCCACTCGCTGCCGCTCGCCGACGACGAGCTGGCCAAGCTCGGCCAAAGCGATCCGCTCTACGGCTATCACATGCTCAGCGCCTACATCGCCGCGGAGAAGCGCGACCGCGCCACGGCGGAGAAGGAACTGAAGATCGCGCTCGCGGCCTCGTCGCCGGGCGACGACTCGTGGACTTGCGCGGCCGAGGTCTACGCGATCCTCGCGGACACGCGGGATGTGATGAGCGCGCTCGAGAAAGCGGCCGCGCGCAAGGAGCCGACCGCCGCGTACGTGCTCGCCAATCCGCTCTTCCGCTACCTCGAGCACGAGCCGCGCTTCATCAAGGTGCGCGAGACGCTGCTCGCCGAACAGGCGGAGATCCGGAGCGCGGTGGTGCGCGCGCTTTAGCGGACCGCCATGACCTGCACGGAGTCGTTGAGGTCGACGATGCCGAGCCGGGTTGCGTGGCGGAACATCGGCGCGCGGAAGCGGCCGGTCAGCAGGCGGCGGTGGCCGTCGGTGACGCGCGTCGAGGAGATGGTGAGCGTGTCTTCGTCCTGCCTGAGGTAGACGAAGCCGTGCGTGACGTACGCCTGCAGCGACCGCACGATCGCCTCCGGCAGTACGAACACACCGTTCCGGCACACCACGTACTGCGCGTCGTTTGCATCCATAATGCGCGGGACTTACAAAAGGTGAACCAATGATCGTTTCGGCCCGCCTGACCTTCTCCGCCGCCCACCGCCTCAACAACCCGAACCGCGACGCGGAGTGGAACCGCCGCACGTACGACAAGTGCGACAACCCGCGCGGGCACGGCCACAACTACACGCTCGAGGTCAGCGTCAAAGGGAGCATCGACCCGGAGACGGGGATGGTGATCGACCTCAAGCAGCTCAAGGACATCATGCGCGAGCGCGTGATCGACCGCGTCGATCACACGAACCTCAATGAGGACGTCGATTTTCTGCGCGGCGTGATCCCGACGGCAGAGAATCTGGCGCGCTGCTTCTGGCAGCAGCTCGCCGGCGCGCTGCCGATCGGCGAGCTGCACGAGGTCGTGCTGCACGAGACCGAGCGCAATTCGGTGCGCTATCACGGCGAGGACGAGCGATGAACTACGACCTGGCCATGATGGCGCTCGAAGGTTTGACGCGCGCGCCGATGAGCGTGAGCACCGCGAACGGCGAGGTGATCATCGAAGCGGATCAGGCGTCATTCAAGGAGCTGGCGCGCCTCTGCCTGCTCCTCGGCGGCACGCACAGTTCGGAAGAAGCCTTCGAGCTCGCACCCGGCACGCACGTCACCGGCGAATCGCCGCTCCTGCGCCTGCGCCTGCGCTGATGTCATCCCGAGCGTAGCGAGGGACCTGGGCGGGCGGTGCGGCTCGGCACGTTCATCGCGCACCGCCCGCCCAGGTCCCTCGCTACGCTCGGGATGACACTAGGACTCGTAGTCGGGCGAGTACGTCACCAGCTCGTTGAGGAACGTCGCCTTCGCGCGCTGCTGTTCGTCGTCGACGGTGAGCAGGTCGCGGATCGAGATCATCCCGACCAGTTTCCCGTCATCGACCACCGGCAGGTGGCGCGAGTTGATGGCCTGCATCTTCTGCAGCGCGCTCTCGACGCGCTCGCTCGGCTCCGCCACCACGAGCTCGGTCGACATCACCAGCTCGACCAGCGTCGAGTCGGGATCGAGACCTTGCGCGACCACGCGCGACATGATGTCGCGCTCCGAGAAGATCCCGGCCAGCTTGCCGGAGTCGACCACCGCCACCGCGCCGATGTTGCGCTCCGACATCCGCTGCGCGGCCGTGCGCACGTTCCACTGCGGCTCGATCACGGTCAGGGTCTGTCCTTCGATCAGCTCGGAGATCTGCTTCATGGGCGTCCTCTCTCTAGTAGCGCAGCACCGAATGGAACGGCACATCGCCGCCGACTTTCGAGCGACCGTCGAGGAACGAGAGCTCGATGACCGTGCCGAGGCCGACCAGCGTGGCGTCGAAGCCGCGCACCAGATGCATGGCCGCTGCAAGCGTGCCGCCAGTGGCCAGCACGTCGTCGATGACCACCACGCGGTCCGACGGCTCGAGCGCGTCGTCGTGCACTTCGAGCGCGTCGCTGCCGTACTCGAGCACGTACTCGTGGCGCCGCTTCGACCACGGCAGCTTGCCCGGCTTGCGGATGGGAACGAAGCCGGCGCCGAGGTTCTGCGCGATCACGCTGCCGAAGATGAAGCCTCGCGACTCGATGCCCGCCACGATGGTGACGCCGGCGTCGCGGAACGGTTCGGACAGCATCTCGCAGCTCGCGCGCAACGCCTCGGGCGAGCGCAGCAGCGGCGTGATGTCTTTGAAGAGAATGCCCGGCTTCGGGAAGTCGGGCACGTCGCGGATGAAGGTCTTGAGCTGTTCGAGTTCCATCAGAATTTCACGTCGAAGTCCGGCAGGCGGCCGGTGAACTCCTTCGACTCGGCGTCGATCGAAGTGACCTCGGCGTAGCGCGGCCCTTCGCGGATCTCCTCGACCCACTCGTCGATCGCTTTCTTCTCGCCTTCCACCAGCGCTTCCACCGTGCCGTCGCGGTTGTTCTGAATCCAACCCTTCAGGCCCATCCGGCGCGCGACGCGCGTGGCGAAGAAACGGAACCCGACTCCCTGGACTTTTCCATGGATCCGCAAGTGCCGCTGTTCCTTCATAGGTGCGCGATTGTACAGCGCGCTCAGCGCCGCCGCCGCGACGATCTCCGCGTCGTCGGCTTCTTCTTCGCCGGCGCCGGTTTCGGAGCGGGTGCGGGCTGCGTGACGGTGACGACCTGCGGCGGCGCGTTTTGAATCGCGGTGACGCGCTGCTGCAGCTCGGCGATGAGCTTCGTTTGCTCTTCGTTCTGCCGCCGCAGCAGCGAAAGCGCGCGCGCGGTGTCGTCGCGCTCCTTCTGCCCGAGCGAAACCAGCGCGACCGTCGCGGCGGCGGCGGCGTCGGTGCGCGGATACTGCTGGATGATGCGCGCCAGCGACGTGCGCGCCTGCGCGTGATTGCCGGCGGCGATCTCGCCGCGGGCCTGCTTGAGCAGCGCGTCGGCGCGCAGATCGTTCGGCACGGAGAGCACGAGGTAGACGACGATCGCGCCGAGGATCGACGAGACGATGGCGGTGAAGGTGAGGATCGTGCGGACTTTCATGCGGCGCCTACTCGCGCCAGCCGAAGCGTCCGACCAGCGGGACGAACTCCGCGCTGCCGCAGTCCTCGATCTTGATGCCCGTGCCGACGCGCGTGATGCGCGCCAGCCGCTGCTTGCCGGCCTCGCCGATCGGCAACACCATCTTGCCGGTGCGCGCGAGCTGCTGCACGAGCGGATCGGGCACCGCAGGCGCCGCCGCGGCGACGATGATGCGGTCGAACGGCGCCTGGTCCGACCACCCGTATGTTCCGTCGAAGACCTTCACCGAGGCGTTGTGCACCTTGAGCTCGCGGAAGAGCTCCGCCGCGCGCAAGGCGAGATCGTTGATCCGTTCGATGGAGAAGACTTTCGCGCACAGCTTCGACAGCACCACCGCCTGGTATCCGGTTCCCGTGCCAATCTCCAGCACCTTTTCGCGGCCGGTGAGCTCGAGCAGCTCGATCATGCGCGCGACGATGTACGGCTGCGAGATGGTCTGCTTCGCGCCGATCGGCAGCGCGCCGGGGCCGTACGCTTTGGCCACCATCGTGGCCGGCACGAAGCGGTGGCGCGGCACTTCGCGCATGGCCTGCAGGATGCGCTCGTCGGCGACGCCGCGCGCCGCGACGTGCCGCTCCACCATCAGCGTGCGCAGGTGGGCGAGCTCGCGCTCTTCATCTTTTCGCGGCGTGATGGCCAAGCATCTCCTCGAGCGGTTTCAGTCGGGCGATGGACGGATGGTGCGTCAGGTCGAGGTGCAGCGGCGTGATGGAGACATGGCCGTGCTGCACCGCGTCGAAGTCGGTTCCTTCCTCGTGATGCCACGTCGGCTCGTCGCCGCCGATCCAGTAGTACTTGCGTCCTCGGGGATCGAGCCGCTCGATGACGCCCTCGGAGTAGACGCGGCGGCCGAGCCGCGTGATCTTCACGCCGGCGAACTCGGCGACGGGGAAGTTCACGTTGAGGATGATGCGCGGATCGCGATGCTGCTCGAGCGCGACGCGCGTCAGCTCCGCGGCGAACGCGGCGCAGCGGTCGAAGGAGAAGTGCTCGCCGACCAGCGCGGAGAGCGCGATCGACGGAATGTTCAGCAGCGCGCCTTCGAAGGCGGCGGAGATCGTGCCGGAGTAGGTGACGTCGTCGCCGAGGTTCGGTCCGAAGTTGATGCCGGAGACGATGATGTCGGGCCGCGCGCTTTTGAAGAGCTTGAGGACGGCGAGGTTCACGCAGTCGGTGGGTGTGCCGTCGACGATCCACTCGTTCTCTTCGATCTGCAGCAGCCGCAGCGGACGGTTGAGCGTGAGCGCATGCGAGGCCGCGCTCTGCTCCCGATCGGGCGCGACGATGAAGACCTCGCCGAGGTCACGCAGCGCCGCGGCCAGCTTGCGCAGACCTTCGCTGTAGATACCGTCGTCGTTGGTGACCAGGATCCGGGGCATTGCGTGCGGGCATTATCGCTTGGACGAGTTCCTCGGAGTTCCTCGGAGTTCCTCGGAGTTCCTCGGAGTTCCTCGGAGTGGTCGATCAGGCGAGATGCGGGGCCACTCCGAGGAACTCCGAGGAACCCGAGGAACTCCGAGGAACTGCCTTCCTTCCCCTGTTCTGCTGCAGATCCAGCAACTGCTGATGCATGTGGGCAAACACGGCCATCATCACCAGCAGCATCAGCAGGCCGAGGAGGCGGACGATCCAGCGGGTCATCTTGCGAAGGACTCCGCGTGTTGGGCGGCCCACTCGATGGCGTAGCGCATCGGGGCGGCGTCGGCGATGCCCTGGCCGGCGATGTCGAACGCGGTGCCGTGATCGACGGAGACCCGCAGGTAGGGCAGGCCGAGGGTGACGTTGACTGATGTTTCGAAGGCGAGCGTCTTCACCGGGATCAGGCCCTGATCGTGGTACATGGCCATCACCACATCGTACCTGCCGCGCGATGCGGCGAGGAAGATCGTATCGGGCGGATGCGGACCGCTGATCTCGAGTCCGGCGCGTTGCGCGCGCGCGACGCCGCGGGCGATGCGCGTCTCCTCGTCGCCGAAGCGCCCGCCTTCGCCGGCGTGCGGATTCACGCCGGCGACGGCGATGCGCGGCGGCTTGCCGTAGAGCCGCGCGTACTCGCGGGCGGTGAGCTGCGCGAGCGCGGCGATGGTCACCTCGTCGATTGAATCGAGAGCCTCGCGCAGCGGCACGTGCACGCTCAGCAGCACCGTGCGCAGCCGTGGCGAGTCGAAGTACATCGCGTAGTCGTACCCGTAGCGGGCGAGGCCGGCGCGTTGCGCGAGCAGTTCGGTATGCCCAGGAAATTGTGCACCGGCCAGGGCGATCGACTGCTTGTGGATCGGCGCGGTGACGAGCGCCGAGCATTCGCCGCGCTCGATGGCGCCCAATGCAGCGTCGATGGCGTCGAGGGCGACGCGGCCGTACTCCGCGTCGATGGTGCCGTAACGGATCGGTCCGTCGACGCGGCCGAAGATGCGCACCGGCACGTCGAGCCCGATCAGCGCCTTGTCGACCACCTCGGCGCCGATGCCCGCGGGATCGCCCAGCGTGATCGCGAGCGGTTTCACGCCGGCGATGTTACTGGACCAGCTCCTCCTGCTTGAACACGTATTTAATGCAATGCTTCTGGATCAGCAGGTTCGGCGCGCCTTCGCGGTTCACCTTGAGGCAGGACTTGTCGTACCACTCGATCCAGCCGCGGATCTCTTCGCCGTCGGTGAGCACGACCACCATCGGCGTTTTCGAGTTCATCTGCTTGAGGTAGTAGAAATTCTCGGCGTTGGTGCTCTCCGGAGGAGCGGTGCGCGTGTTGTTGTTGTTGTTCGCGCCGCGCCCGTAGGCGCCGTTGCCGTTGCCGCTTTTGCTGCGCTTGACTTCGAGTGCGCGGAAGCTCCGTCGCGGGGTGATTCCGTTGCCGTCCGCCTCGTGCGGTCTCGTCGAAAAGGGCATCGCTGTCCTCCGTGTTCCTGGCTGGCCGTGGGGATTTTGTTGCTCGCCGGGGCGTTTGCGATTTGCGTGCCTCCTCACTAGAATGGCGCGCCCACTTGGAGGTCCTCACGTGAATTCCGTCGTTTGTATCGCTCACGTTCCCGACACAGAATCGCGCATCAAGCTCGCGGCCGACGGCCGCAGGATCGACGAAGCCGGCCTCAAATTCATCGTCTCGCCGTACGACGAGTTCGCGCTCGAAGAAGCCATCCGCCTGAAAGAAAAATCGCCCGGTGACGTCACCGTGCTGACGTTCGGTCCGGAGCGCGCGCAGCAGGCGCTGCGCGAGGCGCTCGCGCGCGGCGCGACGAAGGCGCTGCACGTGAAGGGCGAGTCGGGCGACGCCGATGCGCTCGGCATCGCGCGCGTGCTCGCCGCCGCCATCAAGAGCGTGCCGCACGACCTGGTCTTCTTCGGCAAACAGGGCGTCGGCACGGACAACGGTCTGGTCGGCCCGATGGTGGCCGAGCTCCTCGGCTATCCGCAGGTGAACGTGGTCACGAAGCTCGAAGTCGCGGACGGCAAGCTCACCGCGCATCGCGAGATCGAAGGCGCCGAGGAAGTGCTCGAGTGCCCGACGCCCGCGGTGGTCACCGCGCAGAAAGGCCTGAACGAGCCGCGCTACGCCTCGCTGAAAGGCATCATGGCGGCGAAGAAGATTGCCATCGACACGAAGTCGGCGGCCGATCTCGGACTCGACGAGAACGACATCTTGAGGCAGCGCGTCGTCATCACCAAGCTCGAGCTGCCGGACGAGAAGAGCGGCGGCCGCAAGATCGACGGCGCCGATCCGAACGCGGCGGCGCAGGAAATCCTCAAGTACATCCGCGACGAAGCGAAGGCTCTCTAGGAGACATCGATGCCCGGCGTGCTGGTATTCACTGAATCGAAAGACGGCAAACTGAAGAAGGTCTCGCGCGAAGCGCTGACCATCGGACGCAAGCTCGCCGAGTCGGCGGGCGGCGAGCTGGCGGCCTTCGCCACGGACGCGGCGGCGGCGGAAGAGGCGGGACGCTTCGGCGCGAAGCGCGTCTACGTCGCGGGCCTCACCCAATATTCGACGGAAGCATTCACTTCCACACTGGAGCAGATCGTGAAGGACGGACAGCCGTCCATCCTTCTTTTCGGAGGGACGTCCAACGGTCGCGATCTCGCGCCGCGCCTCGCCGCACGCCTCGGCGCCGGCGTCGCCTCCGACGTCGACCGCCTCGAGTGGACCGGCGGCAAGCTCGTGGCGCGGCGGCCGGTCTACTCCGGCAAAGCCTTCGCCACGGTGGAGGTCACCGGCACTCCGGCGATCGCCACCACCCGTCCCAATGCGTTCCCGGCCGAGGAGTCGGGCGGCGGCGCGGCGGAAGTGGTGAACGTGAACGCGTCCGCGGACGATCGGGTGAAAGTCGTGGAGACGAAGACGGAGGAAGCGGGCGAGACGCCGCTGGCGGAGGCGGACGTGATCGTGTCGGGCGGCCGCGGTCTGAAGGAAGCGGCGAACTTCTCGTACGTGCGCGACCTCGCTCATGCCATCGGCGGCGCGGTCGGCGCATCGCGCGCGGTGGTCGACGCCGGCTGGATCGATCACCAGCATCAGGTCGGACAGACCGGCCGCGTCGTCAGCCCGAATCTCTACATCGCCGCCGGCGTCTCCGGCGCCATCCAGCATCTCGCCGGCATGTCGTCATCGAAGCACATCGTGGCCATCAACAAGGATCCGGAGGCGCCGATCTTCCGCGTGGCCGATCTTGGCGTGGTCGGAGATCTCTTCCAGATCCTGCCCGTGCTGACGGAGGAAGTGAAGAAGGCGCGGCACTGAGCTGCGCCGCGGTGTCATCGCGAGCGTCAGCGAGTGATCTGGGCGGGCGGTGCGCGATAGACGTGCGGTGCGCGCCGCACGCCCAGGTCCCTCGCTACGCTCGGGATGACAAGAGCTGCTACTGCTCGGCCGGGCTCGAGGGCGACGCCGGACGCGCGTCCTTGAGGCCGACGGACATCGCGGCCGGGATGCCGGAGCCGTCGTCACCGCAGTTCATCGAGAGGCGGACGATGTGGCGCGCCGAGGCGGCCTGGCACTCGTTGTTCACGCTTGCGCGGAAGATGCGCGGCGAGCGCGCCACGACCTGGCGGCCGTCGAGCAGGACGATGAAGTATTCGATCTCTTCGCCCGAGTCGAACTTCGGCAGGACGATGCGCGAGAGCGGACCCTCGTTCACGCCTTCCACCGAGCACCAGTCCGTCGTGTTCATGCGGCGGAAGTAGCAGCGCAGCTCACCCTTCCGCTCGACGTTGAGCTGCAACAGCGCGAGCTCACCGCCGCGGATGCAACTGACGGGGTTGAAGCTGATCGGCGACTTCTGCGGCGCGGCTGTCCCGGTGGTGACGGCGGCGAGCAGAAGCGTGGCGGCGATGATGGCGCGGCTGTTCATTGATTGTCCTCGAACGTTCATTCTACGAGCGTGTCCTGAAAAACCGGCGGAAATTCGCAAAAAGTCCGTGATCTCGCTCGATTCGCGGCTCGGGCTCGTACGGCAGCGCCCGGTTTTCGATCACCGCGCCCGGATTCGACCGCATCAGCGCCTCCGCCACGTCCGCGCCGGCGAGCTCGCGCACGACCTCGCGCGCCGCGGCGATGCGCGGCGGACGCTTCTTGGTGTCGTGGGCATCGGTGGCGATGATGTGCACGAGGCCCCGTCCGAGCCAGGCGCGCGACGCGCTCTGCGCCTCCGGCCCGAACGCGCCGGTGAGGCTGCCGGCGGTGATCTGCGTCTTCACGCCGAGCTCGATCAGCGAGGCGAGGAGATTCGGCTTCTTCTGAAAGACGATGTTGCGCTCGGGATGGGCGAGGATCGGAATCCAGCCGTCGAGCTGCATGCGGTAGAACGGCTGGTCGATCATCGGCGGCACGGCGTTGGCCGCGAGCTCGACGAGGATGTAGCGGCTGCCGGCCAGCGGCACGATCGCTTTTCCTTCGCGCAGCACCTCGGCGACGTCGTGGCCGAAAAAATACTCGGAGCCGAGCAGCAGCCGCGGCGTGTCGGAAGTCTTCTCGCGCAGCGTGGCGATGCGCGCCTCGAGCTCTTCGCGCGGCGCGGTGCGCCAGCGTCCGCGCAGCACGTGCGGCGTGCAGACGATCGCCTCGATCCCCTCGTCCGCCGCCATGCGGCACATCGCCACCGCGTCGTCCCAGTCGCGCGGACCATCATCGACCGCGGGAAGGCAGTGATGATGGATGTCGATCACACCGTCTTCCGCTCGCGCTCCGACTCGCTGTCCTCGGCGTAGTAGTCGTAGTAGCTCTTGCGGTACGTGTAGCCGTACTGGTGCAGGTCGAGATTGTTGAGGATCGCGCCGAGCACCGGGATGTTCGACTGGCGCAGCCGCTCGGCCGAGCGCTGCACGAGCTCGCGCGGCGTGGCGCCGCCGTGCACGCAGAGCACGACGCCGTCGGCGTTCGCGGCGAGCACGATGGCGTCGGTGACGGCGAGGACCGGCGGCGAGTCGAAGATCACGAAGGCGTACTTGCCGCGCACTTCCTCGATCATGTGCTTCATCCGGTCGGACGCGAGCAGCTCCGACGGATTCGGCGGAATCGGTCCGGAGAGGATGACCGAGAGGTTGGGGACGTCGGTCGGCTGGATGATGTCGTCGAGCGGAATGTTCGCGGCGAGGTAGTTCACCAGGCCGAGGTTCATCTTCCCCTGGAACACCTTGCCGAGGCGCGGGCGGCGGAGGTCGGCGTCGATGAGCAGCACCGGCTTGCCCATCTGCGCGAGCACGGCGGCGAGGTTGACCGAGGTGGTGGTCTTTCCTTCGCGGGCGAACGACGAGGTGATGACGATGACTTTCGGCGAGCTGGCCGACGCGAGCAGCAGCGAGGTGCGGAACGCGCGATACGCCTCGGAAACGGGCGAGCGCGCATCGGTATGCGGGATCAGCTCGACGCCGCCGGAGCGCGAGGCGTCGGAGCTCTCGACCGGCCGCAGCTTCGCCGCGCCGCGTCCGGCGGGCATGCCGTAGGTCTGGCGCGACACGCTGCTCGCCGCTGGGATCACGCCGAGCGAGGCGAAGTGCGTCACGCGCTCGAGCTCTTCCGGCGTCTTGACCGAGCGGTCCATGTACTCGAGGAAGAAGATCGCGGCGAGGCCAAGGATCACGCCGAGCGGAAAGGCGCTCTGCAGATTCTTCTTCATCGACAGGTTGAAGCGCGCGCCCGGCATCTGCGCGTGATCGACCCAGTGAATGTTCGACGAGGCGGAGCCGCGCAGCCGCGCCGCCACCTCGGTCTCGTTGAGCTGCTTCTGCAGCGCCCCGAGCAAGGTCTGCTTCGACTCGACGGCCATGCGCAGGTCGACGTACTGCGCGGCGTTGACGTTCAGCTTCTGCGCTTCGCCGCGCTGCGCGGAGTAGGCCGAGGAGAGCGAGCCGTAGCGCGCCTGCGCCGCGCTCAGCTCTCCGCGTGCCGACTCGACCGCCTTCTCGTACGCCTGCCGCACGGCCTGATTGCGCGCGCTCTTGGTCTTGTCGATCTGTTCGGCGAGCTGCCGCATCACCGGATGCGCCTCGCGGAACTGGGCGAGTTTCTCGTTGTACTCGCGCTGCTGGCGCGAGAGATCGTCCGTGAGGCGCAGCACGAGCTGGTCGGACGAGGCCACGGCTTCGGGCGCGGTGCGCTGCAGCGACGAGTACGCGGCCTGCTTCTGAAAGAGATCGTTCTGCGCAGCCGTCACGTCGGAGTTGAGCTGCACGAGCTTCTGCATCGTTACGTTGTTCGTCTCGCCTTCGCCGAGCGAGATGATCCCTTTGGCCTGCCCGTACTGCTGGAGCTGCGAGCGGCTGACCTCGAGGTCGGCTTTCACCGTGGCGATCTGCCGGCTGAGGAACTCGCTGGCCTGCTGCACGCTGTCGAGCTTGCGGGCGATGTTCATCCGCATGAACGACTCGCCCCAACCTTCGGCGATCTTCTGCGCGAGCCGCGGCGTCGAGCCGATGTACGCCACTTCGACCAGCGACGTGTTGCGCACCGGCGTCACCTCGATGCCGCCGAGCAGCGCGCCGGCGTAGTCTTCCTTGATGCGGCGCAACTCCTCGGGAGTCTTGCCGGCCACGCCCGCGGGATAGAAATCGGGATCGTTGAGCAGCTTGTGATCGTCGATCACGCGCAGCGCCAGGCCGCGGCTCTTGAGCAGCACGTACTGCGTCTGCAGGAACTCCTGATCGGAAGCGGCGATGCCGAAGAGATCCTCGACGGTGACGGCCTGGCTCTCACGCTCGATCTGCATCTGGATCGTGGCGCGGTAGAGCGGCTTGGCGAAGTAGCTCGCCAGAAACGTCCCGAGCATGACCACCACCAGGATCGCCACGGCGACCTGCCACCGTTTCCGGATGACGTTCCAATAGTGGGAAAGATGGACTTCCTGCTGTCCGGCGTTCAGATCCATGGTCGCGTCTCCGTAGCCCTATCAGAATAGGGCTTCTTTGACGACGACGGTATCGGAGTCCTGCAGGATCTCGTCCTTGGCGCGGCCGTTGACGATGTCTTTGTAGTTGACCTTCACGGTCACTTCGCGGCCGTTGACCATCCGCTTGATGAGCACGTTCTTCGAGGCGCGGTCGGTGAAGCCGCCGGCATCGGCGATGGCCTGGAGCAGGGTCGGGGTCTGCGAGCGGCGGAACTGCGCCTTGCCCGGATGCATCACTTCGCCGAGGACGTAGACGGTGACGGGCGTGTCGAGCGGCACGTTCACCAGGTCGTTCGGCGCCAGCGGGATGTTCAGATCGGGATTGCCGTTGACCATCAGGTCTTCGATGTCGATGGCCACCTGCTCGGAGAGACCGTTGCGGCCGGTGCGCAGCACGTAGATCTCGCGGCCGTAGCCGGGCGTGAGTCCGCCGGCCTGGGTGATGGCCTGGATGAGCGTGGTGTTGCCGGTGGCGCCGATGCGTCCCGGATGGACGACGGCGCCGACGACGGAGATCGGCTTGCTGGCGAACTCGACGACCTGCACCGAGACCGTGGCTTTGGTGATGAAGTTCGCCTCGAGCAGCGACTTGAGCTTCGCCTCGATCTGCGACGAGGTGAGCCCGGCCACCTGCACTTTGCCGACGACGTTCAGGGCGATGGCGCCGTCGTCGTTGACCGCCACGCGGCCGCTCATGGTCGGATCTTCCAGGACTTTGAGCTCGATCACGTCGCGCGGACCGACCGGCGAGTCGTTCGTGAGAATGGGCAGTTCCTGCGCCGTCGCCAATGCAGCGAGCGCAACCACGAGAACGAACAGAGCTGCACGCAATGTCATCGAACCCTCGAAAGCCGACTGCCGCGGCTCCGGACGAACCGGAGTCCCGACTGCGAGCTCACTTCCTGACTTTTGGACCATGATCACCGTAGCGTTCCTCCTGTCACCCGCATAGCGCGCTGCCGTGAGACCTGTGTGAAACCGTCTCGGCGGATAACTGTTATTTGGACAAAGGACCGATTACGGGGTAAACGACAAATGAAGGACGTACCGTATTCCTGAGTCGTCGTCGGTCAGCAGCGTGCTCTTGTGCTCGTACCAGCCGCCGTCGAGACCGACCCGGAAGCGGCTGATGGCGTAGCGGAAGCCGACGCTGGTGAACGACGCGGTGTCTTTGCGGCGCACGCCGCCGACCGGCGTGTCGTAGGTGTCGCGCTCGAAGGCGGTGTTGCCGACGAGCGTGAGCCGCCGCGTGGCCGCGTAGTCGACGCCGGCGGCGGCGGTGTTGGCGATGTAGTAGTCGTTGTCGGTGAAGAGCGAGAAGCCGAGGTCGCGATTGCCGCCGGCGTAGTAACGCCAGCGTCCGTTGACGCGCTGCGCCTGCACCTCGGCGGTGAGGCCGGAATAGTCGTGCTTGGCTGCGTCGTCGAAGTCGAGGCGCATCGGTCCCGCTTCCACGCGCAGCGAGGTGCGGCCGCGCGCGAACTCGAAGCCGCCGCCGGCGTAGGTGCGCGAGCTGTTCTTGTTCTCGACGGTGCGGAAGTCGTAGTCGCTCCGCTCCGCCGCCACGAACAGCGAGGTCAGCGGAAAGGTCTTGTGCATGACGGACACACGCGCGTTGCGCTCGTTGCGGTCGAGCTCGGTCACCTGCACGAGGAGCGGATCGGGCTGGAAGCGGTTGCCGGGATAGCGGGTGTTGCGGCCGCGCAGCGCGAAAAGCGCGCTGGTGCGGCTCGAGTACTTGAACTCGCCCGCGACGCCGGTCTCGTCCTCGCGGACGGTGGCGAGGCTGTTGAAGTCGGCCACGTGCGCGCGAAGCTGATCGGCGCGCTGGCTGTAGACGTCGAGATAGAGATGGTTGAGGAGGAAGTGGGCGTCGCCGCGCGCGAGATAATTGAACTGCCGCCGCGAGCCATTCGCGCGGAAGAAGCTGTAGCCGGGCGTGAACTCGGCGCTGAGCACGACTTTCTTGTTCGGCAGGAAGTAGAGGCGGTTCGGCGCTTCGACGCCGATCGAGAAGCCGCCGCCCTGGGTACCGGTCGGCAGATAAAAGTCCTCGGAGTAGCCGGCGTCGGAGATGCGCAGGCGCGAGAGCAGGTAGAGCGAGCCGTAATGAAAGTTCGCTTCCTGCAACTGGTTGGCGATCCTCTTGGAGCCGGACAGATCGGGATCGCGGTCGCGCAGAGTCTGCGACTCCTGCGCGAGCGCAGACGTAGCCAGTGCCAACATCGCTACTGCGGCGATTCGGGTTCTCACTCCACTCACCTCGGGTTCTCCTGGGTAACTCTCGGACCGGCCGGAGTTTAACACGGGCTACAATCGCGCACACGCATGCAGCCGATCACGCGCTGGATTCCGGCGGCCGAACGCGCTTGTCTCGGGGTGCTGTTCGCCTGGCTGGTGTGGCTGCCGCTGCCTTTCGGCTCGGTCATCGAGCGAGCGCGCCTGCCGCTGCTGGCGGTGCCGTTCGCGCTCTGCACCGCCGCGGCGCTGCTGCGGCTCTACGCGATCCGCGAGCGCACGCACACGCCGCAGCCGACGCGCGCGTGGCAGATCTGGAGCAACGGCACGGCGCTGTTTCTCGCGGTGGCCGCGCTACAGCTCGTGCCGCTGCCGCCGTCGCTGCTGGGCGCGCTCTCGCCGGAATCGGCGTCGATCTGGAACGGCGCGGCGCCCATCGCCGCGCTGGCCGGCGCACCGGTCGCGCGCGCGCATCCGGTGTCGGTCGATCCCGCGGCGACGACGCTCGAACTGCTGCGCTTCGCGGCCCTGCTGGCGACCTTCTCGATCTGCGCGCTGCTGGTGCGCACGCACGCGCGGCGCGTGGCGCTGGCGGCGGTGCTCTGCGCGGCGGCGACGTTCGAGTCGCTCTACGGCGTGCGCGAGGCGGCGCTGCAGCGCTACGAGATCTGGGGTTGGGTGAACCGGCTGATCTACAACCGCGTCACCGGCACGTTCGTGAACCCGAATCACTTCGCGCATTACCTGGCGATCGTGCTGCCGATGTCGCTGTTCCTGATCGCCACCGCGGTCCGTCACGCCGCGCCGCCGGAGACGCCGTTCGGACGCCGCATCGCGCTGCTGCTCGAGCAGCACGCGGCGGTGACCGGGCTGGCCACGCTCGCGGCGATCGTCTGCGCGGCCGGCGTGCTGCTGGCCGCATCGCGCGGCGCGCTGCTCTCGCTCGCCGCCGGGATGTTCGCGGTGAGCGCGGCGCTGCCGGGCCGCCGCGTGGCGCGCGCCGCGTTCGGCACCGCGGCCGGTCTGGCCATTCTCGTCGCGCTGATTTTGTTTCTCGGGCCGGCGCGCACGGTGTCGCGCTTCGCGCCGAACGAGCTCGAACGGCAGACGTTCGTCGGACGTCGCGTCGGCATCGGCAGCGGCATCGACGTCTGGCAGCGCTTCGCCATCCTCGGCAGCGGTCTCGGCACGTTCGATCGCGTGGTGTCGATGGAGCAGCGCTCCGATCTCGAGAAGGTCTACAACCACGCGCACAACGACTACGTCGAGCTGGCGGCGACGACCGGCACCGCCGGTTTCATGATCGCGTTCGTGACGCTGGCAGCTGGCTACGTGGCGCTCGCACGGATGACGTTCAGCGCGGCCGCGCGGCAGGAGCTGGCCTGGCGCCGCCGCGCGTATCAGGTGGCGGCGCTGACGAGCATCACCATCGCCGCGGTGCACGCGCTCTTCGATTTCAATCTGTTCATCCCGGCGAATCCGGCCACGCTCGCGGCCATCGCCGGCGCCGCCGTGGCGGTGACGCATCACGACAAGCGGATTCGCCGCTGAACGCCGCCGCGCGTGTTGGGATTCACCAGCCGCACTTCGATGCGATGCAGTCCGTCGCCTCCGACCGCGAAGGTTCTCGGCTCGTCCACCGCACCCTCGGCCGCCAGGACGCGATCGACATAGACCTCGACGTACGGCGCCACGGCATCGCTCTGCACGACGCTGGCGGTGATGCTGACGGAACCCCATCGATCCGTCCATGCGGACCAGCACACTTCCGCTTTTCCACACGTCCCGCTCCAAGGCGGCGGCTGCCGCGCGCGCGCGGCGAGTTGTGACTGCGCGCTCGCGGCGGCGGCGGCGTCGCCGGTGAGGCGCGCGACGTCGAGCATCGTGCCGAGGACCGCGTCGGTGATGCCGCCGGCAGCGGCGCGCGTGAGGTAGACGCCGGCGGCGGTGCGGTCGCGGCGCCGCGCCTCGAAGCGCGCGCGGTCGAGGTGGTACGGCACCCACTCCGGATCGGCGGTGACGGCGGTGGTGATCTCGATGCGCGTGGCCGCGTCGGCGTTGCCGAGGCGCAACGCGAGGCGCGCGCGCGTCGCGTTGGAGAGCGGTCCACCTTCGACCGCCGCTTCGAGTCCGGTCAGCGGGCCGAGGTTGCGGTCGAGGACGTAGTCGAGCAGCGGACCGACGCGGCCTTCGACGTGATTGACGGTGAACGGCTGCAGCGCGAGCGCGTCGAGGATGCGGCGCACCAGCGGCTCGTCGCGCGTGTCGATGCGGTCGGGCAGCAGGTTCACCAGCTCGGCCGGCGTCAGCGTGTAGCGTGACGTCTCGAACGTGCGCAGCCGCTCCGCGCGCAGCGCCTCGCGCGAGTTTCGGTATTCGGCGAAGAGACCGTTGGCGACGGCGAGATCGCGGAGCTGCGTCGCCGCGGAGATCGTGCGCGGCGCGTTCGCGCGGAGATAGCCGAAGTCGCGCGTGAGATCCCAGAGCGGCTGCACGAGGCGCCCGAACGCGGTCGGATCGGAGAGCAGCGGCGCGGCGGCGTCGAGGATGTCGCGGCGGTCCGCCGGCCCGAGCTCGGCCCAGTGAAAGAGGCCGCCGCGCACGTACGAGGCGGCGGTGCTCTGCCGCTGCGGCGCGAGACGCACCGACAGCGCGTGCGCGGCGCGCCACACGTCGAAGCGGCGCGGCAGATCGGAGTCGAGAGCGACGTCGGAGATCGCGGCCGCGGTGCGCCAGTCGGCCGGATGTTCGGCCAGCCAGGCCGCCATTCCTTGGAGATCTTCCGGCGGATGGGGATCGGCGACGAGCGACGGCCGCGCGGCGACGAGCAGCAGCAGCGTCGCCGACAACGCGGCGGTGATGACCAGCAGCACGCGCCGCGTCACACGCATCATCCCGACGCCTCTTGCAGGACGCGCTCCCACGCGGCGAAGGCATGTTGCGGCGCGAAGCGCGCCAGATAGAGCTCGCGTCCGCGGCGTCCCATCTCCGCGGCGGCGGCGCGGTCGGCGGCGAGCGTGCGGATGGCATCGGCGAGGCCGCGCGCATCGCCCGGCGCGACAACGATGCCGCAGCGATGCGCATCGATGATGCGCGCGAGCTCGCCGTCGCGCGCGCCGATGAACAGCACCGGCCGCGCCACTGCGAGAATGCCGTATAACTTGCTCGGCACGATGAGCCCTTCGAGCTGCGGCTGCAGCGACACGAGGTGCGCGTCGGCGGCGGAGAGGCTCTCGCTCAAGCGCTCGCGCGGCGCGTACGGACGGAACTCGACGTTCGCGCCCGCCTCGCGCTTCACCGCCTCGAGTTGCGCGCCGCCGCCGGTGAAGACGAACCGCACCTCCGGCAGCAGCTTCGTGGCGTCGAGGATCGTCCCGAACTCGTGCGCCCGCCCGAGGTTGCCGGAGTAGCCGACCACGAAGGGGTCGCCCGCGGGACGCGGCAGCGGAGCCAGGGCGGCGTCGGCCCAGTTGTGGATGACCGTGGTCGGCGCGGGCAGGCGCCCAGCCATCAACTCTCCGATCGCCACATTCACGCGCGCGCGGCGCAGCGACCAGTCGCGCAGCGCGCGCACGAAGCGCGGTGCGCGGATGCCGAGACCTGCGGCGACTTCGGGGAAGAGATCCTGCACCCAGTTCACCACGCGCGGCGCGGCGAGTGTGGCCACGACGGACAGCAGCGGCGGATCGGTCATGGCGATGACCACGCTGCGCCGGCGCCGCAGGATGGCGAAGAAGGCGCTGGCGTAGAAAGTGGCGTAGTCGATGGCGCGGCCGATCAGACCGCCGCGGCCGAAGCGCGTCGACCAAACTCGCACGATGCGCACGCCGTTGGCCTCACCCGAGCGCAGCTCGGCGCGCGCGTCGTCGTAGCGCTGCCGGCTCGTCACCGCGGTGACGTCGTGGCCGCGCGCCGCCAGATGAAAGGCGAGGTCGGACGCGATCTGACTTGTTGCAGAATGGTCGGGATGGAAGTAGCGATTCACCAGCAGTACGCGCACGCATGATCATTCTAGGCATCAACGCGCATCACGCCGATGCCTCCGCCTGCATCGTGGTCGACGGCAAGCTCGTCGCCGCCGCGGAGGAAGAGCGCTTCCGCCGCCTCAAGCACTGGGCCGGTTTTCCGAGCGCGGCCATCGAGTACTGCCTGCGCGAGGCAGGCGTCGCGCTCAACGACGTCGACCACATCGCCGTCAACCGCGACCCGAACGCGCGCATGCTGCAGCGCGCGAAGTTCCTCGTCGCGAAGCGCCCGTCGCTCGGCGCGGTGAAGCGGCGCCTCGAGAACCGCGCCAAGATCCGCGATCTCCGCACCGAGATCGCCGAGACGTTCCGCCTCGACTCGGTGAAGCCGCGACTGCACAACGTCGAGCATCACCGCGCCCATCTCGCCTCCGCCGCTTTCGTGGCGCCGTTCAACGAGTCGGCGGTGCTCTCCATCGACGGCTTCGGCGACTTCGTCAGCTCGATGTGGGGCGTGGTCCGCGGCAATCACATCGAGGTCCTCGGCGAGGTCGGCTTCCCGCATTCGCTCGGCATTTTCTACACCGCCATGACGCAGTACCTCGGCTTCCCGCACTACGGCGACGAGTACAAGGTGATGGGGCTCGCGCCGTACGGCCGTCCGTCGTTCCTCAGCGAGATGCGCGACATCGTGCAGGTGAAGAAGGACGGGCGCTTCGAGCTGAATCTCGATTACTTCACCCATCACACGGCCGGTCTCGACATGACGTGGCAAGGCGGCTCGCCGACAATCGGCACGGTGTACTCGGAGAAGCTGGTCGAGAAGCTCGGGCCGGCGCGCGACGCGCGCGATCCGATGGAGCAGCGCCACAAGGATCTCGCCGCGTCGATGCAGGCGATGTTCGAGGAGGCGTACTTCGGGCTGGCCAACGCGCTGTACGAGAAAACGAAACTGCCGGCGCTCTCGCTCGCCGGCGGCTGCGGCTACAACAGCGTCGCCAACGGTCTGGTGTTCGACCGCTCGCCGTACAAGGAGCTGTACATCCAGGCGGCGGCGGGCGATGCCGGCGGCGCGATCGGCGCGGCGTACTGGGTCTGGAACGAGGAGCTGCGCAACGAGCGCTCGTTCGTGATGGATCACGCGTACTGGGGTCCGTCATACAGCGACGGCGAGATCGATCGCGCCGTCGCCGCGCGGCAAAGCGATCTGGAGGAAGCGCACTGCGTGCTGCACCGCGAGCGCAACGAGCGCGAGCTCTGCGCGCGCACGGCGGAGCAGATCGCGAAAGGGAATGTGGTGGGCTGGTTCCAAGGAAGGATGGAATGGGGGCCGCGCGCGCTCGGCAACCGCTCGATCGTCTGTGATCCGCGCCGCGCCGACATGAAGGACATCCTCAATCACAAGATCAAACGGCGCGAGTCGTTCCGCCCGTTCGCGCCGTCAATCTTGCGCGAGTCCGTCGGCGAGTGGTTCGAGACGGATTACGACGTGCCGTTCATGCTGCAGGTCTATCAGATCCGCGAGGAGAAGCGCGTACAGATCCCGGCAGTGACGCACGTGAACGGCTCGGGACGATTGCAGTCGGTGACGGAGGCGCAGAACGCGCGTTACTACCACCTGATCGAAGCGTTCCGCGACCAGACCGGCATCCCGATCGTGCTCAACACGTCGTTCAACGAGAACGAGCCAGTGGTGAACAACCCCGCCGAAGCGCTCGACTGCTTCCTCCGCACGAAGATGGACCTGCTCGTGATGGGCGACCTGCTGGTGCAGCGGGCCTGAGTTTGCCGAGGGACTGGGGAACGACCGGGGGCCTCCGGCGGCCGGGGCCACGGGCCCCGGACCCCGTCTATTGGCCTAGCCTCCGCGACACAGTGTCGCCAGCTTGGAAGGCAGTGTCGCGGAGGCTAGGCCAATC
>DASVQE010000002.1:0-12724 GCA_036389275.1 Thermoanaerobaculia bacterium
CCGCAAACCATCCTGACGGACGTACGGACGGAAGGAGTGGATGAAGGACATCATCCGAACGCGCCGAAGCCGCAACTGAAGGCCGGCGATCCGCTCAATCCGCAGCTCGAGCACGAGGACATCGTCGCGCTGCAGACTTACTACGCCGACCGCGGCCACGTGGAAGTGCAGGTCGCGCCGCGCCTCGACGTCAGCGCCGACAAGACGCAGGCGAAGCTGGTCTACAGCGTGACCGAAGGTCCGCACGTGAACGTCGACGAGGTGATCGTGCGCGGCAACACGTACACCGACCGCGACGTCGTGCTGCGCCGGTCGAATCTCGATCCAGGCGATCCGTTCAGCTACACGTCACTGCTCGAGGCGCAGCGCGAGCTCTATCGCCTCGGCATCTTCCAGCGCGTCGAGATCCAGCCGGAGCAGTCGGGCACGACGGTCGGCGATCGCGACGTGGTCATCCAGGTGGAAGAAGGGAAGAACCTCACCGTCACCGGCGCCGTCGGCTTCCGCGCCGAGCGCGGCGTCGAAGGCGGCCACGGTCTCAACGTGCAGCCGCGCGTGGCCGCCGCCGCCGCGCACCGGAATCTGTTCGGCACCGGCCGCTACCTCGGCATGGAAGGCGTGTTCAGCACCGGACGGCAGCAGGAGCAGGAGGCGTTCCTCACCTACCGCGAGCCGTTCGTCAGCCGGTGGGACGTGCCGGTGCAGTTGCAGATCTTCCAGGCCGACGACTCGACGCGGCCGGAGACGCGCATCCGCCAGCGCGGCACGTCGATCGAGCTGTCGAAGTTCGCGCGCTCGCGCGCCCGCTGGTCGCTGCGCTACGAGTACAAGATCTCCGAGTGCGTCGAGGGCGCGGTCTGCAGGCTGGTGCGCAACGACGAAGGAGAAGAAGTGCCGGTCGAGAATCTCGACCGCTCGCTGCTCGACATCCAGATCTCGAGCATCGCCCCGACGTTCTTCTGGGATACACGCGACGACATCATCGATCCGCATCGCGGCTTCTTCACCAGCGCCGCGCTCGAGTTCGCGTTCCCGTTCATCGAGGCGGATGCGAATTTCACGAAGGAGTTCATCCAGGGCGCGTACTACTTCCCGCTGAGCGCGCGCACGGTGATCGCGCTGTCGAGCCGCATCGGCATGATCCAGCCGCTCGGCGACACGAGCGACAAGGATGTGCCGCTGTCGGAGCGCTTCACCGCCGGCGGCGAGACGACGCAGCGCGCATTCCCTCGCGATCTCCTCGGCACGCTCTGCAGCGATCCGCTCGACTTCGAGGGCGGCGATTGCGAGCAGACGCTCTTCCGCCGCGTCGACAAGGAGACGGGCGAGTTCACCGGCCCGATCCTGCCGCTCGGCGGCAGCGGCCTGTTCCTCTTCAACGCGGAGTACCGCTTCCCGATCTTCTCGACCCTCGGCGGCGCACTGTTCGCGGATGCCGGCAACGTCTTCCGCACCAGCCGCATCCGCCTCGGCGACCTCCGCTACGGCCTCGGCTTCGGCCTGCGCTACCTCTCGCCGGTCGGCCCGCTGCGCATCGACATCGGCTGGCCGCTAGCGCGCCGCGACTACGAGCATCCGTTCTCGTATTCGATCAGTTTGGGGTACGCGTTCTAGGGAAGCGTCCCTACACCACCTGATCCGCCGCCTGCTGCACGCGCTCTTCTTCCAGCCGCGTGAGCCGCGAGCGGAGCTCGGCCACCTCGGTGTTGAGTTTGGTGAACTCTTCCTTCACTGCTTCGCGCGCGATGTCCTGGAGGCGCGAGGTGAGCTTCGCGAGCTGGTCGGTCTGGAACTGCGTCAGCCGGCTCAGCGGCTCGCCGAATACGTCTTTGAGGAGCTGTTCGAAATCCTGCGCCATGATGTCCGGACGTCGTGCGAAAATCGCGCCGGACGCATGGAGATCCGCTCGTTCGCCGACTTCTGGCCCTTCTACGTGCGCGCCCACTCCCGGCCGCGCACCCGCATCCTGCACGCGCTCGGCTCCACCGCCGCCCTCGTCTGCGTCCTCCTCGGCTTCGCCGTCAGCGCCTGGTTCTTTCTCGCCGCGCCGCTCGTCGGCTACGCCTTCGCCTGGTACGGCCACTTCTTCGTCGAGCACAACAAGCCGGCCACGTTCGGCCACCCGTTCTATTCACTCGCCGCGGACTACGTGATGGTGTGGAAGATGATGACTGGAAGAATGAACGAGGAAGTGCGCCGGCATGCGGCGATGCTGCTGTTCGTGGCACTGCTCGCCGTTCCGCTGGCGGCGCAGGAGCCGGCGCGGGCTGCATACGATCCGTGGACGAGCAGCATCGGCGCGGGACTGGCGCTCACGAGCGGCAACACCGACACGAAGAACATCAACGTGTCGTTCACGACCAGGTACGCGTCGAGCTGAAGGTCGCCTACGCGTACGACTACAAGAACCAGCCGCTGGCGGTCGACGCGAAGAAAGGCGACAGCGCACTCTTCGCGGCCGTCCTCTTCAAATTCTGACGGCTGATATCATCGCGCGCCGAAGGAGTGCGGTATGGCGTTGCTCGAGGGAAAGACCGGAATCGTCTTCGGCGTGGCGAACAAGCGCTCGATCGCCTGGGCGATCGCGCAGGCGCTCTCCCGTGAAGGGATGCGGCTCGCTTTCACCTATCAGGGCGAGCGGCTGAAGGAAAGCGTCGAGACGCTCTCGTCGACGCTCCCGAACTCGCTGCTCCTGCCGTGCGACGTCACCAGCGACGCCGAAGTGGAGGCGGTGTTCCAGTCGATCGAGAGCGAGTTCGGCCGCCTCGACGCGCTCGTCCACTCGGTCGCCTTCGCGCCGCGCGAGGATCTCGAGAACGACTTCGTGAAGACCTCGCGCGAAGGCTTCAAGCTCGCGCACGACATCTCGGCCTACTCGCTGGTCGGCCTCACGCGCGCCGCCTTGCCGCTGCTCGAAAAGTCCGACCTCGCCTCCGTCCTCGCGCTCACCTACTACGGCGCCGAGAAAGCGGTGGAAGGCTACAACCTGATGGGCGTGGCCAAAGCCTCACTCGAAGCGAGCGTCCGCTACCTCGCCGCCAACCTCGGCCCGCGCAAGATCCGCGTCAACGCCATCTCCGCCGGCCCGGTCAACACACTCGCCGCACGCGGCATCAAAGGCTTCACCGGCATGCTGCATCACCACGCCGAGAAAGCACCGCTGCGCCGCAACGTCGAGCTCGAGGAGGTCGCCAACGCCGCACTCTTCCTCCTCTCGCCAATGTCGTCCGCGATCACCGGCGAGATCATGTTCGTCGACTGCGGCTACAACATCGTCGGGCTCTGACGCGCGTCACGCATCGCCGGCGACGTAGAACCGCGTACTGGTCGGCTGCTCGACGCCGCCGTGCGGCTCGAGCGTCACCGCCAGCGCTTTGATCTCGGTCGACAGCGGAAGGTTCTCGATGGCGATCGAGGCGTTGCCCGAGGTGACGTCGAAGATGCCGGCGCTGACGGGCTTCGGCTGATCGGCGCGGATGATCCAGAGCTGGTAGCACTTGTCCTTCGCGTTCGGCGGAAGGTTGTAGAAGAAGACGACGGCGCGGCGGCGGTTCGGCTCGAGGAAGACGCGCGCCGACGCGCGCGGCGCCGCTTCCTGCCCGGCCAGCGAGATCGTGCGCGTCTCCGCCGATGCCAGCGCGCGGATCTCCGCCGACAGCTTGTCCGCGCGCGCGGTGAGCTCCGCGTTCTGCCGCATCAGCCGCGTCACTTCGCTGCGATGCGTGCGTTGCTGCGAGACCAGCAGAAACGCGAGCGCGCCGATCGCCGCCGCGGCCAGCCACCACGGCGCTCTCGTTCTGCGCGGCGTCACCTGCGCGGCGATGCGCGCGCGTACGTGCGGCGGCGGCGCGACCGGCGTCAGATCGGTGGCCAGGAGAGTGGCCGCCTGCGCGTACTCGTCGCGCGCGCGGCGGCACGGGATGCAGGCGGCGAGATGCGCGCGCAGCGACGACGCCTCCTCCGATGTCGCGGCGCCGATGGCGTCGAGCGCCGCGATCTCTTCAAAGTCCGCGTGCGTCATGCGTGCGCCTGCAGCCGCTCGCGCAGCTTCTTCATCCCGAGCTGCATCCGCGTCTTCACCGTGCCGAGCGGCTGATTGAGCTTCGCGGCGATCTCCGACTGCGACAGCCCTTCAAAGTACGCGAGCTCGAGCGCCTGCCGCTGCGCGTCCGGCAGTTCCGCGAGCGCGCTCCGCACCGCGGTCCGCTCCTCCGACTGCACCGCCTGATCGGGACGCTCCGCATGCGCCGTGCGCACCGACAGCTCGCGGCCCGCCTCGTCTTCGCGCTCGTTCCGCACGCGCCGCGCGCGCAGGCGGTCGATGCCGCGGCTGCGCGCGATCGAGATCAGCCACGCCACCTCGCTGCCGCGCACCGCATCGAACATCTTTGCGCTCGTCCATGCCTTCACGAAGGTCTCCTGCAACACTTCCTGCGCGTCGTCGGCATTGCCGAGGATGCGCAGCAGCAGCGCATAGACCGTGGAGGAATGGCGGTCGTACAACGCCTCGAAGGCCGAGGCGTCGCCGCGCGCGATTGCGGGAAGAAGCGAAGCGGATCCCGTGACGTCCATCGAGCTCGCGATGCGAACGGTATACGGCGGAAACGAGGGATTGGATTGGAAGCGGCTCCTCGGGTCGAGGACCCCCTACGCCTTCTTCCCCGTCTCCGCCGGGTAATCCAGATCCGTCTTCACCCCGGCGCGCTTCGGCTTCCGCACGCCGGGAAAGCCGCTCGAGCGGCCGGCGGTCTGGCCGTTCTCGGCGTGGCCGGGCGTGCCTCCGTCCCAGAATCCCTTGTCCTTGACATGCTCCCGCGGGTTTCCAGCCATCGTCTTACCTCAGCTTTAATTCATTGAAAAATCAGAGACTTGGCACTTGTTTGGCAATTACAAATAACTGCGAAGGAGGATTTGAATGGTTGACAACGTAAACCCCAACAGCCAGTTCCATCCCTATCAGCCGCAGGATGCTACACCGCAGTCGGAGTCGAACCTCTCCCCGACCGGTCTCGGCGGCATGCTCAGCAAATTCGGTATCGATCAGAGCAAGATCGGTGCGATGACGAAGAACCTCAACAACGTGAACTGGAGCGGCGGCCTCAACAACGTACGCGGCGTCGCGCGCAACAACGGCGGTCTGGTGCTCGGCGGCCTCGCGGCCCTTGCCATCGGCGCCGGCCTGCTGCGCAAACGCTCGATGTCCACGCGCTAACCACGCCCCAAACCCGACTTCCGGAACGGCGGGTCGCCATCGATCCGCCGTTCCGTTTCTGCGTCAGGGTGTATGGATGGCGTAGTCGATGCTGATGGCCGTCCCGTTCACCCGGCCTCGCAACACCACCGCCGCCCGATCGTGGCCGCGCGTCTCGCCTTCCGCGGTGATGTCGAACTGATTTCCGGTGCGCGTCATCCTTCCCGACATCGTCCCTTGCCAGTCGCCGCCCTGCACCGTCGCCGCCGCGCGCGTGACTAATTGCGCCGCCGCCAGCTCCGCACCATTCTCAGCGAGCGTCGTGGCCACGATGCGCGCGCGGAACCGTCGCGCCTCGGCGAGCTCGCGCGACGAGTCGATCAGCATCAGCTCGATGAGCATGAAGTAGAGCACCGACAGCGAGATCGCCGCGATGAGCGCGAAGCCGCGCTGGTCAGTGCGCGCGCGGCTGGAGGATCTGGTCGATCGCAACGTTTCCTTTCGCATCGCGCGCGACGACGCGCACGCCCCACGGCCGTCCTGGAATGTCGACGGCGTCGATCACGAGCTCGTTCGAAAAATCAGGCGGCAGTCCGCGCGCCACCCACGTCGTCGGCAGCCCGACGTTGTACGAGTGCCGCGTCACCACGCCTTCTTCCGAAAAGTCCCACACCACCATCTCGACGCCGCCGTTCGCGCGCATGGTCTCGAGGATGAGCGTCTTCGCCGACGCGGTGAAGCCGCCGTACTCGTTGCGATACGGCTTGCTGCCGTGCGCGTCGTAGACGTCGCGCCGCATGCGCGAGAGCACGGCCACGACCTGCGGATGGCGCATGAAGTTGATGACCTCGCGCTTCTCGTGCGCGCGCATCTCGGCAGTGAGAATCGTCAGGATGAAGAGGAAGCTGCCGAAGACGGCCATGGCCACGACCACTTCCAGCAGCGAGTAACCGGCGTCGCGCCTCACCATAGCGTGCCGCCTCCGGTGTCGGCGCGCACGATGCCGAGGCGCGCTTCGCGCGTGCCGTTTTTCCAGCGCACGGTCATGGTCACGTTCTTGATGCCGGGCTGCACCAGGTCAACGCGCACGGCGGTGCCGAACGGCTTGAGCGGCGCGAGCAGCGCGGTGTCGCTCATGAAAGTGGTCTGCGAGGTGTCGAGGTCGTCGTAGTCGATGCGGCGGCGATACTCCGCCTCGTTCGCCAGCGCCTGATACGCGAGCACGATCTCCGTCGACTGCTGCCTGCGGCGGTTGCGCTCGACGAACGCGGCCAGCGACGTGGTGATCACCAGCGTCAGCACCAGCAGCGCGACCAGCACTTCGGCGAGCGAGAAGCCCTCGTTGCTCGCGCGCCGTCGCATGCCGCGATTGTAGTGCGCTATGCTCCGCGGCCGATGTCCGCGCGCCTGATGAAGCTGCGATTCGCTCCTTCGCCGACCGGTTTTCTGCACGTCGGCGGCGCGCGCACGGCCATCTTCAACCTGCTGCACGCGCGGCGTTACGGCGGGCGCATGCTGCTGCGCATCGAGGACACCGACGTGGAGCGCTCGAAGCAGCATCACGCCGAGCAGATCGTCAGCTCGCTGCGCTGGCTCGGCGTCGAGTGGGACGAGGGTCCGGTGTATCAATCGGACCGGCTCGACCGCTATCGCGAGCGCGCCGAGGAACTGATCGCGCAGGCGAAGGCCTACCGCTGCTACTGCACGGTGGAGGAGCTGGAGGCGGAGCGCGCCGCGGCGGAGACGTCGGGCGTGCCGTATCGCTACTCCGGCCGCTGCCGCGCGCGCGCCGAGGCGGGCGACCCGCAGCACGACGACGCGCCGCACGTGATCCGCTTCAAAGTCGGCGCCGGCGCGATCGAGTTTCACGACCTGATCCGCGGCGAGGTGCGCTTCGAAGGTGAGCTGATCGATGACTTCGTGCTGATCCGCTCCGACGGCAATCCGACGTATCACCTGTCGGTCGTCGTCGACGACATCGACATGGAGATCACGCACGTCGCGCGCGGCGACGATCATCTGTCGAACACGCCGAAGCACATCCTGCTGTTCCGCGCGTTCGGCAGCGACGAGCCGGTCTTCGCGCATCTGCCGCTGATCCTCGGCAGCGATCGCAAGCGGCTCTCCAAGCGCAGCGGCGCGACGTCGGCCGAGGAGTATCGCGACCTCGGCATCGTCCCGGCCGCGCTCCTCAACTTCCTCACGCTCCTCGGCTGGAATCCCGGCGGCGATCGCGAGCTGATCTCCTTCGACGAAGCCGCGCAGCTCTTCGACCTCGGCGACGTCAACAAAGCGCCGGCCGTCTTCGATCCGGAAAAACTGCTCTGGATGAACGGGCAGTATCTGATGCGCATGAGCGCCGACGAGATCTACCCGCACCTCGTCCCATTCCTCGGCGATGACGTCCGTTCGCTCGACGAACTGCGCGCAGTGATCGACCTCCATCGCAACCGCGCCCGCACGCTCAAAGAGCTCGCCGCGCAGCTCGAGCCGTTTCTCATCACCGATGACGCGCTGACGTACGACGCCGACGCGTCGAAGAAACACCTCAAAGGCGACGACCTCGCCACGCGTCTCTCGGAGCTGCACGACGCCCTGGCCTCGCTCGATGCTTTCGACGTGACCACGACCGAAGCCGCGCTCCGCGCGCTCGCCGAATCGCACGGCCTCTCGGCCGGAAAGCTCATTCACCCGTTGCGACTCGCGCTCACCGGCCGCGCCGCCTCGCCGCCCATCTTCGACGTTGCGGTGGTGTTGGGGAAAGAGCGCACGCTGGCGCGGCTGCGGCGCTTGATCGCGACGCTAGGCTCGCCACAGCACTAGCACGGCGAACGGCGCCGAGATCGCGCCGAATACCTGCAGCGCGCGACCCGCGACGCGCCAGATTCCCGTCGCGCGCGCAATGTGATGGCGCATCACGAACGCACCGACCGGCGCAAAGCAAAGCACCGCCACCGTGATCACATAGACGAGCAGACCGGGATCGCAATCCCAACAGTTCGTCATTGAGAAGTCCATGGAGACAACGTAGGTCGCGCGGCGGCGCGGTCGCGTCAACAAACGCTTACGTTTTCGCGGTGCGATTCAGCACGTGCACCACGTACACCACCACGAACAATCCCGACGTCACCCAATGCGCGGCCGCCATCGCCTTGCGCACCGACTCGTTCGTGGCGACCTGCAGCAGGTAGGCGGAGAGCGTCATCGGCAGGATGAGCCACATCGCCGAGGTACCGGTGCGGCGGTTGGTGCCGTCGCCGAAGCGCGATTTCGGGAGCATGTGATTGCTGAACGTCCAGCCGAGGATGAAGAGCAGCAGCGGCGCGACGACGACGTGTGCGTCGAGCATGTACGGCTGCAGCGGATGATTGACGACCGCGAATTCGTCCGTGCCGCGCAAAAAGTACTTCATCCAGGCGAAGACCGCGCCGGTGAGCGCGGTCAGCGCACAGGAGACGTGCAGCCAGACGATCTGCGTGCGGTTCATCGAATCACATGATGCAGTGCGAGAACCTTGCGCGACGCGTTGGTGATGGCGCGGCCGGTGAGGCTCGCGCCGGAAATCGGGCGGATCTTGCCGCGCAGCGAGAGATCGTCATCGAGCGCGCGGCCGCGAAACTGATCGATCCAGCGCTGCTTCGGAAAGTAGTCGGGCGGCTCGTCGAACGAGAGGATGTCGATGCGTTGCACCTTCGCGTCGGGACCGACCACGATCATCACCGTCTCCGGCAGCGTGCGCACTCGATGCGTATCAAAGTACGCGTAGCCGATGACGCGGTTGTCGATCGTGGCCGCGTAGCGCACGATCATCTTGTCGGGAAAATCGACGCCGCTCTCTTTCTTCGCCGCGGCGATCTGCTGCGGCGTGAGGAACACGGTCTGCCGCGCGATGCGCGCGCCCGCGGGAAACGCGCCCGCGAGCGCCTGCTGCTGCGTCATGAAGACGCGCGCCTGCGCCGCGAGCGCGAACCCGAGGATCGCGGCTAGAAGATGTAGCCGAGGGAAACGTTCCACTGGTCTCTGCCCGTATTCGCTTCGTTCTCGACGTTCTGCCAATCGACTTTGATCACGCTCTGCGGCACCGGCTTGAACGCGAGGCCGATCGTGAAGATGGTCTGCTCGTTTTCCGGATTGCGCGCGAAGCCGGCCGGCACGCGGCGCTGCGTGTCGAGACTCTCGTAACGCGCGTACGGCATGAGCGACATCTCGCCGCGGCGCAGGATCGAGCTGAGGTCGTAGCCGCCTTCGACATACCAGCCGCCGAAACGGCTGCCGACCGACTCGTCGCCTTCGCGGCCGAAGGCCTCGTTGATCCGCGCGGCGTCGCCGAGCGAGCCGCGCGCCACGAGCGCGCGCACGTTCACGCCGCGGAAGCGCGCGTCGCCGTGCACCTCGCCGAGCATCACCCGGCCGGTGAAGCCGGCGCCCTGACCCGAGCCGCCGCTGTAGAGCGAGCCGCCGAACATCGTCCCTTCGAACGGGTGCCAGTCGGCGCGTCCGACCACCGCGAAATCCTCGGCGATCGCTTCGCCGCCGGCTTGCCGTCCTTCGCGAATTCCTTCCTCCGGACCGAAGCCTTCCGCATTCAGGCCGGTGACGACGTAGCCGCGATAGCTGACGTGGCCGACGTCGCCGAAGACGCCGGCGCCGAGGTCGCTCCACGTCGTCGGGATGATCACCTGCTCGACGAGCGGACGCCGCGCGCCGAAGAACGCCGTCGGCTCGTGCTGCTCGTTCGTCAGGCCGATCGGCAGCAGCACCAGGCCGCCGCGCACGTTGAACGACGGCCGCACGAGGTAGTCGAGATACGCGAACTCGAGCTCCACGTTGCCGCCGCGCTCGAGGTTCGCATGCTCGACTTCGAGCTCCGAGTTGAAGAGCGCGCGGTCGCTGAATTTGTAGCCGGTGTAAATCACCGCGCGCAGCGAGTCAGCCGTCGCCAGCTCACCCTCGGCGTTCTGATAGAGGAACTCGCCGTAGCCGCCGATCGACACGCCCGGCTGCTGCGCGCGATAGACCTTCGACGCCGCGGCGCCGAGGCCGTACTGCTGCGTGTCAGCGCTGATGGCGGGCGCGCTCTGCTGCGTCTTCAGCGACTCGATTTCCTGCCCGAGAATCTCGATCTGCCGGCGGATCTCGGTGAGGTCGGCCGACGGCTGCGCGGTCTGCAGTTGCGCGACCTTCGCTTCGAGCTCGCGCAGGCGGCGCTCCATGTCATTTGCGTCCTGCGCAAACAGCGACGCGGTGGTGAAAAGGGCCGCGAGGGCCAGAGTGATGCGTTTCATTCCTTCAGTCCTTCAGTGAGAATTTGCGGTCCACGATCCGGACGTCGCGCGAGCGCGCCGGCGCGGAGAGCCGCACGTGGTTGGCGGAGTCGATGAAGATTGCGGCGATGCCGTGCGCGTCCGCCCAGCGGAGGCCGTCGGCGTCGCCCATGACGTAGAGCGCGGTCGAGAGGATGTCGGCGTCGAGCGCGCGCTCGTGAATGACCGAGACCGAGCCGCGCGGCGGCAGCGCCTCGCCCGTGCGCGGATCGAGGAGATGCGAGAAGCGGCGCCCGCCGACGACGAACGTTTTCTCCGAGCCGGAGCTGGTCGAGAGCGATGCGTTCGACAGCGTGAGCTCGAGCGCGGGACGGTCGCGATGCGCCGGGTCGGCGACGGCCACGCGCGTCGAGCCGCGCACGGCGAGCTGGCCGCCGAAGTCGATGAGCGCGTCGCCGCGCAGCAGCGGCAGCATGCGGTCGAGTGCGTAGCCCTTGCCGAACGCGCCTTCCTCGATGGCCGTCTGTTTGCGCGCTTCGGCGATCGCACTCGCATCGGGAATTGCGCCGTCGCCGCGCGTGCGCCAGACGTCGACCAGCGCCTTGACGTGCGGATCGAACGCGCCGCTCGTTTCGCGCGACCACTGCTCCGCGTGCGCGAGCAGCGCGCGCAATTCATCCGACGGCTGCGCCTCGCCGCGGTTCACGCGCGCGAGCTCGCTCTGGTCCGTCCACGTCGAGAGCATCGACTCGATGCGCGCCGCCTCGGCGAAGGCCTGCTCGATCTGCGCCGCGTCGGCGCTCGCGATCGTGCAGGTCGTGCCCATCACGAAGCGCGCGCGCTCCGCCGCGCTCGCGGAGACGGCCAGCAGCGCCGTCACGATCACCACTGCCGACTTCATCGCGCCTCGGCCGGACGTCGCGCGCGATCGACCAGCGACGCGCCGGCCAGCCAGCCACCGCAGATCGCCAGCATCCCGGCGGTGATCCACATGCTGTAACGCCCGTCGGCGGAGTACGGCTCCGTCGCCGCGTGAATCGCTTCGCTGTTCGGCAGCACTTCCGCCTCGGCGAATTCGTGGATCGAGTAGAAGACGATCTGCGCGGTGAAGAGCAGCAGAAACAGGCCGGTCACCTGGAAGAAGCGCTTCACGTTCACGCGATGGCCGTAGCGCGCCCAGAGCGACGACATGGCCGCGGCGGCGGCGAGGCCGAGGGCGCAGCCGAGCCAGAAGCGGCCGACGCGCACCTGGATCAGCATGAGCGCCGTCTCCATGCCTTCGCGCGTGATCATGAAGAGCGTGAAGACGAACGTGCCGAGGAGCGCGAGCGCGCGCGAGCCGCTGGTGGCGTGCTGTTCGAGGCGCTGCTCCATGTCGCGCTTCATGCGCGGCGCGACGCGCCACATGTGGATGACGAACGTCGCCACGAGCAGCGCGGCCACGAGACCGAGCACGCCTTCCCACAGCGGCTGATTGACGCGCTGCAGCTCGTAGCCGAGCGCGAAGCTGGCCACGACCGAGACGCCCACACCCCACCACACCGCGGGACGGAGCCACGTCCTTCCGGTTTTGCGTAAGTACGCAAGGATGATGGCGACGGAGAGGAACGCTTCGAAACCTTCACGAAAAACGATGACGAGAGCCTGGAGCATTGGTCATTTCCTGAGGCGAGTCGCGCGGATCATCTGCACGCGATCGGGACTGTCGGGCTGTTCGCCCTTGCGGCGGCAGGAGTCGCAGACGCCGAGGATCTGCAGGTTATGAAAAGTCGGCGTGAATTTCTTCTTCGCACAGATCGCGAGCTGCAGGCGCTCGAGCTCTTCGTCGTGAAACTCGATCACGCCGCCGCAGGCAGTGCAGATCAGATGGTCGTGATGCGAGTTCCCGGAGACATGCTCGTAGTGATAGTGGTCCTCGCCGAGATGCACGCGGCGCACGAGACCCGATTTCACGAGCAGCTCGAGGGTGCGGTAGACGGTCGCGCGCGAGATCTTGACGCTCTTCTCTTTCATCTTGAAGAGCAACTCGTCGGCCTCGAAGTGGTAGTGCGTGGAAAAGATCTCGCGCACGAGCGCAGTGCGCTCGGACGTGAGCTTGAGGCCCTGCTGCTGGAGAAAGGCCTGAAAGCGATCGATCTCGCGTTCGACGGACGGCATGGTGCGGTGGTCGCGGTTGAGACTGAGTCTCAGTTGCGGTGAGTAGCGTAAACGCGGCGGCGTGGCAGTGTCAAGGGACCGGGATGTCATCCCGAGCGTAGCGAGGGACCTG
>DASVQE010000003.1:0-31315 GCA_036389275.1 Thermoanaerobaculia bacterium
GTGCTGCCGATCGACTCCGACGGCGAGATCGTCTCGCTCGGCGAAGGGCTCACGCCGCTGCTGGCCGCGCGCACGCGCCCGAACGTCTGGATCAAGGACGAGTCGAAGAATCCGACGCGCTCGTTCAAGTCGCGCGGCATGTCGGCGGCCGTGACGATGGCGCGCAAGCTCGGCGCGCGCAGCCTGGCCGCGCCGACCGCCGGTAACGCCGGCGCGGCGCTCTCCGCCTACGCCGCGCGCGCAGGCATGCCGGCCTTCGTGGCGATGCCGCAGGACACGCCGCGCTCGATCGTCGAGGAGTGCCGCGGCTACGGCGCCGAGGTCGAGCTGGTGGCGGGCGTCATCACCGATGCAGCGAAACGTGTGCAGCAGTACATCGCCGCGAGCGGCGGCTTCGACCTCTCGACGCTCAAGGAGCCGTATCGCGTCGAAGGAAAGAAGACCATGGGCTACGAGCTGCTCGACGATCTCGGGCGGCTTCCCGACGTCATCCTCTACCCGACCGGCGGAGGCACGGGGTTGATCGGCATGTGGAAGGCGTTCGACGAGATGCAGCGCCTCGGCTGGATCGGCGCGGAGCGGCCGCGCATGTTCACCGTGCAGTCGGCCGGCTGCGCGCCGATCGTGCGCGCGTTCGATCAGCAGCTCGACCGCGCGCCCGAATGGGAGTCGCCGCAGACGCACGCCTGGGGTCTGCGCGTGCCGCGCGCCCTCGGCGACCGGCTGATGCTGCGCGCGCTGCGCGACTCGCGCGGCGGCGCCATCGCCATCGAGGAGCGGCGCATCGAGCCGGCCGCCGCGGAGCTGCGCAAGAGCGAAGGAATCGACGCCGGTCCCGAGACCGGCGCGGCCTGGGCGGCGCTCGACGAGCTCCGCACGCGCGGCACCATCAGCGAGAACGAGGTGGTGGTGGTCTTCAACACCGGCGCGAACAAATATGCGTAAACACGCCGTCATCACGATGCTGTTGCTCCTCGTCGCCGCGAGTGCCGCAGCCGCACGCGTCGAGCTTGCGAAAGGCATCAGCGCCGAGCTGCCGAAAGGGTGGCGCCGCCGCGACCAAGCGGAGCTCGACCAGCCGCATCCGGCGCAACACTTCAAGGACGAGGAGACGGCGAAACGCGCGCTCAGCGAGCGGTCGGGCGAGCCGCTGCTCCTGCTCTCGAAGTATCCGTACGAGCACGCCGGGCTGAACCCGATCGTGACCGTCACGCGCCTCGAGCGGCCGGCGCAGATGAAAGACATCACGCCGGAGCGGTGGGCGAAGGAGATCATGGCGGCCCTCACCCGGATGGCGTTCGCGTCGCGCGTCGAGGAATGGGAGCCGAACGTGACGGTGGGCGGCCGTCCCGCCGCGCGCGGTACGTTCACCTACGAGCTGCGCTACAAGGCCGGCGTCGCGTTGAAGGCGCGAGGCGGCACCGTGGTGGTGATGGACGGTGACGTCTTCTACCTGATCGCCACGACCGCAGCGCAGAGCGGCGCCGACGATACGCGCGCCGAATTCAAGGCGCTCCTCGACTCGATCCGCTTCACGCCCTGACGCGAACGCGCGCGCGTCGCCTCACTCCTCCGGATCGACCACGCCGCGCCCGAAGCCGGCCTTCGTCAGCAACTGCCGGCAGTACGGCGCCTGGCCGGCGAGCACTTCGAACAGCAGGCCGGTGAAGCAGGTCGTGGTGAGGGCGCCGCCGCGCAGGAACGGCTCCGGCGTGAGCTCGAACTCGATGCCTTCCTCTTCGAGCAGTTCCTCCACCGCCTCCGCCTCGGCGACATTCGCAGCGATGAATACCGCTTCGTGGCTCACCCGAACATCCTACAATCGTGGTGACCGCAATCACCGGCCGGCGTAAACGGATGGCCTACATTGCGCGTCCAAGGTCCAATCGAACTCGGAGCGTGAAATGAGAAGGCTGTCCCTCTGGCTGTCGTTTGCCGCGGTCATCGGTGTGCTCGCCGTCCCGGCCCTCGCCGTCTGTCCCACCGCCGCACCGGTGATCGTGGAGCCGGCCAACGGCGCCGGCGTCTCGCCCGGGCAGATCACGCTGCGCTGGACCACCGTGGCCAACGCCGGCACGTACGAAGTCTTCGCCTCGAAGGACGGCAGCCAGATGTTCTCCATCGGCGGCCCGACCTTCGACGATCACCGCATCGTCAACATCGACGCCGGCCGCGACATCAACTGGTACGTCACCGTCCACGCGCCGAACTGCGCCGACCTCAGCTCGGACGTAGCATATTTTTATACTACCTGTCCGACCGATCGCCCGTCACTCCTCGGTCCGCCGCGCGGCGCCACCTTCACCGCGGGCAGCAGCGTGCGCTTCGAGTGGAGCGCGGTGCCCGGCGCGGTCAGCTACGACGTCCAGGTGACGCCCGACTTCGGGCAGTCCTTCCAGACCTTGGTCGAGAACACCACCCGCACCGACTTCACCACGGCCATGCCGGCCGGCGACTGGGGCTGGACGGTGCGCGCGAACTTCGACTCCTGCCCGCCGAACTACGCCGAGCCGTCGCACTTTCTGGTGAGCGGCGGCGCGAGCTGCAACAACAACACCGCGCCGCCTCTGCTCTCGCCCGCCGACAACGCCACGGTCGAAGAGCCGCTGATCCTCGAATGGGGCAGCGCGCCGAACGCCAACGGCTATCGCGTCTTCCTGCAGGCCGAGGGCGCGCGCACGCCGGAGCTCGTCGACGACACCACCGGCACCGAGACCGCCGTCTCCGGCCTCGCCCCCGGCAAGTACAAGTGGTGGGTGGCCGCCGACTACGACAACTGCCCCGGCGTCGAGTCGCCGAAGCGCACCGTCACCATCATCGACACCACCACCAGTGAGTGCCCGGCCAATCCCGGCAAGGCCACGCTGCTCGCGCCGGCCAACAACGCCGCCGCGCTCACCTCTCCCGTCACCTTCCGCTGGTCGGCCGTGCCGAATGCGAGCGCCTATCGCGTGATCGTCTTCACCAACGGCGAGACCATCGATCTCGAGACGACCGACCAGACCTCGATCAGCACCGAGCTGCCGGCCGGCACCGGCGCCTGGGCGGTGCAGACCTTCTTCGGCGACGACTGCCCGACCACGCTCAGCGAGCGCTTCGTCTTCACCGTGTCGCAGGGAGCCTCGTGCGACGGCAACGCCGCGCCGCAGCTCCTCTCGCCGGCCACCGGCGCAACCGGCGTCGCCTCGCCCGTCGAGCTGCGCTGGAGCGACGTGCCGAAGGCGATCAACTACCGCGTCTACGCCGCGGCCGGCGACGGCGACTTCGAGTTCTACGGCGACACCGACACCAACTCGCTCACCGTCTTCGTGCCGGCCGGCGTCGTGAAGTGGTTCGTGGTGGCGGAGTTCGCCGCCTGTCCCGACGTGCGCAGCGCCATCGGCGCGTTCCGCGTGGCCACCGAGACGGAGCAGTGCCCGGAGGCGGAGATCGCGCTGCAGTCGCCGGCCGAGGGTGCGAGCGTGAGCTCGCCGGTGCACGTGGCCTGGAGCGCGGTCGCGAACGCGACGGCGTATCGCGTCTACGTCTCGCTCGACGGCGGCGCACCGTTCAACATCGCCCGCACCACCGCCACGCACGCCGACCTCAACCTCCCGGCGGGCGCCATTACATGGCGCGTCGAAGCGCTGCGCGAGGACTGCCCGTCGGTGCTCTCCGATGACGGCCACTTCACCGTGCAGAACGGCGCGTCGTGCAGCGGCAAGCCCGCGCCGACGCTGGTCGCGCCGCTCGGCGGCGAAGAGAACCCGCCGCAGGTGACCAGTCCGGTCACGCTGCGCTGGAACGTCGCCGAAGGTGCGAGCGCGTACCGCGTCTGGCTCGCGGAAGAAGGCGCCGCCTTCGCCGACGTCGCGCTGACGAAAGACAACCACGTCTCGCTGACGCTCGACGATCCGGGACACTACCGCTGGTTCGTCGAGGCGCTGTACGAAGGCTGCCGTCCGGTTGCGTCGACCATCGCCCACTTCGTCATCGGCGAGACCGCGCCGCGCTGCAACACCGCCGCGCCGTCGCTGATCTCGCCGCCGCAAGGTTCAACATCAACTTCGCCTGTCACCTTCGTCTGGACCGCCGTCGAAGGCGCGGAGCGCTATCGCCTCTTCGTCTCCATCGACGGCGCGGAACCGCAACTGATCGGCGCCACCGACGACACCGAGCTCACGCGCGTGCTGCCGCCGGGCGTGGTCGACTGGAGCGTCGAAGCGGTCTTCGAGTCGTGTCCTTCCACCTTCGCCACGCGCGCGCGCTTCACCATCCCGCGCTCGCAGAACTGCCCGACCGCCGCGCCGCAGCCGCTCGCGCCGGCCAACGGCGCCGTCGCGCAGCCGGGCTCGATCGAGTTCACCTGGAATCCGCTCAGCGGCGCGGTGAAGTACGCGGTCATCGTCAAAGTCGACGACGGCTCGCCCACGGTGGTCGGCACCACCAGCGACACGCATCTGAGTCAGAAAATCCCGCCCGGCACGATCGAGTGGCGCGTGATCGCCTTCTTCGCCGGCTGCGATCCGATCGAGTCGGAGACGCTCACGTTCGAAGTGACGCCGAGCGACTGCAACCGCATCAAGCCGGTGCTGCTGCTGCCCGACGCCGACGATCCGCCGGCGCCGTCGCCGGTGCGCTTCCGCTGGAGCGAAGTGCCGCAGGCGACGAGCTACACGGTCTGGGCGTGGCAAGGCGATGCGACGCCGAACATCATCGCCTCGACCAAGGAACCGGCCGCGGTGGTGACGCTCAAGCCGGGCGCGTATCACTGGTACGTCGAGGCGCAGCTCCCGAGCTGCCCGTCGGCGGAATCGGCGGTGTCGGACTTCCGCGTGGCCGAGCCGGAGCCGTGCGGCACGCCGTCGCGCCCGATCGCGAACGTAGTCGGCCAGGCGGCGTCGAACACGAAGTACCGCGTGAGCTGGAGTCCGCTGGCGAACGTCGGCCTCTACGAGCTGCAGGAAGCGACGAAGCTCGACTTCTCCGACGCCGTCACCTTCACCACCGACGACAACTCGCGCCGCTTTCAGCACGAGGTCACCAGCGGTGCGAAGCAGTATCTCTATCGCGTGCGCGGCGTGAGCAACTGCAGCGACGCGCGCGGTCCGTACTCCGACGTGGTCGGCGTGTTCGTGGTCGCGCCGGTGTCGAACAACTCCTCGACCGAGCTCGGCTCCGGCGACACGATCCTGCAGAAGATCTTCCTGCCCGGTACGTCCACGCCGCTGCACTTCGCCGTCACCGCCGACCGTCCCTGGATCACCGTCACGCCGTCGAGCGGTACGCTGCCGCCGGAAGGCATCACGCTCACAGTCAGCGCCGACTCGCGCGCGCTGGCCCTCGGCACGAACACCGGCACGATCAAAGTCAGCTACTCGAGCGCCGCCGGCGCGCGCGTGCAGACGAATGCGACCACGATCTCCAGCGTCCCGATCTCGGTCAGCCTCGTCACGCCGGTCGCGCCCGCGGGCAAGGGCGCGCCGCGGCCCGACGCGCTGATCTTCCCCGTCGTCGGCCACGCCGCCGGCGTGAACGGCTCGCTCTTCGAGTCCGACATCCGCGTGACGAACCTCGGCGCGCAGACGATGAAGTATCAGGTCAACTTCACCCCGTCCGGCGTCGACGGCACGGTCAACGGCAGCTCGACGTCGATCGAGATCGCGCCGAACGCGACCGTCGCCCTCGACGACATCGTCTCCAGCGTCTTTGGCACCGGCACCATCTCCAGCGCGGTCGGCATGCTCGAAGTGCGGCCGCTCACGACCACTTCGTCGACGACGACCGGCGGTCTCTTCTCCTCGATCACCTCGTCGATCAAGCCGCTCACCACCGCCGCCTCGAGCCGCACCTACAACTTCACGCCGAACGGCACGTTCGGACAGTTCATCCCGGCCACGCGCTTCGCCGACTTCATCGGCCGCGCCACCAGCGGGCCGTCGCCGATCCTCTCGCTGCAGCAGGTGTCGCAGTCGGCGGCGTACCGCGCCAACTTCGGCTTCGCCGAGGCGTCCGGGCAGGCGGCCGATCTCACCGTGCGCGTCTTCGATGCGGCCAGCCAGCTCATCGCCACGATTCCGGTGTCGCTGCAGGCCGGCGAGCATCGCCAGCTCAACGGCATGCTGAGCGACAACGGCATCAACGACCTCGCCAACGGCCGCGTGGAAGTGGAAGTGACCGGAGGCAATGGTAAGGTCACTGCCTATGTATCGGAGATCGACAACCGCACCAACGATCCGCTGCTCGTCTCGGCAGTGGTGAAAGGCGCGGTGAGCGCGAACCGCTTCGTCGTCCCCGGCACCGCCTATCTCAACACCGGCGCCGCCTTCTGGGTCACCGACCTGCGCGTCTTCAACGCCGGCGCGGCCACCGACGCCACGGTCACGTTCTATCCGCAGGGCAATCCCGACGCGAAGGTCGAGAAGACGATCCGTCTCGACGCCGGTGAGATCGAGGCCCTCGACAACGTCCTCGGCAGCTTCTTCGGCCAGCCGAACGGCGCCGGCGGCATGATCGCCGTCACCACGCCGCAGAACGCGCAGCTCACCGCGACGGCGCGCACGTACAACCAGACCGCGAACGGTACGTACGGCCAGTTCATCCCCGGCGTGACGCCGGCGCAGTCGATCGGCGCGAACGATCGCGCGCTGCAGATCCTGCAGCTCGAGCAGTCGCCGCGCATCCGCACGAACATCGGCCTGGCCGAGACCAGCGGCGCGCCGGTGTCGGTCGAGGTGACGGCCATCGTGCCCGACTCACTCGCCTCGCCGGTGGTCCGCTACGACCTCGCCGCGAACGAGTTCCGCCAGTTCTCGCTCAACGACTTCAACTTCGGCACCGCGGTCTACAACGCGCGCGTGTCGGTGAAGGTGGTGGGCGGCAGCGGCCGCGTCACCGCGTACGGCTCGGCCATCGACGAGATCACGCAGGATCCGACGTACGTGCCGGCGCAGTAGCCCGATACTGAGCCTCGGGCCTTAGTAACGGTCCGAGGCTCAGCGAGGGACGCGCACGATCGTGTCGTCGACCGTGCCGTACGTGATGGCGCAGGCGTCGATCACGAAGTCGACCTCGCCCAGCCGCGCCTCTCGCAGCATCACCGGCGCGCCGCCGGCGACCGGCACGCGCATCAGCGCATCGCTCTGTTCGTCGGGATAGGTCACGTAGTAGACGAAGTCGCCGAAGACGTGCGGGCCGGCGATGACGTCCTCCTCGAGGACTACCGTGGCCACGTTCCCGCCGCTCTTCGGCACGCGGTGCAGGCCGAGCTGCGACTCGTCGGTGCGGATGCCGTAGAAGACCACGTCGTTCGCGGTCTGGTCGATCTGATCCGCGAGCCAGCCGTTGGTGAGCAACGTCGCCGCGCCACCGCCCTTGGCTACACGCCAGACGCCGCCGGTCGGCTTCGAGGCCGCGAAACCCGCCTCGCTGAAGTAGACGTTGCTCGCATCGAGGGCCAGCGTCGTCGGCGTCGAGAGGTTCTCGGCGAGCTTCTCCCGCTGCGTGCCGTCTTTGCGCACGCGCTCGACGCTGCCGTTCGCCTGCGCGGTCCCGGTGATGAAATCGATCGTGCCGCTGGCCACGAAGTAGACGAAGGTGTCGTCGGTGGCGATGTCGGACGGCAGCAGCACGCCGGTGGTGAGGGTGCGCATCGCGCCGCCCGCTTTCGGCACCGCGTAGATCGAGCCCGGCTTGAGGTCGAAGATGTCGCCCGGGCTCGCGCCGATGTAGAGCGTGGTGGCGTCGACGGCGAGCGAGAAGACGAGCAGGCCGCTCGTATCGAAGAGCGTGAGCGGCGTGCCGCCGTTCTTCGACACGCGCACCACGGTGTTGCTGTTCTCGTCCGTGACGTAGACGTAGCTCTCGTCCTGCGCGATGGACGACGCGTAGATGCCGTCGGCGATGACGCCGTAGGTGCAGCGTCCCGCCGCGCCGGGCGCGACCGAGCGGCGCTTCGCCGCGAAGAGCGGCAGCGTGACGAGGACGAGAGCGATCGCGCAGAGCGAGCGTTTGTACATCGCGGGAGTCTACGGCAGCGCCGCCTGCGCGCGCAGCCACTGCACCACCGTGCGCACGCTCTCGGCCGCGAACGTACCAGATTCTTTTCCGTCGAAGCCGGCCTTCATCGAGGAGTGCTTCATCAGCAGGTGATCCATCTCCGGGATCTCGACAAACGTGGCCATGCCGGCGCGGTTGCCGTTCACCGCCGACGCGATCAGACGATGATCTTCGCAGTCCATGATCCAGTCCTGCCCGCCGCACATCGCCAGCACCGGCACCTTCACGTTGTTCCATGCGTCGCCGAGGTTGAGCGCCTGCAGTTGCTGGAAAAAGGCGGCGGGCCGGCCGTACTGCGTGTCGGACGTTCCTTCCCATGCGACCGCGAGCGCCGGCCGTTCAGCGAGGATCGCTCTCGGCGCGCGGCGGCGATTGAGGTACTCGTTGTAAAACTCCGCGGTCGCACGCATGCGCGCGTTCACCTCGGCCGGCGTGCGGTGCGCGAGCGTGAGGCGCCGGCGCTCGATGGCCATCATGTGCTCGAACCAGGTCTTCGACCAGCCGTTGATCGCGACGAATCCCGCCGCGGCCGGCCGTCCGGCGACGAGCGGCGCGATGCCGCCGCCGTTGCTCAGGCCGAGGACGAACATGCGCGCGGTGTCGACATCGGCGCGCGCCGCGAGCGCCTGCCACGCCGCGCGATAGCCGGCCAGCTCGCTCTGAAAATCGGCCTCGACGCACTTGCCGTCGCTGCCGCCGACGCCCGGCTTGTCGACGCGCATGACGATGAAGCCCGACTGCTCGCCGACGTCCTTCAGAAAGTGAATGAAGCCGTCGCTCTCGTCCTGCGAGTCGACCGAGTCGCACGACAGCCAGCCGGCGAGCAGCAGCGCCGGCAGCTTTCCGCTCGCACCTTCCGGCACCGACGTCACGCTCTTCAGCTTGCCGACGCCCGCGACGTCGACGCTGCCGCGCTCAATGCGCACGCCGCAGAGCGCGGCTTCGCAGCAGAGCATCGTGAGGAGTACGCACAGCAGACGATTCACCATGCTGCGAGTGTAGCGAACCGCTAGATCCGTCCGCGAATCAACTCGAGCGAGCGGCGCAGCAACGTCGCGTTTTCCGGCCTGTTCGTCCAGGTCGAGCGGCCCGACGGATGCGGCAGCACCACGACGTCGAAGGTGTGACCGGCGCGCGTGACGCGATGCACGCGGCCCACCGAGTCTTTCAGCTCGGCGATGCCGAGGAGCTGCTTGGCGGCGAGCGTCCCGACCGCGATCACGAGCTCCGGACGCAGCAGGCGCAGCTCGCGATCGAGATGCGCGGCGCAGTTGGCGATCTCCGTCGCGTCGGGCACGCGGTCGCCGCCGTTCTTCGCGTCGCGTCCCGGAAAGCAGCGGATCACCGCGCCGATATGCACGCGCGCGCGGAACTCCGCCTCGCTGACGCCGAGGTGCTCGGCGAACCAGGAGAAGAGCCGCTTGCCGGCCGTGTAGGCGAACGGGCGCCGCTCGCCGGCCTCGCGCGGCCCCGGCGCCTGCCCGACCAGCATCACGCGCGCGCCCCAGACGGCGCCGGTGACCGGCTCGCCGCCGACGTTCGGGCAGGCGCGGCAGGCGTAGAGCGCTTTCAGATGGGCTGCAAAGTCGCGGTGCATAGGCTACGATCACGCGCAACAATGAGGCGCCTCGGAATCGTCCTGCTCCTGTGGTTTCCGATCACCGCCGGCGCCTGGACGCGTGCTTCCGACGAGCGCATCGCGCTCAAGGCCGCCGCGCTGGCGCCGCCCGACCTGCGCGTCGTGATCGAAAAGTTCGACGGCAACTACAAAGCCGGACTGGCGCGCGCGCAGTCGGACGAAGGCAGCGACCTCCACCGCTACCTCGTCCTCTCGCGGCAGGGCCGTCTGCGCGAAGGCATCGAGCGCGAGGCGCGGCTGGCCATCAAGATGATTCGCGCCGGCGAGCCGATGAACGACGTGGTCGAGCGGCTGGGCATCCTCGCCCATCTCGTCTCCGACGCCAACAATCCGTTCCACGTCGCCAACGACGACCCGCGCATCGCCACGTCGCAGAACGACTTCGAGACCTACTTCGAGCGGCGCCTGGCGAAGTTCCCGACCGTCTTCTACGGACTCGATCCGCGCTTCGAGTTGAGCTCGTATCTCGACCGCACCTTCGCGCGCTCTGCGAAGTTCTATCCGATCGTGGCCGAGGAGTACACGCGCGGCGGAACGCTGCGCTCGTCGGCCGCGTTCGACGATCGCTCCACCGCCTTCGGCATCGCTTCGGTCAGCTACTCGCGCGCGGTCACCGATCTGGTCAACCTCTACTACTTCATCTGGAAGGAAGCCGGCGGCGACGTCCGCACGGCCGCCGTCATGCGCGACGGCAATCTGTCGTTGCATGGCCAACATTGAACGGGCGATCCTCTCCGTCTCCGACAAAACAGGCATCGCCGAGCTCGCGCGCGCACTGAGCGCACGCGGCGTCGAGATCCTCTCGACCGGCGGCACCGCCAAGCACCTCACCGACGCCGGCATCGCCGTCACGCCGATCGCGAAGTGGTCGGGCGCGCCGGAGATCCTCGGCGGGCGCGTGAAGACGCTCACGCCGAAAGTGTTCGGCGCGATCCTGCACGACCGCGGCAATCGCGATCACCTCGCCGACGTCGAGCGCCTCGGCATCCCGCCCATCGATCTGGTGGTCGTCAACCTCTATCCCTTCGAGTCGACCATCGCCAAAGGCGGCGTGACCGTCGACGAAGCGATCGAGCAGATCGACATCGGCGGCCCATCGATGCTGCGCGCGGCGGCGAAGAATCATCGCCACGTCCTGCCGCTCTGCGATCCGTCGCTCTACGACGAGTTCCTGCGCGAATTCGAGAGCGGCAGCGTCAGCGACGCGTTCCGTCTAAAGTGCGCGGTGCGCGTGTTCGAGAAGACCAGCGCCTACGACGCCGCCATCGCCGCGTTCCTCGGCGGCGGCGGACGGCTCACGCTGAGCCTCGAGAAGTTTCAGGATCTCCGCTACGGCGAGAACCCGCACCAGACCGCCGGCTTCTACGTGCGCGCCGGCGAGCGGCCGTTCACGCAACTGCAGGGCAAGGAGCTCTCGTACAACAACCTGCTCGACCTCGACTCGGCGATCAAACTGGCGCGCGCCTTTCGCCAGCCGGCCGCGGCGATCATCAAGCACACCAATCCCTGCGGCGTGGCGCGCGCGGCGACGCTGGCCGAGGCGCTGCGCGACGCCATCGAAGCCGACCCGGTCTCCGCGTTCGGCGGCATCATCGGTGTGAATCAGCGCTTCGATGCGGAAGCGGCGCGCGCGGCCGGCGAGCTCTTTCTCGAAGTGATCGTGGCGCCGTCATTCGATGACGAAGCGGTGGCAATGCTGGCGAAGAAGAAGAACCTCCGCCTGGTCACGTACGAAGGCAGCGGCCCGCGCGACGACTTGCGCAGCGCGGCCGGCGGCCTGCTCGTGCAATCGTCGGACGTGGTCGCGGCACGCGACACGTGGAAGGTCGTGACCGAGCGACAGCCCACGGCCGAAGAGCTGAACGGACTCGAGTTCGCCTGGATCGTCTGCGCGCACGTCAAGTCGAACGCCATCGTGCTGACGCGCGCCTCGCAGTCGGTCGGCATCGGCGCCGGACAGATGAGCAGGGTCGATGCCGCAAAGGTGGCGATCATGAAGTCCATCCTTCCGGCAGACGGCACCTTCGCCGCGTCGGATGCGTTCTTTCCGTTTCGTGATGGGCTGGACATCCTGGCCGATGCCGGCGTGCGCGCGGTGATTCAGCCGGGCGGCTCGGTGCGCGACGCCGAGGTTATCGCGGCGGCCAACGAGCGCGGCATGACCATGGTGTTCACGGGCGAGCGCCACTTCCGCCACTGACATGGCCGCCGCGCACGACATCCGACTGATCCTCTCCGACGTCGACGGCGTCTGGACGGACGGGAAGATCATCTACGCCGGCCGCGGAAACGAGATCAAGGAGTTTCACGTGCGCGACGGGCTGGCGGTGAAGCTCGCCCAGCGCGCCGGCATCGCCGTGGCGCTGCTGACCAGCCGCACCTCCGCCGCGCTGGAGCGCCGCGCGCGCGACCTCGGCATCGTCGAGGTGCATCAGGGCGCGAGCAACAAGCTGGAAGAGGCGGAGCGCATCCTGCGCAGACTCGAGCTGACGTTCGAGCAGATCGTCTACGCCGGCGACGACCTGCCCGACCTCGCGCCGATGACGCGCGCGGCCATCTCCGCCGCGCCGGCCGATGCCGCGCCGGAAGTGCGCGCCGCGGCGAAGTGGAAGCTCGAGAGCCGCGGCGGCGGCGGCGCGTTCCGCGAGATCGTCGAGCGGCTCCTGCGCGAGCGCGGCGACTGGGACGTCCTCGTGCGGGAGTTCAAGCATGGCAAGCGCGAAGGCGCGAGCATTTAGGGCGCGCCTCATCTATCGCGGCCTGGTGGTCGTCACCGCCGTCGGCCGCCGCATTCCGCTCCGCCTCGGCCAGCTTTTCGGCCGCACGCTCGGCCGCCTCGCCTGGCACCTCGTCCGCCGCGAGCGCCGCAAAGCGCTGCGCAATCTCGCCCTCGCCTTTCCCGACTGGAGCGAAGCGAAACGGAGAGCGACCATCGCCGCGATGTTCCGCCACTTCGGCCAGTCGCTCTTCGAGCTGGCCTGGATGCCGAACCTCGACGCGCGCCGCCGCGAGGAGACCACCATCGTCGAAGGCATCGACGAAGTGCTGGCGGTGCTCGACTCCGGCCGCGGCGTGATCATGTTCACCGCGCACTGCGGCAACTGGGAGTGGCTGTCGTTCGTGATGGGCACGTACGGCCGTCCGGTGAGCGTGCTCCATCGCGAGCGCGACCAGCCGGAGATGAATCAGTACATCGTCGACCTGCGCGCCAAGGCGGGCGTGCGCACCATCGGCCGCGGCACGACCAGCTCCGCGCGCGAGATGATCCAGTCGATCCGCGGCGGCGGCATGCTCGCCTTCGTCATCGACCAGAACATCCGCACCGAAAGCGTGAAGGTGCCGTTCTTCGGAACGCCGGCGCTCACGCCAATCGGCCCGGCGAAATTCGCGATCCGCACCGAGGCGATGGTCTCGATCTCGTACATCGAGCGGCTGCCCGATGGCAGACATCGCGCGCGCTTCCTGCCGCCGTTCCAGTGCCGCAAGGAAGACGACCCGGTGGAGCTGACCGCGCGCATCACGCGCGAGTTCGAAGAGCAGATCCGCCGCGTGCCGGAGCAGTGGGTCTGGATGCACGACCGCTGGCGCGAGCGGCCGCAGTGGGACGTCAGCGGAACATGAAGAAGACCGCGCCGACCATGCAGAGCGCAGCCCAGAGGAAGTTCAGGTTCAGCGGCTGGCGCATGTAGAAGATCGCGAACGGCGCGAAGACGCAGAGCGTGATCACTTCCTGCAGCACTTTCAGTTGCGGCAGCGTCAGGCGCGTGTAGCCGATGCGGTTGGCCGGCACCTGCACCAGATACTCGAACAGCGCCACGCCCCAACTCGCCAGCGCGGCGATGTACCACGGCCGCGAGGAGAGGTTGCGCAGATGCGCGTACCAGGCGATGGTCATGAAGATGTTCGAGACCACCAGCAGCCCGACGGTCGTGGCGATGGTGCGCATCAGTCGAGCTTCGCGGCGCCGGCCGGCCAGTCACCGCGCAGGAAGGCGCGGATCGAGGCGAACACGGTCACCGGATCGTCCGCCCACGCTGCATGCGCGGCGTTGCGCACGGTGACGAGCCGCGCGTCCGGCAGTTGCGTCGCCCACTGTTGTCCGCTCGCGTACGGCGCGTTGCGGTCTTTCTCGCCGTGCACGACGAGCACCGGCACGGCGATCTTCTTCAGATCGTCGCCGGTGAGCTTCGTCTCCTCGACGCTTTTCCAGAGACCGCTCATCTCGTTGAACAGATGCGCCGGCTGCTCGTTCGGAAGGTCGCACGGAATCTCGAGCCGCGACGCGTGCGCCGGATCGGCGACGAGCAGATAGCGCATCATCCCCAGCTCCGCCTTGCAGTACTCCGCGGCATCGCGCTGCTTCGGATCCATCGCGCGCAGCTCGCGCAGTCGGGCGATGTCCGCGGCCGGCGCACCGAGCGACTCCATCTCCGCCGCTTGCATCTCCGTCGTCTCGGCGGGCTCGGCCGCGCCGACCTGCACGATGCGGGTGACATGCTCGGGATGCGCGAGCGCGTACATCGCCACCATCTTTCCGTAGTACGAGAAGCCGACCGGCACGAACTTCTCGGCCTTGACGAACGCGCGCACCGTCTCGAGATCGCGCACGTCCTGCTGGATCGTCGACGCGGCGCCCGTCGACTTGCCGCGGCTGCGCGAGTCGTACGTCACCACCGTGGCCATGTCGGTGAACTGGCGGAACTGCTGATGCAGCCCGCTGTCGTACGGCACGATGAGCGTGACCGGTCCGCGGCCGATCTTCCGGTAGTGCAGCTTCGCGCCGTCTTCGGCCGGGATGAAGCCTTCCTCGAACGGCGGATTGTTCTCCGGCAGCGGCAGCGGACCGGTGCCGTGGTCGAAGATGATCTTCCACGAGCCGTCCGGCTCCTTCCGCCAGATCGACGAGTAGTTCGCGCTGTAGCGGCCGTCGTCGCCGTAGACCGGTCCGGTCGAGAGGCCGATCTTCCCGTCCGCCGTCACCTCGACGCGCTCCGGTCCCCAACTGAACGGCGCGGCCGGACCTTCGAAGAAGCGCGACCACTGCGCCTGCACCTGCTGCTTGCCGCGCAGCGGGCGGAAGCCCATGAAGGTGGCGTCGTCGGCGACCATCGAGAAGAACTTCGCGGCGTCGCGATCGGCGAAGGCTTTGGCGAACGCGGTCTCCGCCGCGCGCACCTCGTCGGCCGGCGTCGCGGCGAAGGCAGGCATGGCGATGGCGGCCAGAAGCGCACAGACGGAAAGACGCATGTCCTTATCTCCGGAAAAGATTCTTGAGGATGAAGATGGCGTTCGCCGGACGCTCGGCCAGGCGGCGCATCAGATACGGATACCACTCGGTGCCGAACGGGATGTAGACGCGCATGCCCCAGCCGTCTTTCACGAGCTGCTCCTGCAGATCGCGGCGGACGCCGTAGAGCATCTGGAACTCGAAGGCGCTGGCCGGAATCTTCCCGGCACGCGCGAAGGCGATGGTGGCCTCGATCATCTTCGGGTCGTGCGTGGCGATGCCGTGATACGTCCCGCTCTTGAGCAGGATCTTCATCAGCTTCACGAAATTCGCGTCGACATCCGCCTTCGCCTGGAAGGCGATCTCCGGCGGCTCCTTGTACGCGCCTTTGCAGAGGCGGATGCGGATGCGCTCCGCGCAGAGCTCCTCGACGTCGCGCTCGCTGCGGTGCAGATAGGCCTGAATCACTGCGCCGACGCGGCCGGCGTGATCCGGCAGGCGGTGCAGCTCGCGGACGATGTCGAGCGTCTTCTGCGTGTACGGCGAGCCTTCCATGTCGATGCGCACGAAGTTGCCGATGCGCGCGGCGTGCGCCACGACGTCGGCGGCGATCTGGCGCGACACCGCCTCGTCGACGTCTAGCCCCATGTGCGTGAGCTTGAGACTGACGTTCGCGTTCAGCTTGCGGGCGTCGATGGCGTCGAGCATGTCGTGGTAGAGGTGCGCGCTCTCGCGGGCCTCGTCGAGATTCGTGACGTTCTCGCCGAGGTTGTCGACCGAGACCGACATTCCCTTGGCGTTCGTGGCGGCGGTGGCGGCCAGAGCGTCGTCGACGGACATGCCGGCCACGAAGCGCATCGAGACGCGGCGGCCGGCGCGCGAGCGCTCCGCCACGGAGCGGAGCATGCGGCTTTCGGAGAGTGCGATGAAGAACGCGCGGAACATGCAGGATCAGCTCGTGCGGGCGACGACGAGGGCGGCCACGCGCGCGGCCCCGGCGGAGCGGAGCGCGGCGGCGCAGGCCCGGAGCGTTTCTCCGCTCGTGCAGATGTCGTCGACGACGAGAATGGATCGTCCTTTCACGCGGGATGATGCGGCGAATGCGCCGCGGACGTTCTCCGCCCGTTCGCTCCTGCGCAGCGTCGACTGCGTGGCGCGACCGTCGCGGCGAGCGAGCAGCGTCATATCACATCGGACGGCGGCGCGGCGCGCCAGCGCGCGCGCCAGGAGCTCGGCCTGGTTGTAGCCGCGCTTCCGCTCTTTCGCGCGCGTCATCGGCACGCCGATGATCGCATCGAAGGCGAGATCACCTCGCGCGCGCAGCGTCTCGTGCAGCAGCGAGGCGAGCGCGTCGTCGAGAAAATCGTGGCGGCGGAACTTGAGCGCGTGCAGCAGCCGCTCGAGCGTGCCGCGGTAGTGGCCCCACGCCGCGCACCAGTCGAGCCGCGGCGGATCGTGCTCGCAGGAGAAACAGACGAACGTCCCTTCGTGACCCGGCGGCGCCGGCAGCGCGCAGAAGGTGCAGGTCGGGACGGCGATGCGCGGCAGCGACGACCAGCAGCGCGCGCAGCAGGAGGCGGTGCGCTCGCGCCACGGCAGCTCTTTTTCGCAGGCCGCGCACCACGCCGGCAGAACGATTCGCAGCGCCTCCCGTCCAAGAGTCGACAACGTGCTCTGCACGCCGCGATTGTAGTGCCGCGTGCCGCGCGCCGAAAGGAGCCCACCTTTGAACCGATCTTCTTCCTCCCGTATAGTGCCGGGCATGAAACGGACCCTTCTGCTCGCGGCGCTGGCCGTCTGTGCCGCGCTGCCCGCATTCGCTCAGTCGACCGAGTTCGGGATCGTCGTCGGCGGCAGCCGCCGCTTCATCGACGCCGCTCCGAATCACAGCGGCCAGCCGTTCCTCGACAGCGACTTCTCCTTCGGCAACAGCGCCGTCGATCTCTACTGGGCCACCGAGCTCGATCCCGGCACCTGGTTCAAGATCAAGGCGGGCCGCATCCAGACGCAGATCGCCGTCGTCGACGGCGTCGACACCACCACCGATCCCGACACCGTCTTCCGCCGCGACGTCGAGGGCGAAGTGCAACACGTCGACGCGATCGTCGAGTACCGCTTCTCCGAGCCGTTCGGCCGCAGCGCGCTCTTCGGCGGCGTCGGCATGTACCGGCAGAGCGGCAACGGCGCCGAGGCCGCGCGCGACTGGGGCTACAGCGTCGGCACGAACACCGACTTTCCGCTCTCGCGCCGTTACGGCGTGCTGGTCGAGGCCGCTTACCACTGGTCGCGCGGCGACTTCCGCGCGCGGTACCTGACGGTCGGCGCCGGGCTGCGCGTCTCGTTCTAACGGGCACCCGTGTTGCTCTCTCCTCTGTCGAAGGAGGCACAGCAACATGGCTCAGAATCAACGGCACGTCCGGGACGTGATGACGGCGAACCCCGAGTGCGTCTCACAGAGCGACAGCATCCGCGACGTCGCCCGCATCATGAAGGAACAGGACACGGGTGTGGTCCCGGTGGTCGACGGCAAGAAGATCATCGGCCTGATCACCGACCGCGACATCGTCGTGCGCGGTCTCGCCGAAGGGAAAGACCTCGGCAATGTCCGCGTCAACGAGCTGATGACCAAGCAGGTCCGCAGCGTGCGCGAGGATGCGCCGGTCAACGAGGCGCTCTCGCTCATGACCAGCGCCGAAGTGCGCCGCGTTCCGGTCGTCAACCGCAACGATGAGATCGTCGGGATCGTCTCGATCGGCGACATCGCCACGAACACGAACCAGGACGGCAAAGTCGGCAACGCGCTCGAAGACATCTCCGACGCTCCGCCGAACAACTAGCGGCCCGCATCGTTCCGGGCGCGTTTCGGCGCGCCCGGAATCTCCCGCCCACTCCCGTCCGTTTCCTCGCCCGTGAAACGGCTCTCCCTCGCTGCGCTCGCCCTCGTCTGCACGCCGCTCTTCGCCGCGGACCCCGACTACAAAGTCGATCCGCAGCTCGACAAGGCCGTCCGCGCCGCGCTGCCGGTTTGCGCGGAGACGACGCTCTCCTACGACGCGCTGCCGCTCCGCCTGCCGCAGCGCTTCACCGGCTCGGTGGTGACGATGTCGAGCAAGCGCCGCTCCTGCGAAGGGCAGCTCGTCAGCGTCCTCTCGCCCACCGGCGGCCTCTTCGTCGGCATGCCGTGGGACATCTCCGGCGAAGAAGGCGCGACGCCCGAGGAGAAGCTGAAGCACTTCATGTATCGCAACATGCAGGAGACCGTGACGCCGGTGATCGATCGTACGACCGCCACCAGCGACGGGCTCTATCGCGTGACGCTGCTGGCCACGACCGAGAACGGCAAGATGCCGCTCGAGGGCGAGCTCGATCGCGAAGGACGCATCTTCTTCTTCGGCCACTTCCGCCGCGCCAACGCCGACATCAACGCGCAGCGCCTCAAAGCGTTCGAGCAGTTCCTGCCGGCGTCGCCTGCGCGCGGCGCCGACAAGCCGCAGGTGACCGTGGTCGAGTTCTCCGACTTTGAGTGCCCGTCCTGCCGCCGCGCTTCCGCCTACCTCGAGCCGATCCTCGCCAAGCATGGCGACAAGGTGCGCTACGTCCGCTACGACCTGCCGCTCACCGCCCATCCGTGGGCGTTCGCCGCGGCCCTGGCCGGCCGCGCCATCTATCGCCAGAAGCCGGAGGTGTTCTGGGATTACAAGAAGCAGGTCTACGCGAATCAGGAGAACCTCAACGCGTTCCTCTTCTGGGACTGGGCGCGGAACTTCGCCGAGGATCACGATCTCGACCTGAAACGCTACGACGCCGACCTCGGCTCCCAGGAGCTGAAGGACCTCATCCTCAAAGGTGAAGGCACCGCCTTCGCCAACGACATCCGGGCCACGCCGACTTACATGGTGAACGGCGCCATCGTCGACGCCGGTGAAGAAGGCGCGGCGCTGGCGGAGTACGTCGAGAGTTTGCTCAAGTAAGCCGCTCCCGCTGAAATTTTTGTCGGGTATGGATTGGCGTCTTTCCGTCACTCCTCAACGGAGGAGAAAAACAGCCATGTCCGCATGTCCGATGCAGAATTTCAACGGCGTCACGTCCGAAGTCTGGAGCTGTCTGGTCGCGCAGGCCGCGCAGTACGGAGTGGTCATCAACACGCCGCAAGGCACCGCCTCGAAGAGCGGCTTCACCTTCACCTGGAACTACAACGCCTCTTCGCAGACGGTGGCCATCCAGTGCACCGACAGCCCGACGCTCGTGCCGTGCGCCGTGATCGACAGCAAGATCCAGAGCATCGCCACCGGCTGCGGCGCCACCGGCTGACGCGCTACACCGCTTCCCACACCACGTCGAGAAAGGCCTTGAGCATGCGGCCGGTGAGACCCCAGATCTCGTAGTCGCCGTAGTGGTAGAAGTAGGCCGGGTAGCGTTTGTTGCGGAACGGGACGGAGCGCACTTCCGGGTTGCCGACGTCGAGCAGCGCTTCGACGGGGACTTCGAAGACTTCCACCACTTCCGCTTCCTGCATGACGTAGTGCACGGGGTCGTGGATGACGCCGGCGAATGGGGCGACCAGGAAGCCGCTGTGGGTGATGACGTCGTCGAGGCGGCCGATCAGCTCGACGCGCTCGGGCGGGATGCCCACTTCTTCCTCCGCCTCGCGCACGACGGCCGACTCGAGGGCCTCGCCTGCTTCGACCGAGCCGCCCGGGAAGGCGATCTGGCCGCTGTGCGCGGCGAGGTTCTCGGAGCGGCGGGTGAAGAGAATCGACCAGCCGGTCGGCGTGCGGATCAGCGGGATGAGCACGCAGGCGCGGCGATGCTGCGGCGCGTGAATCTCCACCGCCGGCCGGTCGCGCAGCAGCACGCGCAGGCGATCGACGGTTGCGTCATCGACCATCGAGCACCCCGAAGGGACGGTCGTCGACGGCCGGCACATCCTGCAGCGCGTGACGCAGCTCGATGCGGTCGCCGCGGCCGTGCAGCGGCAACTCGATCTCGACGCTCGCACCCGGCTCCAGATCGCACGGCAGCGCGAGCCAGCGATCGTCGACCACGCGCTCGCCGTCGAAGAGGCGCGCGATGAGACGGTATTCCGGCGTTCCATACGTCCGGGTCCGCAGAGTGACGTCTCCGTCGTTCCGCAGGATGAGCGGATGGGTGGAAACAATCGTCAGCGACGGAAAGAGCGGCAGCGATGCGCGCACCTCCGCGGACTCCGACTGCGCCGCCGGCGCGAGCGCGCGCAGGTAGCCTTCCACCGCCAGCGAGAGCGATGCATGCGACTCCAGCCAGGCGCGCTGCCGCGCCGGATCGACGGAACCGGCGAGCATGAAATGGGCGAGCGCCTCCACTTCGCCGTCGCCGAGCGGAATCTTCGTGACCACGTCATCGGGCAGCTCGGCGAACTGCGCATAGTCGCTGACCGCCACCGGCTTGCCGGCATCGAGCGCGCGGATCAGCGTCCCCGAGGTCTCGCCGGCGGACGGATAGCGCAGGTTCACGAAGCGGTCGCAGCGGGCGTAGTACTTTGGGAACTCTTCGTCCGAGACATACCCGGTCATGGTGACGCCGTCGATTTGCAGCAGACGCAAATCGATGTCGGGCGCCGGCTCGCCGACGATCAGCAGCTCCAGGCGCGGGTCGCGCGCGCGCGCCGCAGCGAAGGCTTCGAGCACGACATGCGCGCGTTTGGCCGACGTCAGAAATCCGAGGAAACCGATGACGGCTCCTCGGCTCCTCGGCTCCTCGGCTCCTCGGGTGGGAACGTAGGGATGAGGCACCACGTGGATGGGCGTGGTCACGCCGAACGATTGCAGGCGCGTGCGGGCGTAGTCGTTGTGCACGATCACCGCCGTTGCGCGGCGCGCGATCTCGACCGAGGCCGGCAGGAGGAAGTTGCCCATCTCGCTGTGCAGTCCCGCCGCGCGGCCGCGGGCCCACGCCTCACCTGCCGCGCCGTGATTCGCGCGCAGCGCCTCCACGTAGCCCTTGACGTCGCCGCGCGCGAGCGTCTTCTCCACGATCAGGTGATGCAGCACCAGATCGTGCAGCACTACCACGCCCGGTCTGCGCACGGCGGCGTCGTAGATCCACTCGTGATGCGGGTTGTTGCCGAGCTGGTAGACGTACGCGTCGTAGCCGTCGCGCATTTCCTCCAGCACGTCGACGGCCACGCGCTCGCGCAAGGCCGGCAGCAGCAGCGACGCGTAGTGCGCCACGCCCGTGCGCGCGGGCGGCAGCGGCGTGAGCATGGCCACGCGCATCGCCACCGCTACTCCGCGCTCTTCCGCGCGTTGCCGGCCAGAAAAGCCTCGATGAAGCCGTCCAGATCGCCGTCGAGGATCCGCTGCGGGTCGCCGACCTCGTAGCCGGTGCGCACGTCCTTCACCAGCTGATACGGCTGCAGCACGTAGGAGCGGATCTGGCTGCCGAAGCCGATGTCCTTCTTCTCCCCTTCGATCTTCGCCTGCTCTTCTTTCCTCTTGTCGACCTCGATCTGATAGAGCCGCGCGCGCAGCAGCTTCATGGCGGTGTCGCGATTCTTGTGCTGGCTGCGCTCGTTCTGGCAGGTGACGACGATGCCGCTCGGCAGATGGGTGATGCGGATGGCGGAGTCGGTGACGTTGACGTGCTGGCCGCCGGCGCCCGACGAGCGGTACGTATCGACGCGAAGATCCTTGTCGTTGATCTCGATCTCGATGGTGTCGTCGATGTCGGGATAGACATACACCGATGCGAACGACGTATGCCGCCGCTTGGCCGCGTCGAACGGCGAGATGCGCACCAAACGGTGCACGCCGTTCTCCGCTTTCAAGTATCCGAAGGCATAGTCGCCGCGCACCATGAAGGTCGCGCTCTTGAGGCCCGCTTCTTCGCCGGCCTGATACTCGAGCATCTCCGTCGACCAATCCTTCCGCTCGCAGTAGCGGAGGTACATGCGCAGCAGCATCTCCGCCCAATCCTGCGACTCGGTCCCGCCGGCGCCGGGATGGATGGCCACGATGGCGTCGCGCTCGTCGTGCTCGCCGGAGAGCTTCATGGTCAGCTCGATCTCGTTGACCTCGCGCTCGAGCTGGGCGATGAGCGTGTCGATGTCGGCGTCGACGCTCTCGCCTTCGCGCTGCAGCTCCAGCAGCACGTCGAGCTCCTCCGACTTCGATTCGATGGCGGTTCCGGCCGCGATGCGCTTTTCTACGCGCGAGCGGCGGCGTCCCACTTCCTGTGCAGCCTCGGGGTTGTCCCAGAAGCCGGGCGCGGACATCTCTCGCTCGATCTCGTCGAGCCCTCGGCGCGCGGAAGCGAGGTCAAAGATAGCTCCGTACCGAGCGGAGTCGTTCGCGAAGGTCAGCGATCTGCGTCAGCGTGTCTTCTCGCATAGAACGCAGCGATCAGTACCACGATCACGCTCAGCCACGCAAACCAGTCGCCGAAGCGGACGTACGGAGTGATGGTCGTGCGCGGCTGGAAGCGCGCGTAGATGATCCCTTCGCGGCCCATCGGCAGCGACTGCAGCATCCGTCCGGTCGGGTCGATGAACGCGGAAATGCCGGTCGTCGCCGCGCGCAAAAGATAGCGATCGTCCTCGATGGCGCGCAGGCGCGCCTGCCAGAGATGCTGCGCCGGCGCGGCGGTGCCGTCGTACCAGGCGTCGTTGGTGATCGTCACCAGCACCACGGCGCCGTGCCGCACCTGCGCGCGCGTGATCTGCGGATAGACGATCTCGTAGCAGATGGCCGGGCCGTACGCGAGCTTGCCGCCGAGCGGCCAGTCGTTCGTGCCGAAGGCGAACTCGCCCACCGCGTGCACGAGCTTCTTCGCGAAGAAGAGCATCTCGCGCAGCGGCACGTACTCGCCGAACGGCACGAGGCGGATCTTGTCGTAGTGGCCGATGGTCTTGCCGCTGCTGGCCAGGAACGCGGAGTTCCAGAGCCGCGACGGCTGGCGCGGATCGGTAGCCACCGAGCCGAGGATGATGTCGATGTCGTACTGCCGCGAGAGCTCCTCGATCGACTGGCGATAGAACTCCGTCTCCGTGTACGAGAGCGGCACCGTCGACTCGGGCCAGATCACCACGCGCGCGCCATGCTTGGCCGCATCGACGGTCATCGAGATCATGCGCTGGTAGATCTGCAGCACGTTCGATTCGCTCCAGCGCATCTCCTGCGAGATGTTCGGCTGCAGCAGCGCCGCGGTGACCGGCTGCGCTCCGTTCGGACGCGCGAGCAGCTTCGACGCGACCAGGCCGGTACCCCACCACACCAGGAGCAGGATGCCGAGGCTGCCGCCGACGAAGATGCGCGCGATCTGCGGCGGACGCTGCGTGAGCCACCAGGCCGCGACGGTCGAGACGAAGACGATCATCGCGCCGGTGAAGTAAGGACCGATGGCGCGATCGATCTGGATCATCGGCGCGTAGTCGACCAGCGAGACGGCGATGAGGTTCCACGGAAAGCCGGTGAGCAGATAGGTGCGCGCGTACTCGACCGCGGCCCAGGCCAGCGGCACGAGGAGCCACGGCAGGAAGCGCGCGCCGAGGCGGAAGCGGCTCACCAGAAACGCGAAGAGACCGCCGTAGAGTCCGAGGAAGAGGCTCATGGCGATCAGCAGCGCGACGCCGACCGCGTACGGCAGGCCGCCGTAGTGCGACATCACCCGCACCACCCACGGCACCATCATCAGCCAGGCAGTGGTCTGCGCGAGCCAGCCGTAGAGGAACGCGCCGCGCGATGTGCGCGCGCGCACGACGGCGATCAGCAGCGGCGCGAGCGCGAGAAACGAGAGCCAGCCGACGGCGTAGTCGGGAAACGAGAGCGCGAAGAGGACGCCGGAGAGGATCGAAAGCGCGAGACCGGGCAGTCTACTTTTTGAAAAGCGCATCAAACGCTTTGCGCGCATCGTCGGGCGTTTGCGGCTGACGGCCCTTGTCGGCGGCGAGGTCTTTCACGATCTTCGGCTGGAAGAACGCGCATTCGTTGCGGGCGTGCTTGCCGGTCACGCGCGCCGGGATGTTCTCGCGGCACTCCCACAACGTGGTCGTATCGAAGAAGCGGCAGTTGCCGCAGGTGTGCAGGTCGGCGCCGCACTTGCCGCACGCCTCCTCGGTGGTCAGGTCGCCGAGGCTGTGACGGAGCTGGCCGCATTGATTGCACTTGAACGCCTCGGGGCCGAAGCCGCCGGCGGTGCGGCCGCGCGGCGCGCCTTCCATGCGCTGGCGCTGCGGCTCCGGACGCGGACCCTGCGGGCGCTCGCCGCCGCTCGAGTGCGAGCTGAAGCCGCCCGCGTCTTGATAACCACGATGCTTGTATTTGCGATCGCTCACGTTCACCTCATGAACAGGAACCAGAAAACGCCGACGAGAATGGCGATCGTCATCACCAGGAAGATGACGCGGATCGCGAGCTTCGCCACCTTCAGAACCACCCAGATGACGAAGAGGACGATGAAGAGAATGAGGAGCTCGTGGGCGCTCTGCATTCGGGGATGCTCCTAGTGTAACAACCTTTGCGATCGTTTAGTCCACATACGCGCCGACGTCGGACGAGCTGCCGCGCGCCGGAGGCACGACCAGCGTCGGGTCGTTCGTGGCGTTCTCGGTGATGGTGTAGAACGGCACCGCGCCGCCGGTGAACAGCAGCGTGAGCGACTCGCCCGGCGCGAGCGTCGAGCCGGCGAAATCGGAGGCGGAGGTGAGCTGCATCCAGCCCGCCGGAAAGTCGCGGTCGCGCAGATCGCGCAGCCGTCCGTCGGCGCCGAAGACCAGCACCTTCACCGTCACGCCGGTCAGCGCACGCAGGCCGACGTTCACGCGGAACCGCGCGTCGGGAATGCGGATCTCGAGACCGCGCGAGCCGAGGTAGTCGTACGGCAGCACCGGCGTGACGAAGGTGCCGAACGTGCCGATGGAAGTGTCGTTGTAGAGGCGCACCTGCATCTCGGGGAGACGCGTGAGCGAGTCGGCGTCGGGGACGACGTCCATCGAGCCGATGCCGCTCTGCCCCATCGCCGCGACGACGTCGTCGAACGCGAGCGGCTCCGGTCCGGAGAAGCTGTAGCGCATCGACGGATCGCTGTCGCTCGCGACGCCGCCCGCGGGATGAAAGATCAGCCGCCCGTGTTGATCGGGCGAGCCGCGCATCACCAGCGCGGTGCGGAACCTGCCGCCGAACGCGCCCGGCGTCGAGCCGACGATCGGCAACACGGCGCGGCGCGTGAGGTCGCGAAAGGCGGCGTCGACGCCGAGGGTGACGTTGATTGCGGAGACGCACGCGTCGGTCGAGTCGCCGTCCGCGAGCGCGCGCACGCCCGTCTCGATCTCCGCCGTCACCGCATAGCGCACCACCGTCGGCGCGCTGGCGCGATGCGTGACCTTCACCACGTTCTCGCGCGTCGAGAAGTTGCGCGAGGTCTTCATCCCGTCGAACGACTCCTGCACCCAATACTGCTGCGCACCCGGCACCGCGTCCCACCGCAGCTCGCCGTTTTCATAACGCAAGTGCAGGTTGCAGCTCGCGCGCGCGGCGACCGGAAGGAAAGAGAGGAAGAGGAGCAGGAGGACCCGGGGACTCACGTTGGGAGGATGATAGCTGAGATCCCTACATCACCAGCCGCAGCGGCTGCTCCAGATACGCACGCAGCGTCTTGAGGAACTCGGCGCCGATGGCGCCGTCGACGATGCGGTGATCGCACGACATGGTCACTTTCATCCGCTCGCGCACGACGATCTGGCGATCGATCACCACCGGCCGCGGCTCGGCGGCGCCGATGGCCAGGATGGCGGCGTTCGGCGGATTGATGATGGCGGTGAACTCCTCGATGCCCCAGGCGCCGAGGTTGGAGATCGTGAAGGTGCTGCCCTGATACTCGTCCGGCTTGAGGCGGCGGTTCTTCGCTTTGTCGGCGAGCGCGCGCACCTCGGCGGCGATGTCGACCACCGACTTCTGATCGGCGTTGCGGATCACCGGCGTGATCAATCCTTCGCTCGTGGCCACGGCCACGCCGACGTGCACTTCGCCGTGCTGCGTGATGGCGTCGTCGCCCCAACTGGCGTTGACGTTCGGATGGTGGCGCAGCGCCAGCGCCACGGCGCGGATGATGAAGTCGTTGAGGCTCACCTTCGTGCCGGCGATGTCGGCCACCTGCTGCCGCGCGGAGACGAGGTTGGTCACGTCGTAGTCGGCGGTGAGATAAAAGTGCGGGATCGGTCCGGTCGACTCGGCCAGACGTTTTGCGATCGTGCGGCGCATCGCGCTCAGCGGGATGATCTTCGTCTCGAGCGGCGGCGCGGCGGCGAGCTGCGGCATCTGCGGCGCGCGCGGCTGCTGCGATGGCTGCGGCTTCGATGACGGTTGCTCTGCCTTCGCCGGACGCGCGCTGCCGCTGCTCTGCGCGTTCTTCACGTCGGCGGCGACGATGCGGCCGCGCGGCCCGCTGCCCTGCACGTCGTCGAGACTCACGCCGAGGTCGCGGGCCATGCGGCGCGCCAGCGGCGAGGAGCGGCGGCGGTCGCCGGCCGCATTCTCCTCGACCGCCTGCGGCGTGTCGGTGGAGGCGCGGTCGCGACGCGGTCCCTTCTGCTCGATGGCCTCGTGGTACTCGCCGGTGGTGTGCTTGACGCTGTCTTTTTTATCGGTCGAGCGGCGCGCCGGCAGCTCTTCCGCAGGTGCGTCCTGCCGTTCTTCAGCCTCCGCGTCCTTCGGTTTTTCGGCAGGTGCGGCTTTCGGTTCTTCCGCAGGTGCTTCCTTCTTCTCTTCCTTCTCCCCTTCTTTGAGGACTCGGGCGAGCAGGCCGCCCACCGGCACCATCTCGCCTTCGGAGGCCGCGTGCTCGCCGAGGGTGCCGTCGTCTTCCGCTTCGAGATCGAGATTCACCTTGTCGGTCTCGATCTCGGCGACGGCTTCGCCTTTCTTGATGGCGTCGCCCGGCTGCTTGTACCAGCGGACGACTTTCCCTTCGGTCATCGCGTCGCCCATCTTGGGCATGATGATTTCAGCCATGCGCGTACATCACCTTCTTCACCGCCGCCTCGATCTGCGGCTCGTGCGGCGTGGCCAGCAGCTCGAGATTGCGCGCGTACGGCATCGGCACGTCCTCGCCGGTCACGCGCGCCACCGGTGCATCGAGCTCGTCGAAGACCGCCTCGGTGATCGACGCGGCGATCTCCGCCGCGGCGCCGAACGGCTTCCACTGCTCCTGCACCACGATGGCGCGATGCGTCTTCGACACCGACGCGTACACCGGCTCCATGTCCAGCGGCCGCAGCGTGCGGAGATCGATGACCTCGCACTCGACGCCTTCGTCTTTCGCGAGCTTGTCGGCAACGGCGATCGAGAGCTGCATCATCCGGCCGTACGAAACGATGGTCACATCGCGGCCTTCGCGCGCGACGCGCGAGCGGCCGAACGGCACGGTGAAATCGGGATCGTCCGGCACGTCGCCTTTCATCCCGTACAGCGCGGCGCTCTCGAGAAAGATCACCGGGTCCTTGCCGCGGATGGCGGTCTTGAGCAGACCCTTCGCGTCGGCCGGCGTTCCCGGCGCGACGACGTGCAGTCCGGGGAAGTGGCCGTAGAACGACTCGAAGGACTGCGAGTGCTGCGCGGAGAGCTGCACGCCGGCGCCGTGCGGACCGCGGATCACCACCGGCACGTCAACCTGGCCGCCGGAGAAGTAGCGCACTTTCGCGGCGTGGTTCACGATCTGGTCGGCGGCCACGATGGAGAAGTTCATGGTCATCATCTCGACGACCGGACGGAGGCCGAGCATGGCCATGCCGACCGCGGTGCCGACCATACCGGCTTCGGCGATCGGCGTGTCGATCACGCGCTTCGGGCCATACTTTTTGAGCATGCCGGCGGTGATGCGGAAGGTGCCTTCGTAGACGCCGATGTCCTCGCCCATGATCAGGACGTTCGGGTCGCGATCCATCTCTTCCATCAACGCGTCGCGGATCGCGTCCCGATAGCTCTTCTCGGCCACTACTCGTGCTCCTCTTCGGCGACGGGATGCGGGCCGTGCTCGGCGACGACGTCGGTGAAGAGCTCCGCGCCGTCGGGCAGCGGGCTCTCCTCGGCGAACTTGACCGCTTTCGCCGCCTCGGCCGTCGCCCATTCGTCCATCGCTTTCACATCGTCGTCGCCGAGTCCGCAGACTTCGGAGAGACGCGTGCGGAGGATGGTGATCGGATCCCGATGGCGATGCTTCTCGACTTCTTCCTTCGAGCGGTACGGCTGCAGGATGTCGGCGGCGCCGTGGCCGGAGAAGCGATACGTGATCGCTTCGATGCAGTAGGGACGGCCGGTGTCGCGCACCTGCCGCACCACGCGGTCGGCCACGCCGCGCATGGCGAAGATGTCCTGCCCGTCGACTTTTTCCGTCGGGATGTCGTAGGCGCGCACGCGCGCCGCCAGATCGGTCAGCGCGGAGTGGCGGTCGAGCGCGGTGCCCATCGCGTAGCCGTTGTTCTCGATGACGAAGATGATCGGGCACATGCCCTGATGTCCCCAGAGTCCGGCCATGTTCATCGCCTCGTGGAAGGAGCCGATGTTCATCGCGCCGTCGCCGAAGTAGCAGACCACGACGCGGTCGCTGCCCTGGTAGCGGAGCGAGTAGGCGGCGCCGGCGGCGAGCGTGAGATGTCCGCCGACGATGCCGTAGCCGCCGTAGAGGCCATGCTCGGCATCGAAGAGATGCATCGAGCCGCCTTTGCCTTTGGAGATGCCGGTGCCTTTGCCGAAGAGCTCGGCCATGACCTTGCCGGGATCGGATCCGAGGGCCAGGGCCTGGGCGTGATCGCGATAGCCGCAGAAGACCGCGTCGCCTTCGCCGAGGGCGCTGATGATGCCGGAGCAGACCGCTTCCTGCCCGATGTAGACGTGCAGGTATCCGCCGATCTTGCCTTTGCGGAACTCCCGCTCCGTCGCTTCCTCGAAGCGGCGGATGAGGATCATCTGCCGGAGGAGCTCGCTCCACTCGGGGCCGCACTGCGGTTCGGCGACCGCCGCACTGCTGTTTTCTTTCTTCGTTTTGACCATTCTCTCGACGCGGCGGAAATGCACATCGCAGGCCGCGGCGCGGATTCTATACAACGTGGCGTATTCTCGAAGTGCGAGGTGGCGCGATGCGCAACTGGAAGCTGGGCGACCGCGGACGCGGCGTGCGGTACGTGCAGGAGTGGCTCTGTCTCGATGAAGCGCTCGGCGTCGACGTGGTGCCCGATGGGCATTACGGCGTAGCCACCGAATTCGCGGTGAGACGCTTTCAGCGCATCCACGGTCTGCAGGAAGATGGGATCGCCGGCAGCGCCACATGGGCGAAGCTGACGCACCGCCTCGATACCGCCACCGCGGCGCTGCAGCATCCGCCGGCCGATTTCGGGCAGGCGGTGATCGCCTGCGCGGAGCAGCATCTCGCCGCGCGTGCACGCGAAGTCGGTCACGACAACCTCGGACCGTGGGTGCGTCTCTACATGCGCGGCGACGAAGGCAAGAGCATCGCCTGGTGCGCCGGCTTCGCCACCTACTGCCTCCATCAGGCGGCGGCATCGCTTGGTCGCAAGCCGCCGCTGCCGCGCTGCTCCAGCGTCGGCCAGATCGTGCGCCGCGCGCGCCGCCGCGGACGTTTCATCGCCACGCCGAAGCGCAGCGAGCGAAAGAACATCAAGCCGGGCAGCCTCTTCGTCGCCCGCCGCGGCCGCGGCTGGCACCACGTCGGAATCGTCACCGAAGTCCACGACGACGTGTTCCTGAGCATCGAAGGCAACAGCAACGACGAGTCGCAAAACAACAGCTTCGAGGTCTGCCGCCGCATCCGCTCGTACGAGTTCGAGACGAAGGATTTCATCCGGGTGGATTGATCTCCGCCTTTCCGCCTCGACGTCTTGCCTCGTCTCCGTCGTTACGGCTATCCTGCCGCAACTCCGTCCCCAATTCGTTTCTTCAGGACAGCGGCAGATGCTGACGAAGATCTTCCACACGCTCCTCTTCTTCTGCTTCGTGGCAGCTCTGTCGAAGCTGACCCTGAAGCAGCAGCAGATCACGACCCGCGTCATTCAGTCAGGGCGCCAGCGCGGCGCGACGAGGTTTCTGCTCGCCGTCGGCATGTCGTTGCTGTCGCTGGCGATCTTCTGGTCGCTCACCGGGCTGATCTCGCTGGTAGGCGTCGGCGCGCTGATCGTGCTGTCGGTGATCGGGCACCTGCTCTACCAGATCGCCGGCGCGATCTCCGGCTTCACGCTGCCCTACAACGAGACGAAGATCAACACGATGAGCTTCATCATCGGCATGATGACCGGTGTCCGAAACCGGTTCATCCTGCCGGCCGCGGCCGCCGCCGCGCTGCTGAACCTGTTGGTTACTCTGGTGGTGTTCTGGATCTATCCGTATCGCCATCCGAACGCCATCGTGCTGATCACGTTCTTCCAATTCGTGGTCGGTCAAGTCGTGACGGCAGTGTTCACGATCGTGCTGTCGTGGCCGATCGTCAGCTCCGAGCACGTCGACAACGATTTCCGCGACTCGTATCTCGTGGCGATGTTCTCGATGATGTTCAACCAGACCGCGCTGCTGCTGATCGGGCTGACGCTCGCCGAGCCGTCGCTGCGCGTGGTCTGCGCCGCGCGCGGCTGGCCGCTGTCACGCGCCTGGTTCTTCGTGGCACTGCCGATGGTCTCCTTCGTCGCCGTCGGCGTCGTGCCGTTCTTCATCGGCATCTACCGCCGGCGCGCCGAGGAGCGGCACGTCGCGGACTGGTACGCCGACTGGCTCGGCTCCGTCGCCAATTACCTGAAGCTCCCGGCAGTCGACGCGCGGCGGCAGGCGCTGGAGCGTCAGATGGAGGAGCTGAACGCGGAGATCACCAGCCGCTACTCGAACAACCCGCTGTACGACTTTTACGAACAGCACTTCCACGAGGCGACCGTCGTGCCGCATCCCGATTTTGACGAGAGTCAGAGCAGGCGCCTGCTGGCCGGCCAGTCCGACGCGGCGGAGCAGGCGCCCGGCATGGACATCTTCATCCGCAATTTCGAGAACCTCTACAAGTGGGATCTCCGCTTCAAGCACCTGCGGAACATGCTGCAACTGCGCGAGATCATGCTGCAGCCCGATCCGACCGCGCTCGCGCCGTACGTCGACACGCAGTTGACGAACGCGCGCGCCGTCGCGAAGGACAGCGGTCAGTTGCGTAGCGTCCTGGCCGGCTCGATCCTCGGCGCGTTCTCATCGCTGTTCGGCTGGCTCGGCACGAACTACGGCAAAGAAGTAGTCGCGCTGCTGCAGCAGACCATCAGTCCGTAGGAGATCGTAGGACGACCGGAGGCCTCCGGCGGCCGGGGCCACGGGCCCCGGACCCCGTCTGTTGGCCTAGCCTCCGCGACACTGCCTTCCAAGCTCACGACACAGTGTCGCGGAGGCTAGGCCAACCAA
>DASVQE010000004.1:0-108801 GCA_036389275.1 Thermoanaerobaculia bacterium
TGGCCTAGCCTCCGCGACACTGCCGTCCAAGCTCGCGACACTGTGTCGCGGAGGCTAGGCCAACCAATGGGGTCTGGGGCCCTCGGCCCCAGCCGCCGGAGGCCCCTCGTCGGTCCCCCGACTCACCGCTCGACTTCGAAATCCGCAGAGATCGCCGGCAGCGCGTCGTTGAAGATCAGCACCGTCTCGGCGATCGGGAAGAGCACGGTGTGATTCCGCTGCTGCACTTCGAGCACGACCTCGTAGAACCCGTAGTCGTTGATGGCCACGAGCGTGGCCGGCTTCCCTTTGATCTCGAGCGTGCGGTTGAAAATCGATACTTTCGCCGGAATCTCCATGCAGGCCGCACGATAACAAAAAGGGCGGACCGCGGTCCGCCCTTTTCACCTCGCGCGTGTGAGATGCGCGCCTACTGTTTCTTCGTCTCGCCGCCGTTGGAAGCGGGCGGCGTGGCCTGCGGCTGCGGCGCGGCGGGCGCGCCAAAGTACGCGTCGTTGAACGTCGGCTTCGACGCCGACTTCATCGACTCGAGCGCGGCCTGCAGACGCGTCTGGCGCTCATTCTTCTCGATGATCGCCTTCACCTGCTCGAACGGCGTGTAGCCGTGGCTCTCGACCTTGATGATGTGATAGCCGAACTGCGTGCGCACCACCGGGGTCACTTCGCCCGCCTTCGCTTCGAATGCGGCCTTCTCGAACTCCGGCACCATCTGGCCGCGGCCGAACTCGCCGAGCTCGCCGCCTTCGGCGCCCGAGCCGGTGTCATCCGACTCTTTCTTCGCCAGTTCTTCGAACGACGCGCCGCCGACGATCTTGTTGCGGATCTCTTCCGCCTTCGCCTTCGCCTGCTCCTCCGTCAGCTCCGGCTTTCCCTGCTGCGCGGCCGGGCTGCCCTTGAAGGCGATCAGGATGTGGCGCGCCTTCACCTGCTCGTACGAATTCTTGTTCTCGTCGTACTTTTTCTGCAGGTCGGCGTCGCTGATCTTGATCGAGTCCTGGATCTTCTGGAGCTGCGCGTTCGCCACCAGGTTCTCGCGCATCAGGTTGAGCTGCTGAATGACGTCCGGATCGTTCTGCAATCCGTTCTTCGTCCCTTCCGCTGCGAGCATCTTCATCCGCAGATAGTCCTCGGCGAACTGCCGCTTGCCGGGACCCTGCGCATACGACGCATACTCGGCCGGCAGCGTCTTGAGAGCGGTTTCGAACTCCGACTGGCGGATGGCGATGTCGCCCGCGGCCATGATGATCGGGTCGGCCGCCGGTGCGGGCGCGGCGGTCGCGGCCGCGGCGGGCGTCTGCGCGGCCGGCTTCTGCTGCGGCGGCGTCTGCGCGAAAGCGATCGCGGACACGAGCGTCAGCGCGATCCACATCGAGAGGTGCTTTTTCACGGGTTCTCCTTCAAAAGGTTGCGTCTTCGGAACGGCCGCGTTCGCGGCCTCATTCCCTAGCGCGACTGTAGTTTGCGCAGCGCCGCATCCATCCGCCGCACGCCTTCCTGGAGGCGCTCCATCGTGGTGGCGTAGCTGATGCGCACGAACTCGTCGGCGCCGAAGGCCGCGCCGGGAACGACCGCCACGCGCGCCTCGTCGAGGAGATAATTCGCGAATTCCTGCGAGTCGCGGATTCCACCCTTCCCGAGGTGCGCACGGATGTCCGGAAATACATAAAACGCTCCGTCCGGATCGGTGCAGCAGAGGCCGGGCAGCGAGTTGAGCGCCGGCACGAGCCAGGAGCGGCGCTCGCAGTACGCCTCGTACATCCGCTGCACGTCTTCGTCGACGCCGCGTAGCGCCTCGATGGCCGCGTGCTGGGTGATGGTGCTCGGATTGGAGGTCGAGTGGCTCTGGATCTTGCCGAGCGCGCTGATGATGTCGGGATGGGCGATGGCGTAGCCGAGGCGCCAGCCGGTCATGGCGAACGTCTTCGACATCGAGTTCACCACCGCCACCGTTTCCGGATAGCGCTCGAACCAGCGGATGGCGGAGGCGTGGCGGTTGCCTTCGTAGACGAACAGCTCGTAGGTCTCGTCGAAGACGAGGAACGCGTCGCGCGCGGCGCACCATTCGACGATCCGGCCGAGCTCCTCTTCGCGGATCACCGCGCCGGTCGGGTTGCACGGCGAGTTGAGGATCACGCCGCGCGTGCGCGAGCTCGCCACCGCCTCGATGTCCTCGAGCCGCGGCCGGAAGTGCTCTTCTTCGCTCGTCTTCGCGAACACCGGCGTGCCGCCGGCGAACGCCACCTGATCGGGAAAACTCACCCAGTAGGGCAACGGGATGATCACCTCGTCGCCGCTGCGGATCAGCGCCAGCATCAGGTTGAACAGCTCCTGCTTGCCGCCGCTGCCGGCGATCACATGCTCGAGCTGGATCGACGTGCCGTGGCGGCGGTTGTAGCGGCCGGCGATCGCCTCGCGCAGCGCTTTCAGACCGCTGGCGTTCGTGTATTTCGTGTAGCCGCGATCGATGGCGCGCTTGCCTGCTTCGGCCACCGCGGACGGCGTGGCGAAGTCGGGCTCGCCCGGACCAAAGTCGACCACGTCCACACCTTCAGCGATCAATTGCGTGGCGCGATTGAGCACCGCCAGCGTCGGCGACTCCTGCATCGTCGTCACACGATCGGAGAACCGGATGGCCGGCTGCGTGGTCGTGGTCGTGGTCATCGATGCTCGCCTTGTATCATCCCTCGCCCGTTGCTGCGAAGCGGCGTGTAAAGGTCGCGCGCAGCCCGTGCCACGCCGCCGGAGCGCGCCGCGCCGCCGCCAGTTTGATCGCCTCGAGCACGCACCAGAGACCGTAGACCCAGATCATCTCCTCGCGGATCGACGGGACGAAGAACTGCACCACCCAGAAGACGAAGAGGATCAGCGCCTCGTACATCACCAGCTCGAGGTTGAGCAGCAGCAGAAAGCCGAGGAGGCTCTGCAGGATCGTCAGCAGAATCTCGTGCCGCTGCATCTCGTCGAAGACCAGCGGACGGATCTCGCCGGCGCTGATCACGAACAACACCGGGATCATCGCCGAGAGGATGCTCCACTGGTTGATGTTCGACGAGACCATGTTCATCAGCGCCACCGGCGCGGTGCTCACTTTCCTCGCCCAGTAGAACGCGCTCAGCTTCTCCGGAAACTCGGAGAGGAACGGCGCCACCCACTGCACGAAGACGAAGGTCGACACGCCCATGCTCGCGGCGATGGCCAGCATCGAGTCGAGGAACGGATGCGCGGAGAAGAAGAGGATCGCGCCGCCGGCGAGAAAGAGCGCCCAGATGGCGGCGTTGCGCATGCGCGGCTGCAGCGAGAGGATCTTGCGCGGGACCCGGCCGAGGTCCTCCATCGTCTCTTCGCTCTCCTCCTGCGGCGGGATCTTCCAGAGCACGAAAAGATACGCGGCGTAGAACGACGTCAGCGGAAAAGCGTCCCACAACGACAGCGAGCCTTTCCACCAGATGAAGATGAAGTAGAGGATGGGGAGCACCAGGCCGAAGACTTCGACGGAGTGCTCCTCTTCGAGCTTGAGCTTGACGAAGCCGCGGTTGCGCTTCCAGCCGAAGGCGGCGGCGACGAAGTAGATCATCGGCCAGCCGAGGCCGACCAGAAGGCGCAGACTGCCGGTGAAGTTGGCGATGGCGAGATGGGTCTGGCTCGGGTCCTTGCCGGCGTTCCAGGCGATGACCGCTTCGACCGCGAACTCCGGGAGCGTCTGCAGCCACGCCAGGATCGCCAGCGCCAACCCTTGCGAGATGAGGAACTGCGCCGCTTCCGCACCCCAGGCGATGACGAAGGCGGAGATGAGGATGCTCGGAAAGGTCCACACCGCGGACCAGGGCGAGGCCTTCGCCGCCGTTCCGGTCGCCATCTTGATCAGCTTCAGTATCATCGGCCGCGGATTCTATTCGAGATGATCACGAGCCGACAGAACGCGCTGGTCAAGCGGGTGCGCGAGGCCATCCGCGAGCATGCCCATGAGATCGTCATCGAAGGTCCGAAAGCGGTGGCCGATGCGACGGCCAGCGGCTGGAAACCGATCGCCGTGCTCACCCGCGGCGTCGATGTCTCCAACGAGGTGTTCGATTCCCTCGCGGAGACCCGCGCACCGCAAGGTGTCCTCGGCTTATTCGAACGTCCCCAAGCCTCGGCCGCGGCGATCCTGGCGAAGCGCGAGACGGTGGCGGTGGCGCTCGATGCCGTGCAGGATCCCGGCAACGTCGGCACGATCGTCCGTCTCGCCGCAGCGTTCGATGCGGCCGGCGTGCTGCTGCTCCCCGGCTGCGCCGATGCGTTCTCACCGAAAGCGATCCGCGCCTCGGTCGGTGCGATCCTGAACGTCCCCGTCGCCAACACGACCGCGCAGGAGCTGCTCGACTCCGGCCTCGCGCTCTTGGCCGCCGACGCCGCCGGCGCGTCCGTCGATCCACCGACGAGCAACGCCGTCTTCCTCTTCGGCAACGAAGGCGGCGGCGTGTCGCGCGAGCTGCTGCGCGCCGCACAACCGATCGCGATCCCGATGTCCTCGCGCGTCGAGTCGCTCAACGTCGCCTCGTCCGCCGCCATCCTGCTCGCGCGCAGCTTCGCGCTGCGGTGAGGTTGGGCCGCCCGCCCACGGGAGCGCCTCCGGCGGGCCGGCACGGCCGGCAGCGCTGACGTTGCCTCTCCGCACGAAGACTCATCTCGCGAGACGCATGTTCGCTGCATCAGCGACGCTGCCGGCCGTGCCGGCCCGCCGGAGGCGCCCTCGTGGGCGGTGGGCTACACTCGCCGCGTGGCCCACCTGATCCTCGTCGGCACGCCGCTCGGCAACCTCTCCGACATGCCGCCGCGCGCGATCGAGGCGCTCCGCTCGGCGGACCTCATCCTCTGCGAAGACACCCGTCACACGCGCAAGCTGCTCACGCACTTTGGCATCGATCGCCCGACCGACAGCTATCACGAGCACAACGAGGATGCGAAGGCGTCGTCGCTCGTCGACCGCATCGAGCGCGGCGAGACGCTCGCGCTCGTGAGCGACGCCGGGATGCCCGTCGTCTCCGATCCCGGCTATCGCATCGTGCGCATCGCCCGCGAGCGCGGCGTGCGCGTCGAGCCGGTGCCCGGTCCGTTCGCCGGCGTCCTCGCCCTCGCCGCCAGCGGGATCCCGCCGCTTCCCTTCACCTTCCTCGGCTTCGCTCCACACCGTCAAAGCGAGCGGCTCGACTTCTATCGCAACGCCGCCGAGCTCGCACACACCACCATCGTCTACGAGTCACCCGAGCGCGTCATCGCCTCACTCGCCGACGCCCTCGAGGTCCTCGGCGACACGGAAGTCGCCGTCGCGCGCGAGCTCACCAAACTGCACGAAGAGATCGTCAGCGGAACCATCGCCGAAGTGCTCGAGACGCTGCGCGCGCGCGACCGAGTGCACGGTGAGATCACCCTCATCTTCGCCGCGCCGGCGCGCGCCGCGGCTGAGGTCTCGATCGACGACTTGCGTGCCGAATTCGACCGGCTGCGCGAGAGCGGCATGCGGCGCAACGATGCGGTGAAAGCGGTGGCGGAGAAATTCGGGCTGCGGAAGAACGACGTCTACCGGCTGCTCACCGCTCATCCGTGAAGAAGAGCGCGCGGGCGAACTTCACGAAGTAATCGACGCCCGAGGCGAGCGCGAAGAGCATCACTGCCCAGAGCGCGATCGTGCCCGTCTTGCGCAGCTCGCCCAGTTCGTAGCCGAGGATCAGCAGCGAGATGGCGATCACCTGCGAGATCATCTTCCCCTTGCCGAGCGGCGACGCGGCGATCGTCAGGCCCTGCTGCGCGGCGATCGAGCGGAGGCCGGACACCGCGAACTCGCGGCCGATGATGATCACCACCATCCACGCCGGGACGTGCTTCGGATCCATCTCCACGAGCGAGATGAACGCGGCCGACATGAGCAGCTTGTCGGCGATCGGATCGAGCAGCGCGCCGAGGCGGGTGGTCTGGTTGTAGCGGCGCGCGATCCAGCCGTCGAAGAAATCGGTGATCGCGGCGACGAGGAAGATCGAGAGGCCGACGTACTCGCGGCCGGTGAACTTCGTCAGCAGAACCACGACGAGAAAAGGGACGAGGAAGATCCGGAAGAGAGAAAGCGAGTTCGGCAGATTCCAGATCACCGTCGGCGCATGCTCCCGAGGGGTGGCGCCGTCGCCGAGCGGCTGCCGCGCGGCCGGCGTAGAAGGAGATGACATCGGTGATCGCTCGGATGTTTGGTGCCCGGGACTGGAATCGAACCAGCACCCTCTAATGAGGACAGGCTTCTGAGACCTGCGCGTCTACCAATTCCGCCACCCGGGCATTCGGGACCGCGATTGTAGTAGCACGCTGAGGAATGTCAAAGGGAGAGTCTCTATTCCAGCAGATGGCGCGCGCTTCGCACCGTAGCCTCTGCTCGATGAGACGTTTCGCCATTCTTCTGTCCGCCGCCGCGACGCTCGCGCTCGCCGCCTGCGACTCCGGCCCGGCCAACCGCCGCGCCGCCGCCGCCCAGACCCTGCAGACCGTCAACTCCATCCCGCCGCGCCCGGCCGCCCTCGAGCCGCCGCCCATGCTCTCCGATGAGGCCCCGCCGCCGAAACCGAAGACCCTCCCGTGGGAGACCGCCACCCCCATCGTCTTCACCCCCGAGGACGAAAAAGTCCGCGGCGCCCTCCCCTTCACCCCGGCGATCGCCATGGACCCCATCGACGGCAGCAAACTCTCCATCCGCGCCGCCACCCCCACCTTCGAATACAAAGGCAAGATCTACTACTTCGCCACCGAAGAAAACAAACGCACCTTCGCGGCGAATCCCGACGGGATATTGAAGGGCGGGTTTACGAAGCTGTAGAACGGGGCGGGCGCGCCCAGCCATGATGGGTCGCGCGTTGCCGCTCCAAGTGCGTCGAGCGTCTGCTCTTTTCAGAATCAGCGGGAACGCGACCGACTCGACGACTACCCGCACAGCGCGATCTGCTTCGAGACTGGCCGCGGCGCCTCACTCAGCAACCGGCACTCAGTTTTCGGTATTCACGGCTCTTCCGCGGCGTTGCTTTCAAGAACAGCCGTTTCGACTGCGCGTCAACGCTCAATTCGGCGCGCGCTGAGGCGCCTGACCCCCATGTAAACACAATTGTCGAATGCGGATCGCCGTCCATCACAACGTATGTTCCGTTGTTCTCGAGAACGCCACCTGCGCTACGGTTGCTTACCCATACCGACCCATCAGCGCGGAAACAGAACGTTTCGGTAGTTGGACCTAACTGCGTATCAAACTGCTCGCTTTCCCACAAACCGACCAGCGCAAGCTCTGAAGATTTTTGCCTCTCCGGCGTTCGCGAGTCGCACGTGGCCACGGCCAGTGACGCAACAACCAGGAAAGCGGCGACCGAACCCGAGCGAAACCATTTCACGGGTGTATTCTCTTACACGATGGCGTTCTTCTTTTCGGCAGCTTCCGAATGCACCAGCGCAATTAATGAGCAACAAACGTCAAAGCACCGACGTGGTTTCCCATGGCGGTAATCTCGTATGTCCGCCCGCGCTCGAGTGGTACTGCCTGTCCCATTTCAGGCGTCATCTGAACGAAGCCCTCCGGCACCACACCGTACATAACAGCGCTCAAGTTGCGACCGCCCTCATTCACTGGTTCCTTCGCAGAATCACGGTTGCATAGGTTTTCACGAACGGCGATCCTGGTCCAACGTGTCGATGACGGCGCCGCCGCTCGGCGTCCATGATGTGTCGGAATACTCCGCGGAAACAATCCACCATACGACCGCCCCACCGTCAGCAGCGGTCACTCCGATCGACTTCGCGCGAAACGGCGTCAGCGACGTAAACCGAAACACGTTTCCCGTTTCGCGATTTATCCTCAACTGATTCAGCCCGAACACCGAAATGAGGTCTTCAGTCATGGCTGCATTGAATTCTTCGGGTTGCAACCTACTTTCCCCACAACCTGCCCCGTGACCAAATTCCAGCAGAAGAAGAAGAAGCACTCCACCGGGCACGGAGGAAACGGAGCGGGTTTTGTGATCGTCAGCGTCACGATATGAATCTTCGGTGGATCCGCGCATACCGCTAAAATTTGGCATCTCCGTACAGCTTGCCGTTCTTCTTGAGCGGCTTTCCGTTGTCATCTTCGTAGTCCGGAATCATACCGGTCGCTAGGCCCCAGCACTTCACCGCTTTAAGGCCCAGGGATCAGTAAACGATACCGGGTCCCAGCGCTGTAGGTATACAGCGCTTCGATTGTGTCGTACCGTTGAACTGGTCGGGTCGATCGCCCAGCGACGCGGGTCAGATCCCATCGTCGGAAATGCGATGACTATACCGTCGACGAAAACGCCCTGACCTCCAGGTTGCAGCGGATCGGTCTGCGTATACCTTCCCCAACCGCTCCTATACCACCGGAAGATGTTGTAGGTGTCTTCGGCGCCAACACGCCAGTGCTCATTCGGCGGACCACGTTAGAAAGATATCGAGGATCTCTGCGAGGGTAGTCACGTCACCCGCGCCGTTGAACGTGTTTTCCTCCACGTAGCAGCGCAGCCACGGCGGTTGTGGGTCGAGCGACAGATCACCGCGTTTGACTTCATCGAACGGCTTACCTTCAAGTGCAGTTCCCTGGAGGCTGATCTTCACCCACCATCCCGGGTTGTCGGTCGACTGAATCGAGATGCCGTGATCGTGCTCCCACTCGCCATCGCATCGTTTCGCGAACCAAGCCTCCAGCTGCTGCAAAGTGTCCGAGCGCACGAGACTCACAAGCACCCGCCGAGTACCCACGTGTACCTGCAGATGCACGTCGGCGGCGGCCCCTGATCAACCCGCTGGTAGTGCCAGTGATCGCCTTTGCATGGGAAGTGCGGTGTGCTCGGTCCGTTCGGCGGCACTCTATCCACGCGGACCGGCGGGTTTGGAGGTGGACATGGAGGACAGCCGTTCTGGTAGTCCTTGCACTCAGCGACGCTGTAGTTCAGCAACCCGAAGCAGAACGGGACACCGTAGCACCCGCACCCGACGAGACGCTTTCCGATCCGGTCGCAGTCCCCTTGGCAGTTGCTCCAGTCACCGGGCGAGCATGGCCGCGTGTACAACCCGTCCGGATCAGTGAACCGGATCGGATTGCCACCCGTGTACGTGTACTGATCACCATCCGCACTCGACGACGGCGGGATCACGCGGCCGGTCTTCAGAACGAGCCGCGGACCATGAACGGGATCACTCTGCGTATACCTTCCCCAACCGCTTCGGTACCACCGGAAGATGTTGTAGGTTTCTTCGGCGCCGGTGAGGTTTTGGAGGGCGGTTTGTTGGCCGGGGAGTCGGAGGGGTTGGGATTGGGGGGTGCCGGTGCGTTGGAGGTAGATGGTGCCGAAGGGGTCGTATTCGGCTTGCCAGGTGATGGTGGCGGCGGCGTCCGTTTGGAGGATGGGGGTTCCCAGGTGGTCGGTGAGGGTGTAGTGGGGGGCTTCGCCGGCGGTGGATTGGGAGCCGATGGGGCGGCCGGCGAAGTAGAGGATGTCTTCGTGGGCGCCGTCGTAGGTGGCGAGGAGCGCCAGCTCAGGGGTGTAGAAGGAGTATTGGCCGCCGAGGAACTCTCCGGGGTTCTGGAATCGCCTGGCGAGGACGCGTACGCCGCGGCCGTCGTAGCCGTTCCAGAGGGTGGTGGTGGTCGCGCTCCAGCGCGAGCAGCCGTCGGGTGTGGGACGCGCGCAGGTGCGGGTGGTGAGGTCGACTTGCCAGAGGAGATTGCGCGGTGAGTAGTAGCGTGCGTCGCTTTCGGTGGAGTGCGCGACGGGGCCGTTGAGCTCATTTCCGGCGTCGTCGTATTGCATCGGCACGAGTGAATCGCTCGTCGTGGCGATGCGCGGCGTCGTGCCCTGGTACGTGAATGAACGGGTCGTGCTGCCGAGAGTCGCTGTCAGCATGTTTCCCATGGCGTCGTACGAATAGCTGCCGGTGCCCCAGAGGCCGACACCGGTGATGGCCGAGGTGAGGCGGTTGAGATCATCGTAGCCGAAGTCGCGCGTGTACGCGGCGTTCAGCGCGTCGGCGATCTGGGTGATGTTGCCGGCAGGATCGGTCGTATAGACGTGATTTGCGAGCGTGCCGGCGGCGCCGCTCAGCGAGATCGACGCCGGCGCATAGCGATTGTCGTAGGTGCGCGACTCGGTCAGGCCATTGCCGAGCACGAGCGACGTGACGGGGCCGAACGGCAGGTAAGAGGCGGAGGTTACGTAGGAAGTGGTGACACCCTGCATCGACGCGGAGAGCGTGATTGGCCGGCCGGCGTAGTCGTAAGAGTATGTGGCGACGCGGCCAGACGGATAGGTGATCGAGATGCGATTTCCGTCTGCGTCGTAGGCGTACTTTTGGACGTACGGATCGTCCCAAATTGCGACGGCGTCTTCGAGCAGGAGTCCGCGCCGGTCGTATTGATAGACATGCGTGGCGTCGTCGCTGGTGAGTGTCGACAAATGGCCGAGGCCGAAGGCGCCGTCGTCGTAGGTCGAAGTCACCTGCTCGACATTCCAGCCGAGGGTCGAGGTGGCGGTGAGCACGCGGCTGAGGACATCGTAGGTGCGGATGGTGGTCGCCCCGTTCCCGTCGATGCTCGTGACGAGATTCCCGGCGGCGTCGTAGTCGTAATTGGCAGTACCGGTGACGGGACTGACCTGGCTGACCATGCGGCCGAAATCGTCGTAGACATACGTGGTGACATTGCCGTTCGGATCCTCGACGGAAGTGAGGTTGCCGCGGCGGTCGTAGCCGTAAGAGGTGGTGATGCTGCCGGAGGCGGCGGTGGCAAGAGTCTGCTGCACTGATTGCATGCGGCCGGCCGGATCGTATGTGTACGTCGTATTCGGGGTGGCGTGATTCTCGTCGCGCACCGTGGCCAGACGACTGGCGGAGTCGTACGTGTAGGCGACGCTGGTCGAGTCGGCATTGATCACTGCCGACGTGCGGCCGAACGAGTCGAAGGTATAACTCGTACGCTTCTTCTCGACCCACGAACCGCTTTCCTTCGCCAGGATTCGCTCGAGATTCTTCAGACCGGTGGCGGCGTCGTAGGTGTACTCCATGCGCTCGCGCAGATCGTTGGCCGCAGGGCCGCGTGACATCGCCGTCAGGCGCGCGCGGCTGTCGTATTCGTAAGACGTATAGCCGCCGCCGAAGCGCACGTCGCTTTGCAGAGGACCGGCGCCGTCGTATGTGCGCGTGGCGACGAGATCGATTGCGCACAATGGATCGGCCGCCGTGTCGCAGCCGGCCACGCCGTGGAGCGTCGTCGACTGCAGCCGTCCGAGGGCGTCGTAGGTCGACGACTGCTCGACGCCGTTGCGATCGATGACGCGCAACGGATGACCAAAGACGTCATAGTCTTCATAGCGGGTGATGTGGCCGGCGGCATTGCGCGCCGCTGCCAGACGGCCGCGCGCGGCGGCTGGAACGGAATTGTCGACCGGATAGTAAACGTAGGTGGTGACGTCGGAGACATCGGTGCGCGGACCGTCGTCGGACTTTAAGAGCGAGAGCGGCTGCGGCAGCGTGAGCCAGGCGCTTTCGAACGAGCCTCCCGGATCGAACGCGGCCACTTCCGTACCGTCATAGAGAGCGCGGGAGGTGGTGTAGGTCTCGGCGCGCGCCGGTTGACCGGTCCAGCCGCTGACGGCGCGCGTCAGCACAACGCCCGTGACTGCGTCGTAGGTCACGTTCTCCTGCCGCACCTCGCCTGCCTGCAGCACGCTCGACGAGGTGATCTGCGTGGCGCGATCGGGCCAGAACGGGTCATTGTAGGCGTACGTGACGAAGTCACTGGCGGCCGTGGCGATGAGCGTCGCCGAGGCGAGAGTGTCGGTGGTCTGGCGACAATGCGTCGAATCCGTAGCCGGATCGCAGTCCGCAGGGCGGAGAAACGTCGAGACGCTGCTCACCTTGTCGCCGGCGTAAGTCATGGTGCGGATATAGCCGCTCGCATCCTGGGCGCGGAGAAGATTCCCGTTGGCGTCGAACGCATAGGCGGCATTCATCGCGCCGCACGAGCTGCAGCCTCCGTCGATCTCGACGGCGAGAAAGCGCCCGTCGACCGCGCGCTGGTATTGCGTTTCCACGCGGCCCGTTTTGTAAGTGATGAGCGATTTCCGCTCGCCGGTGATGCGGCCGTCGAGCCCCGTCTGGATCGATTGAATCTCGTCGGACGGTCCGGTGGAATTCGTCGCGTGCAACGCCCCGTCGAACGAATGCTCCTCGAGCAGCCGCCCGGCAGCGTCGCGCACCGCCGACAAAGCATAGAGCCAGCGGTTCATCCAGACGCCCGCATATTCATAGGTGCGCCAGACGCCGGCCGGCGAGGTCACGGTGACGAGATTGACGCCGTCGTACGTGTACGTCCAGACCAGATCGGCGTGTCCGGCAACAGCGATCGACGACACATAGCCGGCGGCATTCGTCTGCACGTCGAGCGTCCAGTTGCCGAAGGAATCGGACATCGACGACGGAGTGCCTGCCGTCCAGCCGAGCTGCACGCTGTGCCCAGTGGCGATGTCCCGATATGCGATGGGAGCGCCGGACGACGAAAAGATCCGCGCCAGCCGATGCGCGGCATCGACGTACGTCCACGACCCGTCGGCTTCCATGAGCAATGAACCGCGCAATCCATTCCCTCGGGGCGCGATCTGCACGTACGCGCCGCCGCGCAATTCGAACAGCGCCGACGCGCCCGACTCCGTCACCACCTGCACGATCGTCGCGCCGAGCGCGTCGGTCGACGCGCGCAGAAACGCGTCGAAGGGCGAGCTCCAGCCGGTGCCGAACCTGCCCACGCGGCGCGTCCCGCTGTTGAAGTGACGGACGAACGGCAGGAAACCGGCAGCCGGAAGCGGGTCGACTTCGTCGTATTCGAAATCGCCGCTCGCGGTATTGACCGGATCGTTCGTACAGGAGCAGGCCGGTCCGACCGTGGTCGCCGGCGAAGCTGGGTCTTTCGGCAACTTGCACCAGGCGCCGCCGACGTCGTAGGACGTATTGTTCGAGGCGCCCGTACACATCGTGGTGGCTTTGATGCGCACCAGTCCCGGCTCGCTCACGGTCGCGCGCGCACCGCCTTCACGGTCGAGCGTCGAATTTCCGCCGACGCCGGCCCACATCACCACATACGGAGCTCCGCCGCTGGAAGGATAGAGCGTGGCGATGAGCTGCCGGTCATTGGACGTGGCGGTATTGGGGAATTTGTAATGAAGATCGATCTGCGTGTCGGAAGCGCCCGGGAAGGAAAATACCTTCTCGACATCGACCTCCGGATCGCCGGGCGGCGGCTCGACCGTGCCCTCAAAAATGGCGGGATCGTCGTATCCCCATCCCTGGCATTTGAATCCTTCGACCCGGAGCGGCTCGGCGTTGCTGAGGCAGAGACCGTTGAGCGTGCCCACGAAAGGACTGGGGCGTCCCATGATCGCTTCGGTGGTAATGCCGCCGCGCCAATAGATCTTGAAGAAGTCGATGTCATTGTGCGTGAGCTCGAAATGCACGTGTCCATCGGGGTCGAATCCCGTAATGCCAAGAGAAATCTGCGGGGCTTCCGGCGCGGTCACGTCGCAGCCGGCCATGGCCGATGGCGTTGCCGCAAACACGCAAAGCAACAGCACGAACGACAGCGCCTGACGTCGTACGGCGAAATCCATGATTCCTCCGGAGCGGCGACGTGCCGCGGTGGCTCTCAGTTGTGGGTGCAGCGGATCGGAGGAATTGTGAGGGAAGTCTGACGTTCCGTCAATCCACAGTGACGTAGTCGCGGAACTTTTCCATCGCCTCGGCGTCGGCGCGCACTGGTTTGCGCGTTTGGGCGTCGACCCAGAGATGCGAGGTCGTGCCGCTCGCGTGCAGTTCGCCGGTGGCGTCGTAGAGCTCGTAGGCGAAGGTCATGGCGCGGCTGGCGGCGGAGGCGACGGAGGTGCGCACGATCACCTCGTCGTCGTAATGAAACGGCAAACGGTAGCGGCAGGTCACGTCCGTGACTACCAGGATGTAGCCGCGCGACTCGATCTCCGTATACGGCACGCCGGCGTCGCGGCAGAGGTCCGTGCGGCCGAGCTCGAACCAGACCAGGTAATTCGCGTGATGGGCGATGCCCATCTGATCGGTCTCGGCATAGCGGACGCGCAGGCGCGACTCGGTGCTCTTCAAAGCGAGCGGACTGTAGCACGGCAGAACTCTTGCTCTTCCGACGTGTACGGCCATGTTCCGCAGACGAAAACGGCGTCCGACGATCCCTGACTCGCTGACCATGCCGCTGCTCCTCGGCGGCGCCGCCGTCGCGGCGGACTTCGGCCGGCGCGCCTACCGCAACTCGCAGCTCTTCTGCCCGTCGCGCGAGCCGGTCCTCTCCTGGAACCCGGCCGACTACGGCATCCCGGAAGGCGCCGTCGAAGAACAGTGGATCGAGACGCCCGACGGCGAAGTGCTGCACGGCTGGTACTGCCGCGCCGAGCGCCCGGTCGCCAGCGGCATCTTCTGCCACGGCAACACCGGCAACCTCACCACCAGTGCGGACGTCATTCCGCACCTGCTGAATGCCGGATTCAACGTTCTCTTCTTCGACTACCGCGGCTTCGGCCGCAGCAGCGGCACACCGTCGTTCGCGGGCGTCGTCGCCGACGGCGTCACCGCCGCGCGCCATCACGCGCGCATCGCGCCGCCCGACCTGCCGCACGTCCTCTACGGCTACTCGCTCGGCGGCGCGGTCGCCGCGCAGGTGATCCGCCGCCATCCCTTCGACGCGCTGATCCTGCAGTCGACCTTCACGAACCTGCCGCAGATCACGCGCGTCCTCTTCCCGAAGCTCCCACTGCATCTGTTTGCCGGGAAAGTCTTCGACACGCTGAACGTGATCCGCCAGCTCCGCGTGCCGCTGCTGATCCTCCACGGGACCAGCGACGAGGTCTGCCCTTGCTGGATGGCGCATTCGCTCTTCGCCGCCTGCCCGTCGCCGGTCAAGCGCATTCACTGCGTCGAAGGCGGTTTGCACAAGGACCTCTTCCATCGCGACGCCGACTCACTGATCTGGGCCGTGTCGCAATTCATCGCCGACCTGCCGAAGCAGCATCACGACGCGCCGGCGATCGAGGAGGCCACGCCGCTCGAGCAGTGGAGCGACGCCGCGCTGCGCGCCGTGCGCCGGCTGCTGCGCCGCAAGTCACCGCAACATGCGTGATAGCATCCGGCCCGCTTCCGAGCCGATGATCGCAGTCGTCAAATCAGCTCCGCAGGATGGTCCCGAAGGCACCGCCATTCGCGAGTGCCCCATCCCCCAACCCGGCCGCGGTGAAGTGCTGATCCGCGTCGCGGCGGCGGCCATCTGCGGCACCGACAAACACATCTATCACTGGGATCCGTCGATTCGCGACAAGGTCCATCCGCCGCGCGTCTACGGCCACGAGTTCTGCGGCTTCGTCGAGGCCATCGCCGAAGGCGGCGAGCGCACCGACGAAGGGCGCCTCGCGCCGGGCGACTACGTCTCGGCGGAGATGCACGTGATCTGCGGCGAATGCGCGCAGTGCCGCTCCGGCGACGGGCACATCTGCGTGCGCACGCGCATCTACGGTCTCGACGAGGACGGCGCGTTCGCCCAATTCGTCAAAGTCCCGGCCTCGAACGTCATCAAGCTGCCGCGCTTCGTGCCGCTGCGCGTCGGCGCGTTCCTCGACGCCCTCGGCAACGCGGTGCACACGACCCAGGTCACCGACCTCGCGGGCAAGACCGTGGCCATCACCGGCTTCGGCCCGATCGGGGCGATGTCGGCGGCGATCGCGGAGCACAGCGGTGCGGCCGAGGTCATCGTCACGGATATCAATGACCACGCGCTGGAGACGGCGCGGCGGTGGGCGGCGGCGCGCAACTTCGGCAACCTGCATGCGTTCAACGTGCGCACCAGCGATCCGGCGAACGTGAAGAAGGCCATCCAGGAGATCACGAACGGCGTGGGCGTCGACGTGGTGTGCGAGATGTCGGGCTCGTCGCAAGCCATCAACTTCGGCCTCGACATCGCCCGCTACGGCGGCACGCTCTCGCTCCTCGGCCTGCCGGTCGGACACAGCGTCACCATCGACGACTACACGCGCAACGTCATCTTCAAAGGGGTGACGATGCACGGCATCATCGGCCGGCGGATGTACTCGACCTGGCAGCGCATGCTCGGCATGCTGCGCGCCGGACTCGACGTCGAGTGGATCGTGCAGGCCACCTACGATTCGCTGAATGACTTTCACGAAGGCATCGCGAAATTCGACCGCCACGAGGCGCTGAAAGTCGTCTTCTTTCCGGAGGGCGAGGCGCAGGCGAACGCCCGCCGCGGCGCGTGAAGCGCATCGGCATCCTCACCGGCGGCGGCGACGTGCCGGGCCTCAACGCCGCCATCAAGTCGTTCGTCTGGCGGCTGCTCGACGATCCATGTCAATGCGAGATCATCGGCCTGCGCCGCGGCTGGGCTTCGCTCATCAACATCATTCCCGACCGCGGCGCCGATCACAGCGCCTGGACGATCTCGCTGACGCGGGCACGCACGCGCGCCATCGACCGCAGCGGCGGCACCATCCTCCACACCTCGCGCATCAATCCATCCATCAGCAAGGGCGAGCACGTGCCGCCGCACCTCGAGTCGGAAAAAGGCGCGCCCGATGAGCGCGGCCGCTACGATCTGACCAAGGCCGCGCTGCGCACCATCGACTACCTCGGACTCGACGCGCTGGTCGCGCTCGGCGGCGACGGCACGCTCACTTTCGCGCGGCGCCTGCACGAAGAAGGCGTACCGATCCTGGCGATCCCGAAGACGATGGACAACGACGTCTTCGGCACCGACTACTGCCTCGGCTTCTCCACCGCCGTCACGCGCGCGGTCATGTTCATCAACGATCTCCGCACCAGCGCCGGCTCGCACGAGCGCTTCCTCGTGGTCGAGCTCTTCGGCCGCAACTCCGGCGAGACCTGCCTGCTCGCCGCCTATCTCGCCGGCGCCGACCGCGCGCTCATCGCCGAAGTGCCGTTCGATCCGGAAGCGATCTACGACATGCTGGCGCGCGACAAGGCGGAGAACCCGAGCAACTACGCGGTCGTGGCGATCTCCGAAGGCGCGCGCACCATCGCCGGCGTGACGGTGGAGACGGGTGAAGCGGATGCGGCGGGACAGCGCAAGCTCGGCGGCATCGGCAGCGTGCTGGCCGAGGATCTCGAGCGGCGCAGCCACGACAAAGTCATCTACCAACGCCTCGCCTATCTGATGCGCAGCGGCGCGCCCGACTCGCTCGACCTGATCGTCGCGCGCAACTACGGCTCGCTCGCCGCCGATCTGATCCGCCGCGGCGAGAGCGGGCGCATGGTGGCCGTCGTCGACGGACGCTACAGCGCAGTCCCCATCACCGTCACCGGCCAAGGTCGCAAACGGGTCGACGTGGCGCGCTTCTACGACGCCGAAAAATACCGGCCGAAAGTCGCGGACGTGATGGGGATGCCGATGTTCCTCCACTGACTTTGCGCTGCAAAGTGAAGTGCCTCGCCGCGCCGGCGACAGCAAGATCTCCCCATCTTGTCTTACGCCCGGTTACCGCCTAAGTTGAGAGGCATGGCTGTCGCCGCCCGCTCTCTGGAAACACAGTTCCGGCTCCTCCTTCCCGAGAGGACGCCGGCGCGGCCGGTGCTGGTGCCGGCTCTACCCGAAGTAGAACCGGGGCAGCGTGAGGACGTCGCCCGTCTCCGCGCGTCGCTGGCCGGCACCGCCGCCGCGCGCGTCACCAACGCCACCGAGCTGCTGCGCGCGCTCGAGCGCTCGCGCCGCGATCAAACGCTGCCGACGACGCTCGCCGCCTTCGACGAGCTCCTCGGCGGCGGACTGCCGCGCGGCAAGATGGTCGAGCTCACCGGCCGCCGCGCCGCCGGCCGCTTCTCGGTGGTGCTGGCCGCGCTCGCGGCGGCGACGAGCAGCGGCGAGGCCGCGGTGCTGGTCGACCTCGGCGATCACCTCGACCCGCAGCTCGCCGAGGAGGCGGGAGTCGATCTGAGGCGCCTCCTCTGGATCCGTCCGGAGACAATGAAGCAGGCGGTGATGAGCGTCGAGATGATCGCCGCGACCGGCTTTCAACTGGTGGTGCTCGACACCGGTCTGCATCCGCTGCGCGGACGGCGCGTCGGCGATGCCGCATGGGTGCGCCTCGGCCGCACCGCCGAGTCGCACGGCACGGCGCTGCTGGTCTCGTCGCCGTATCCGCTCACCGGCACGGCTTCGGAGGCGGTGGTCATGGCCGAGCGTCCGCGCGCGCGCTGGCTCGGCCGCGGCAACGCGCCGCGCGTGCTGGCCGGCATCACCACGCAACTGCGGCTCGAGAAGCATCGTCACAAGAAGCCGGGCGCGCAGTCAGCGCTGACGCTCGAGGCGCCGGAGGCGGAGCGATGACGCGCATCGCGGCCATTCACGTGCCGCTCTTTCCGCTCGCGGCGCGGCTGCGCTGCGATCCCGATCTGGTCGACGAGGCGGTGGCGATCGTCGACGGGAACGGCAACAGCGCGCACGTGGTGGCGGCGACGCGTCGCGCGCGGACGAAAGGAATCCGTCCGGGGCAGTCGCTGGCGCAGGCGCGCTCGATCCTGCCGAAGCTGATCGCACGCGGACGCGACAGCGAGTGCGAGCGCACGGCGCAGGAAGCGCTGCTCGAAGTCGCCGAGACGTTCTCGCCGCGCGTGGAAGACGCCGGCGACGGAGTGGTCTACATCGACATCAGCGGCATGGAGCGGCACTTCGACAGCGAGGACGATCTCGGCAAGGCCATCCTGCGCGCGTGCGACCGCGTGCACCTGCCGGCGCGCTGCGGCATCGCCGCGAGCAAGCTGGCCGCGCGCGTGGCCGCGGAGCTGCCGAAGTCGCCGCGCGTGGTGAAGCCGGGGCAGGAGGCGGAGTTCCTCGCGCCGCTGCCGCTGGCGCGTCTCACGCCGGAGCTCGACGCGGCGACGACGCTGCAGCGCTGGGGCCTGCAGTCGATCGGCGAGCTGGCCGGGCTGCCGGAGTCGGAAGTGGCCGCGCGCCTCGGCGAGCTCGGACGCGAGCTGCACTACGCCGCGCGCGGCATCGATCCGCGTCCGCTCATTCCGCGCGCGCTGCCGCCGGAGTTCCGCGAAGGCATGGAGCTCGAGTGGCCGCTGGTCGCGCTCGAGCCGTTTCTCTACATCGCCAGCGCGGCGCTCGACCGTCTGGCCGAGCGGCTCGAGCTGCAGGGCTTCGCCTGCAAGCGGCTCGAGCTGACGATGATGCTCGATCCCGACGGCTACGCCGCGCGCGCCATCGATCTGCCGGCGCCGACGCGCGACGTGAAGACGATGCTCACGCTGCTGCGACTCGACCTGGAGAAGACGCCGCCCGGCGCGCCGGTGGTCGGCTTCACGCTCGCCGCTTTTCCCGACCGCCCGCGCCGCGCGCAGCTCTCGCTCTTCGGTCCGGCGGCGCTCTCGCCGGAGAAGCTGGCCACGACCATCGCCCGCCTCGTGGCGATGCTCGGCGAAGAGCGCGTCGGGATGCCGGTCACGGTGGACGGGCATCTGCCGGAGCGCTTCGCCCTCGACGACTTCGCACCGCCGCCGCCTCCCGATCTGAAACGCAAGCCGCAGAAGAGCCGCGGCCTGCTGGCCGTGCGCGTCTTCCGTCCTCCCATCCGTGTGGATGTCCATACATCCGCCCGCAACGGTGAGACGCAGATCACCGCCATCGAAGGCGAAGGCGATCTCGCCGGCGCGGTGCGCACCGCCTCCGGCCCCTGGCGCCTGGAGTCGGGCTGGTGGAACGACGCGCCGGCCGCGCGCGAGTATTGGGACGTCGAGCTCGAGCGCGGCGGCGTGTATCGCGTGTATCAGGGCGAGACGTCGGAGTGGTTCGTCGACGCGCGCTACGACTGACGCGCGCGCCGGCGCTCAGCGCGACGGCACGCGCAACGGATACGTGGCCAGTTCCTTCTCTCCTGCACCGCGCAGCACCACGTCGTAACGGCCGGGACGGAGGAAGGTGCGCGGCAGGATGACATTGAAGCTCTCGTTGACCGGCGGCGGCAATGGATCGCTTTTCCAGACCTGTTTGGCATGGTCGTCGACAATCTCGATGCGGTACGACTGGGCCGGCTGCGCACCGAAGAGCGAGACGATCAGCAGCAGCGACTCGCCTTTGGCGGCGACGACCATCGAGCTCTCCGCGCCGCCGCGGGCCGCGCCCGGCGTCAGCAGGTAATCGTCCGTAATGACGCGCGGCGCGCGCAGCCGCGACTCGGCGCGCCACAACAGTGCGCCGCAGACGATGGCCACAGTGGCGGCGATTGCGAAGGAAGTGCGCCAGCCATTGTAGGTGCGCGGCGGACGGGGTTTCTCGAGCCGCGGCTGCAAGGCATTCCAGTTCGCAGAAATCTGGGCCGGCGACACATAGCCGATCTCGCTCGGTTTCGCATCCTCCTCCGGAAACGGCGCGGCCAGTGCGTGGGCCAGATCGGGATAGAGGCCGAGCAGCTCGCTCACGCGCTCCGCGTCTTTCGGCGAAAGCTCGCCGCGTGAATAGGCCATCAATTCGTCGACGGTCGGCGGCTCGCCGAGGCGGTGGCGATCGGCCTCTGTGAGCTCGTCGTAAACCGCTTGCCAGTCGGATTTGCTGATCATGATTTTTCTCCCAGCCGCTCGCGCAGATATTTCGTCGCATCGCGCAGCCGCGATTTCACTGCGTCGACGCTGACGCCCAGCGCCGCCGCAATCTGGTGGTATTTGAGTCCGGTCATGCGCAGCCGGAGCGTCTCCTTCTGTCCGTTCGGCAGCTCGCTCACCGCTTGCACGAGCCGGCGCCTGCGCAGTTCGGTCTCCTGACGGTCGGCGAGATCGGGCTCCGGCGCCGCCGGCGGATCGATGCCTGCCTCCGGATCGTCGATGTCCACGATCTCGACACGCCGTTTGGCCGCGCTAATGTCGCGCATCCGGTTCAGCAGCACGCGCCGGGCCGTGGTGTGCACGTACGAGGCCGGTCCTTCGCCGCGGTATTGCTCGAAGCTCTTGTAAATCTTGATGAACGTTTCCTGAGCCAGCTCCTGCGCTTCGCCGTCGGCAACGCCGGAGGCGCGGAAAAAGCGGAAGACGCGGGCGTAATACTGGCGATACATCGCCTCGAACTCCTCGTCGCGGCTTCCGCCGCTCGCACCCGTGATCATCGATTCTTCCCGTCCTCGGAATGCGCGTATCTTATGCGGCGCGTGAAACAGCCTCTCGTCATCGCCATCATCCTCTGCTGCGCAATCGCATGCACCCGTAAAGACACGGGCGGCGAAAAAATGTGGCCTCGAGTGGTCGAGCCGCGCGTGAGCATTGTCGCGGATTGGGCGCCCTGTACCGCGGCGCTGCAGCGCGATCACGTCGTAGCCACCGCCACCTGTGCGCCTCCGCCGCGATCGGCCGGGCGCGTCGACGACTGTGACGATGCGCTCGAAGGTGCGGCGGCGAACGACGCGCTGCGCGTCCTGCTGTCCGATGCGCGCTGTACGGACGCGGCCGTTGGAGCGCTCGAGCGGCTGACGCTGACCGATCGCCGGGCGCTGACGGATTTATCGGCCGCGTACTACATTCGTGCACAGCGCAACGACGATCCGGTCGACCTGCTGCGCTCGCTCGATGCGGCGGACACGGCCGTGCCGGCGACGACGGCCAACGATTTCAATCGCGCACTGGCGCAGGAAGCGCTCGGCCTCACCGCGGAGGCCATCGACTCGTGGGAGAAGGTGGTGAAGGCCGGCGAGCCGCATTGGGCGGACGAAGCCCGCCGGCATCGCAATGCATTGTCGCTGGCGCTCGCGCACAGTGCGCGGGCACAGTGGGCATTTACCCGTCCGCGGCTCGTCAATGCATTGCGCGCACACGACCGCGCGGCGTTGGCGTCGCTGATCGAGCCATTTCCGCAAACGGCCACGAGCTGGTTTCAGGAGGAATTGCTGCGGCAGTGGGCGAGCGCGCCGACGCCGGAACATCTGCAGCAGGTGCGGCTCTTCGCATCCGTTCTGTCGCAGCGCCTGCACGGCGATCGCCTCGCTACCGATGTTGCAGAGGCCATTGTGCGGGCCACGCCGCAACAGCGCGCGGCATTACAGCAGGCGCACCTGCTTTATCCGACCGTGCAACGGAAGCTCCGCGGGCACACGGCCGATGCGGCGGAGCTCGACCGCCGGATGAAGGCGCTGTTCGCACGCGGCGGCAGTCCGATGCAGTACACCGATGACGAGGCGGCCGTGCGCGCGCGCGGTTACATGCAGAAGGTGGCGGAGTTTGAATGGGGCGCGGGCCAGAGTTTGGGAGAAGCGGGCCTCTATTGGGATGCGCTGCGCGCGTTCGATGCGGGCATGGCTCACGCCGCACAGATCGGCGATCACGAATTGGCGGCGGCGGTGCGCATCCGCCGCATCGGCGTATTGCGTGAAGCGGGATTGTACCGGCAGGTGTGGCGCGAGTTGCCGGCCGCGCTGCGCGCCGCGCCGCAATTGATGGAGTCCGGCAACCGCGTGCTCCTCTACGCCGAGGCGACGAAGGCGGCAGCGGCGGTGCGCGAGGAGCGCGTAGCGGTGCAATTCAGCAGTGCGTCGATTCGCCAGTTGCGCGCCGTGGTTGCCACCGAAGCGATGCCGCGCGAAGTGCTCGACCTCTATCTCCACGTGGCCCTGCGTCGCCGCGCGGAAAACGAGGCGCACCTCGGCGACCACGCCAGTGCGGAGCGCGATTTCAGTGAGGCGCTGCGTTACACGCCGCGGAACGACGCCGTTACGCGCGACACCCTGGCCATGCAACTCGCCGACGTGCGCGGCCAGATCGATGCCATGCAGCGGCCGGCGGCGGCGGTCGCCTCCTACACCGCTGCACTGAACCTCACCGCGGCGCGGCAATACACGACCTATCACGCCGGACTGCTCGCGCGCCGCGCCGATGCGTATCAGCGCGCCGGCAATGGCGCCGCGGCGGAAAACGATCTGCGGGCGGCGCTGGCGATCATCCGCGCGGAAGAGACGAGACTCCTCAAGCATCCCGTAGAGGAGAACACGCGCGATTATTTTTTGCGCTTTCAAGAAACCTATCGGCTCCTGATCGACCTGCTGATGCAGCGCAATCGGGCCGAGGAGGCATTTTCGTATTCGGAGAGATCGCGCGCCTTCGAGCCGCTCAACCTTCGCTTGCAGTCGCTGCCGCGCGAATTTCGCGGCCACGCGAGCAGCGGCGCCGCCGGACTCGCCTACCTGCAGGCGCACCTGCCCGTCGGTACGTATGTCGTCGAGTATGGAGTGATGGACGACCGGACGTACGTCTGGATCGTCGGACGCGACACCTTTCAGTGGTTGCGGCTTCCATTGCGGCGCGACGCCGTACGGCGCTGGGCGGACGAGCTGCAGCGCATCCGCGGCTCGGAGCGCGCCGAGCGGCTGCGGGCGGTGCTGCAAAGCGCGCACGACGGCATGGCCGCGCCGGTATTGAAGCGGATCGGCGCGCGGGCCACGCGGCTGGTGATCGTGCCGGACGACGCCATGCACGCCATTCCCTTCGGCGCGCTGCACAATCCCGACACGAAACGTTTCATCATCGAGCGGCTGCCGGTCGAAACCGCCGCCAGCGCGACCTTCTATGTCTCGTCGCTGGTGGCCGACGAGAAACTCGCCAAGGGACGGGCCACCGCGCTCCTCTTCGGCAATCCCGCTTTCGACCGCACGCTCCCCTTTGCGGAATCGCTGGACGATTTACAGGCGGCGGAAGCGGAAGTGGGCGAGATTCGCGGCCTCTATGACTCCACTGTACGCGTCGGTGCAGAAGCCACGATCCCGGCACTTGTACAGCTCGCGCCGCGGAACACCATCGTTCATCTGGCCGCACATGGCGTCGTCAATGCCGTTGTGCCGGATCAGTCGTTATTGCTGCTCGCGCCGACCGGCGGCGATCACGGCGTATTACGGCCGAAAGAGCTCATGGAGCGGCTGCCGAAATTGCCGGCCACGCGTCTGGTGATTCTCGGCGCGTGCAGCAGTGCCGGCGGTGCGGCGGTCGGCGCCGACGGCATTGCGCCGCTGGTGCGTCCATTCATGGCCGCGGGCGTGCCGGGCGTGGTCGGCACATTGTGGAGCGTGCCCGACGCCACAGCGCGGGAAATTCTGGTGTCTTTTCATCGGCGCTACCGGAACGGCGAGGACGCGGCGGTCGCATTACAGGGCGCCCAATGCGATCAGATCCGCAAACACCTCGCCCATCCGTTCGACGCGGCACTGCCGTGGGCGGCATTCCAGATGTTCGGACATGCGTCCGCACCTCGTGCCGCCGCGCACAATGAAAAGGAGAAAGAACCACCATGAGTTTTCTCGTACGGATTTTCTTCAGCGGCCTGATGGCCTTCGTCCCGAGTCAGGACGGCACGGAGCTGACCGTGGTCCTGCTCAATTCACCGCACAGCTACCAGGTTTCCGACGGCAGCAGCATTCCCCACCACTCGCCGCTCGTCATCGCCCGCGCCGGCAGTTGCAGCGGCACCTGCCCGAAGCGCGACAGCAGCGTGGCCGAAATCGCCTTCAATGACCTGAGCCTCTCCGCCGCGCAGGACGCGCTCGAGACCGCGGTCGGCGGCGGCGGTGCCTGGATGCTCTCCGGCTCCGAGCTGTCGATCCGCAAAGGCAACAGCAGCGCGCCGAATCTGCCCGCGCTCAACATGCGCGACGACGCGCGCACGGCCGGCGACATCATTCCCACCACGTCGGGCGAGCGTGAGGACCTGAGCTGGATTCCCGATTTCAAACAGATCGCGCCGTCCGGCTACGTCTTCAATACCTCCGTCCTCGACGCGCAGCCGCCGTCGGGCCTCGTGGCCGCGCGCTTCCGCCTGCGCAATGGAAAGGTCTACAGCTACTCCATTGCACGGATCGGCAGCGACGTCACCCCGGTGCATTTCGGACGTCTCGACGGACAGGGCGGCGTCTCGCCGTATTCGCAGGCGGTCAGTACGTGGGTCGCGGCGGACATCGAGGTGTCGGGCGAGAACATCGAGCTGGTCGAGGAGAAATTCGACGGCAGCACCGGCCGCACGATGACGCTCACTCCCGACGCCAGCGGGAAAATCGAGCTGGCCGTGCTGAACATGCCGCCGTATGTGCCGCCCACCACGCCGTTCGTCGGCACGCCGGCGCCCGGCAAGCACTTCGAGCGCTATTACGACCTGGCGACGAATCCGATCGCGCAGGAAGAGCGGCTCGTGCCGAAGGCCGGCGCGGCGCTGACCACGACCACCTACCCGTCCGTCACCTGGCAGTCGATCCATCCCCAGAACACCCTCTGGTCGGAGCTGCTCAATCAGCTCCGTCTCAATCCGGGCCGGGGCATGGCCGAGCCGGTGCTCTGCCCGCCCATCAAGCCGTAATGCAGTGAGACGGTTCGCCACTAAACGTGGCGAACCGTTTCTTTACGAGCATGACGCGCATGACCACCACGATCGCCCTGTTGCTCGCCCTGGCGTCCTGTGGCGCGCCGCGCGCGCACCGGCACAATGCGCACGTCGACGCGGCCACGCTGCTCACCGACCGCTATGCGCACTCGCGCATCGCCCGCTGGGGCGTCGAGGCGACGGCGGCGGGACGCGATTGTGGGGTGCTGCTGGTGCGCGTACCGGTGGTGCTGGACGACTCGATGATCGAGTGGCTGCATTACGGCGCCGGCCGGTATGGCGTGACCGAGGGCGGCGTGCGGCGGTTCTATCGCGACAAAAACTTTCGCGGAGTGGTGTACAGAGACGCGACCGGCCGGGTCTGGACGTATGACGTCAGCGAGGCGGAAGCGGTGGTGATGCATCCGTGCGAGGAATGATGCGCCGGCTGCTCATTGTGACGCTGACGGTTGCGCTATTCAGCATTTCCGCACGTGCGGAAGGACGGAAGCGAGCGCTGCTGATCGGCATCAATGATTACAGTGCGCCGGGCACGACCACGCGCCGCCTCGCTCCCGGACGCGACTGGCCGAATCTGAGCGGCGCGGCCGGCGATGCGGCGACGATGGCGGAGATGCTGGCCGTGCGCTACGGCTTCGCCGGCGCGACCGTCCTCACCGATCGCAACGCCACGCGAGCGAAGATCCTCGGCGCGCTCGAAGCGCTCGCACGCGACGTGGCCAATGGCGACACGGTCGTTTTCTACTACGCCGGCCACGGCTCGCAGGTGCGCAACACGCTCTCCGACGAGCCGGACGGCCTGGATGAGTCGCTGGTGCCCGCCGACTCGCGCGCCGGCGCGCCCGACATCCGCGACAAGGAATTGCGTCCGCTGCTGAACCGCATTCTCGACCGCGGCGCGCGGCTCACGGTGATCCTCGACAACTGCCACAGCGGCTCGGGTGCGCGCGGACTGCCGAGCGGCGCGCGGCCCCGCGGCATCGCGCCCGACCTGCGCGACGTGCGTGACGGCGCGAGCTACGGCCCGCGTCCCGAGAATCGCGGCGCGCTGGTGCTGGCGGCGGCGCAGGATTTCGACGACGCGTGGGAGACGCGCGACGAGCGCGGCACGATGCACGGCGCGTTCACCTGGGCGCTCTTGCGGGCCATGCGCGACAGCGAGCCGGGCGAAGCGGCGATGGACACGTTTCTTCGCGCGCAGGCGCGCATGCGCTCCGAGACGCCGTATCAGAATCCGCTGCTGGCCGGCGATGCGAACGCGCGCGCGTTGCCGCTCTTCGGCAGCGGCGCGGCGCGCGCCGCGCGCGAGGTCATGGCCATCGAAAAAGTGCGCGCCGACGGCGTGGTGCTGCTGCAGGGCGGCTGGGCGAACGGGCTGTCCGTCGGCAGCGAAGTGCGCATCGCCGGCGACACGCGCGGCACGCGGCTCACCATCGTCGCCCTCGACGGACTCGGACGTGCCGAAGCGCGCGTCACCGCTCCGGCGCGCATGCTGCCGCAGAGCGTCCGCGCCGGCGCGCTGGTCGAGATCGCCGGCTGGGCCGCGCCCCCGGGACGTCCGCTGCGCGTATGGATGCCGCGCGTCGCCGCGAGCGCGCAGTCGCTCGCCGCGCGCGCGCGCCGCCTGCAAGCCGCGGCCATCGCGCGCGGCATCCGCTGGATCGTCGACCCGACCGCGGAGACGCCGACGCACGTGCTGCGGCGCGGCGCGACGTCGTGGGAGCTTCTCGGTTCCGACAAACGCGTGCAGCGCGCCGGCAGCGATGCCGAAGCGATCGCCGCGATTCCGCGCGGCGCGCGTCTCTTCGTGCAGTTCCCGTCGCCGTCGCCAACGATCGCGGCCATTGCCGTAGGGCCGGGCACCGATCGCGACGGGATCGAGCCGGTGCAGCGCGCCGAGGATGCGGACTACTTTCTGGTGGGCCGCTACGCCGCGCCGCAACTCTCGTACGCGTGGGTGCGGCCGTCGGTGCGGCTCTCCGAGGCGCGCACCACCACCCTGCCGCCGCGCAGCGCGTGGGTCGGTTCGCCCGCGGCGTTGCGCGACGCGGTGGTGCGCCTGCGCCGCATTCACGGCTGGAATCTCCTCGACTCGCCGCGTGACGCGCGCTTCGCCTACCGCCTCCGCATCCGCCGCGAGCGCGACGGTGCGTGGGCCGGAGCGACGCTGATCGGCGAGCAGAGGTACTCCCTGCTGCTGCGCGCGCATGGGACGCTGCCGCCGCGCGTCGCGCCACGCTACGTCTACATCTTCTCCATCGACAGCCACGGCAAGAGCACGCTCCTCTTTCCGCTGAGCGGCTCGGTGGAGAACCGCTTTCCGCTCCCATCGTCGAGGCCCGCGGAGATCCCGCTGGTGAAGATCGAGATCGAGCCGCCGTACGGCGTCGATACCTACTTTTTGCTGACGACCTCCGAGGCGCTGCCGAATCCGTGGATCCTCGCGTGGGACGGCGTGCGCTCCGCGGCGCCGCCACCGCGCAGCGCGCTCGAGCGGCTGCTCCTCGAGACCGGTTCGGAAGCGCGCGCGGCGCGCGTGCTGACGCCGGCCACCTGGTCGATCGAGCGCGTGATCTGCGAGTCGGTCGCGCCGTCCGCGCCACCATCGCGCCGCGGCGGTGTCTCTGATAGCGACCTTCTTCCGCATCGCGGCGCCGTCCGGCCAGGCACTCACACTCCTGCACTCACTACGGGCAGGCGCCGCGGCGGAAGAAGGTCGCTCGTACGTGAAACGCATCTCGCTATCGCTCTCGCTCGTCCTGGCGCTGCTGACGCTCGCGCCGCTGTGCGCGTGGCGCGGCGACCGCGGTGTACGCGGCGTGCGTGTGGTGCCCGAGCGGAGCGGCGAGGCCCCCGCGGCATTCGATCGCGCGCAGTCGGCGGCGCTCTTCGTCGGCGTGCGCTACTTCGACGATCGCAGCGTCGTGCCGGTGCGCTACGCGATCGACGACGCGGTCGATCTCGCGTGGGTATTCGCGCTCGATCCGCGCATCGCGCTCGTGCCGCCGCAGCGCGTGGTGCTGGCGCTCTCCGGCGCGCCGTCGAAGGAGAGCTCGCAGCGGCACCTGCGCGAGCTGCGTGAGGCGGGCGCGATCACCACGAAGGCCGAGCAGTCGAACATCGTCAGACTGCTGCGGCGGCAGGCGGCGCTGGCCGGACCGAACGGCCTGCTGGTGGTCTCCTTCGCCACGCACGGCTTCAGCCGCGAAGGCACTCCGTACGTGCTCGCCTCGAGCTCGCTGCTGCAGCGCGACGACACGGCGCTTTCCACCGCGAGCATTCTCGACATCATCGGCACTTCGCCGGCGCGACGGTCGCTGGTCTTTCTCGACGCCTGCCGCGAGCGCGTCACGCGCGGCGAGCGAAGCCGCTGGTCGCGGCTGCTCAGCGTGGCGCCGCTGCTGCGCGCGATGGCGCGCGTCGAAGGGCAGGCAGTCTTCTACGCAGCCGCCGCCGGCAAGAATTCGTACGACGATCCGGAGCGGCGCAACGGCGTCTTCACCGCGGCGGTCGTCGACGGCTTGCAGTGCGGCGCGGCGAAACAGCGCTTCGTCACCGCCGAGACGCTCGCCGACTTTGTCGAGGAGCGCGTGCGGCTGTGGATCCGGGAGCATCGCGATCCGAACGTGCGCAACGCGACGCAGGTCAGCTTCGACGGCGAGACGGCGGCCATGCCGCTCGCCTACTGTCCGCCGCCGCCACCGCCCGCGCCGCCGCTGCCGCAGGGACCGACGCGGCTGGAGACGCACGACGGCGCGCTGACCGCACTCGACGACAAGGCCGCGCTCTGGCACTACATGCTCGACGCGCCGATCTCGCGCGCGGAGCTGGTCGATGTCGATGAGGACGGGCGCAACGAAGTGATCGCCATCGACGGCGAGCGGCTGACGCTCTTCTCCGCCGCCGGTCTGCCGCTCTGGTCGCACTCCGGCGTGCGCACGTTCGTCACCGCGAATCTCCAGCGGAAGCACACGCGCCAGGTGGTCGCGCTGACCGCGGACGGCGTGGCGGTGTTCGACGCGAACGGCAAGCTGCTCTGCACGTATCGCGGCGAGCTGCAGCAACTGCTCGTCGGCGCGCGCACCTCGCGGCATGTGCCGCGGATCATCGCCGCCGGCGTGTCGGGCGAGGTGGTGGTGCTCGAGCCGCGAAGCGCGCGGCGGGTCTGGTCGGGCGCGCTCGTCCCGCCGCAGCCGATCGCGCGGATCGAGGTCGTCGATCGCGGCAACGGGCGGCGCGACATCGCCATCACGCCGCGCGGCGGCGGCAAGGTGTACGTCGACTTTGACGGACGGCTGGTGGCGTTCGAAGGCGGTGTGCGGTTCGCGACGCACTAGACGAAGTGGCCGGTTTTCGGACGAATTCGCGGAATCCGCACACGCGCGTTCGCGCGCGAAATCGCCCAAGTGCGTGATGGCGGAGGCAGATAGCGCGCGCGGCGGCGTGACATCATCCTTGAAGAGAGCGGGCCCGTGCTCGCTCTGCTGCTCGCCCTCACCATCGACCGCGCCGCCCTTCCGGAGCTCGCGCATCTGGCCGCACCGGCGCACGTACGCGGCGGCGCGGCGAACCTGCAGCACGACGGCGACGTTGCCGCGCTGCCGCGTCCGATCGCGCTGCGCAGCGGCCGCATCGTCGTCGACGGCGCGCGCGCGGTACGGTTGCGAGTGAGCGCCGACGCGCCGCTCTGGATCGCCGGCGATGAGGATGAGTCGTTCGAGCGCTTCGATCCGGGCGAATCGAGCTGGACGCCGACCACGCACGGCTCGACGGTGTACGTCGTGACGGAAGGCAGCGGCACGATCGCGGCGTTCGCGGTGATCGAGGCGGCGCAACCGGCGAGCGCCTGTCTTGTCGATGTCGCCTGCGCTTCCGGCAGCGCCGAGCTCGACGAGGCCAGCCGCGCGGTGGCACTGATCCGTTTCGTGCGCGACGGCGCGTCGTACAGTTGCAGCGGCGCGCTCGTGTCCGACGCATCGAACAGCGGCACGCCGTTTTTTCTGACAGCGCGCCATTGCATCGCGACGGCGGAGGAAGCGGCATCGATCGAAGCGGTGTGGGACGATCGCGCCGGCGCGTGCGGCGTCGACGCGGCCACGAATGCGCCGCGCACGTACGGCGCTGAGCTGCTCGTCGCGGACGCCGCGACCGACGTCGCGCTGCTGCGGCTGCGCAAACTGCCGCCGCGCCGCACGTTCCTGCGCGTCGAGACCGCGCCGCTCGCCGCCGGCACGCCCACCTACCGGATCTCGCACGCGCAAGGAGCGGCGCAAAGCTACGCGAGCGGCGTCGTGCGCGAGGACGGCATCGGCTGCGCGAGCGCGCCGCGCCCGCAGTTCGTCTACACCTCGATGACCGCCGGCGCCATCGCACCCGGCAGCTCCGGCGCACCGCTCCTCCTGCCCGGCCTCCGCATCGCCGGCCAGCTCACCGGTCTCTGCGGCGCGTCGCCGAACGATCCGTGCGCAACGTACAACGATGCCGTCGACGGAGCGCTCTCCGCGTCGTGGCCGCTACTCGCGCCGTATTTGGGGCGGACGCGGTTGGGTGCGATCAGACGGTAGGGATTCCAAGATCCGCGGCCATGTCATCCCGAGCGTAGCGAGGGACCTGGGCGGGTGGCGGCGGCAGGCACGTGCAACGAGCACCGCCCGCCCAGGTCCCTCGCTACGCTCGGGATGACAGATCAGCCTTACGGCCTCACCGCGTACTGCAGCGCCGGATCCTGCGTCACGTTGTCCGTCCAGACGCCGTAGATGGCGGCGGCTCCTTCTTCGAGGTGGAAGACGATCGACTCGTCGCCGGTGAAGGGCATGTCGAGGAGGAGTGCGGCGGAGGTGTGGGTGAAGGTGTCGGCGTCGAATGACAGCGGCATCGTCTTCAGCACCGCGCCGGCGGCGTTGCGGACGGTGGCGGTGATGCGGGTGAAGGCGAGCGTGCGCAGGCCGAGGTTGAAGCGGAGCGACTGCGGCGCATGCGGCGCGACGACCACGCCGTCTTCGCCGGCATGCAGCACTTCCTCCTCCGGCACCAGCTCCGTCATCAGACTCGTCTCGCCCGCGGCGGCGATGCTGTAGACGCGCGCGAGAACGATCGGCCGCGCGGTGCCGGCGGTGACGATCTCCAGGCTGCCGAAGCCGGTCGTGCCGAGCGACGCCACGACGTCCGCCATCGCCAGCGTGGCCAGCGGCTCGACGGTGGTGGTGAGCTGCTTCCCGTTGAACGTGAAGGTGACGTGCATCGGATCGTCCGATGGATTGTGCAGTTGGATTCCGGTGGCGAAGAGCGAGTCGAACTGTCCGTTCGTGCGGCCGGCCACCGGCAGGATGAAGCGGCGGGCTCCGACGCTCGGCAGCACCTCCGAGGCGAGCTGCAGGTTCGGATCGTTCGTGCCGTTGTCCGTCGCGGCGCCGTAGATCACGCCGCTGCCGGCGAGCACTTCGAACGTCAGCGACTCGCTGCTCGACGGCTCGCTGCCGAGGAGGTGCTGCGCGGAATCGTGAATGAGCGTCGACGGCGCGATCGTCTGCTCGACCACATCGAGAAGCGCGCCGGCTGCGCTGCGCCGCGTGATGCGCACGGAGAGGCCATCGCTGCGCGAGCGGAGGCCGATGTTGAAGCGCGTCGTCTTCGGAGGTGCGATCGGCGCGACCAGCACGGCCACGTCGCCGGCGCGCAGCACCGCTTCCGGCGCTACGGCGCGCTCAAGGAGACCGGACGTGCCGTCGCCATCGTTGAAGACATGCGCGAGCACGATCGGACGCGGGCCGGAGAGCCGCCGCACGTTCGCGCTGGTGACGCCGTTGTACGTCGATGGGAAAAGCTGGTCGAGGAAACGCGTCTCGCCCGGCGCGAGATGGAACGGCGCGCGCTGCACGGAGGCATCGAGGAACGTCAGCTCGCCGTCGATGGCCTGATCGGTGGCGTTGGTGAGATGCACGGTGGTGCGGAAGAGCGAGCCGGACGCGCCGCGCGCGTTGCCGACCACCGGGATGATCGCGTCCGCTTCGTCGGGCGCATTGAGGAAGACCAGCGTGTACGCGGCCGAGGCGGCGGACGTGCAGCCATTCCGCACTGCCGTAACGGTGTAACTCCCGAGATCCGTCTGTGCGGCAGCGGCGATGGTGAGCGTGTCGGACGTGGCGCCGCTGATCGGCGCGCCGTCGTGGAACCACTGATAGCTGTCGTAGCCGGACGTGGCCCGCAGCGTCACCGGCTTGCCCGGCTCCGCGGTGTTGCCGCTGATCGACGGCCGCGCCACCGAGTTCACGGTGATGATCGCCGCGCCGCCTACGTCGCCGGGACCGTTCGCGTCGGAGAGCGAGACGAGCCCGTACGTGGTCGACTGCGACGGCGCGACGCTGCGGAGATGCGGGCCGGGCTCGCTGACGGTTTCGACAAAGCCGTCGGACCAGGTCAGTTGGAACGGCGCGGTGCCGGTGAGCACCACTCGCAGTGTGACCGAGCTGCCGCTGCAGATCGTGGCGGTGGTGTCGTCGAGGCTGGCGTTGGCGCGCGCCTCGCCGACCTGATGCGAGGACGTGGTCGAGCTGCCGAGGTGATTCGCGTCGCCGCTGTAGGTGGCGGTGAGCGTGCGCGGACCAGAGGTCGCGAACGTCATGACGCAGCTCGTCGACGTCGCCGGCGCGTTGCAGGAGGTGGTGCCGTCGGTGATGGTCACGCTGCCGGACGGCGTGCCGGCGATGCCGCCGAGGTGGAACGAGATCACCACCTGCTCGCCGGGGCTCGACGGTTCCGGATGGATGGTGGTGATGGTGATGGTGGTCGGCGCCTTCTGGATGGTAAGCGTGCCGTTGCCGGTGGCGCTGGTGAAGTTCGGATCGCTGCTGGTGAAGTTCGCCACGACGTTGTACGTGCCGGGCGCGGTCGGCGCGGTCGAACTGCCGTCGTACGTGATGGCGAACGTGCCGCTGACCGTATTGCCGTTCGCGTCGCGCGCGGTCGCGGTGACGCCGTGCGGATTGCCGTCGTACGTGTACGGTCCGCCGCTGATGGTGATGATTGGCGTGGCCGGCAGCACGTCGATGTGCACCGTCGTGCCGCTGACGCTGTTGTAGTTCGCGGAGTCGTTCGGCGCAAAGTTCGCGGTGAGCGGCTGGTCGTTGCCGGCGTCGAGAACGGTGCCGGCCGGCGGCGCGTAGGTGAACGTGCCGGCGACGTTCGCGCCGGCGTTCAGTTGCGTCGCGCCAAGCGGCGTGCCGTAGACGATGTCGGCGGGATCGCTCCAGGTGATGACGGGCGTGGCCTTGTCGATGGTGAGCGAGCCGTCGCCGGTGGCGTTCGCGAAATTCGGATCGCTGCTGGTGAAGGTGGCCACGACCGCGTACGTGCCGGCGTTCGCCGGCACGGCGGCGCTGCCGTCGTAGCTGAAGGTGAAGCTGCCGCTGACGAGATTCCCGTTCGCGTCGCGCGCCTCCGCCGTCGCACTGTGCGCGTTGCCGTCGTACGTAAACGGACCGCCGCTCACGGTGACGATCGGCGTGGCTTTGTTGATGGTGAGCGAGCCGTTGCCGGTCGCATTCGCAAAGTTCGGATCGCTGCTGGTAAAGGTGGCTACGACCGCGTACGTGCCGGCATTCACCGGCGCGGTGGCGCTGCCGTCGTAGGTGAAGGTGAAGCTGCCGCTGACGAGGTTGCTGTTCGCGTCGCGCGCTTCCGCCGTGGCCGTGTGCGAGGCACCGTCGTAAGCGAACGGACCGCCGCTCACCGTCAACACCGGCGTGGCTGCATTGATGGTGAGCGAGCCGTTGCCGGTGGCATTCGCAAAGTTCGGATCGCTGCTGGTGAAGGTAGCCACCACCGCGTACGTGCCGGCATTCACCGGCGGCGTGGCGCTGCCGTCGTAGGTGAAGGTGAAGCTGCCGCTGACGAGATTTCCGTTCGCGTCGCGCGCTTCGGCCGTCGCGGTGTGCGACGCGCCGTCGTACGGGAACGGACCGCCGCTGACCGTCACGATCGGCGTGGCCTGCAGCACGTTGATGTGCACGGTCGTGTCGTCGACGCTGTTGTAGTTGGTGGTGTCGTCGGGCGTAAAGTCGACCGTGAGCGGCTGATTCGCGCCGGCATTCAGGATCGTGCCGGCGGCCGGCGCGTAGGTGAACGTCCCCGGCACGTTGGCGGTGGCGTTGAGCTGCGTCGCGCCGAGCGGCGTGCCGTAGGTGATGTCGGCGGGATCGCTCCAGCTCACGATCGGCGTCGCTTTGCAGGTGGCCTGCACCGTCACCGGCTGCGAGGTGGCGTCGCCGCAGGAAGCGTCGGTCACGGTGACGGTGTAGGTGCCGGCGCCGGCGACGAGCGTCGAGGCGGTGCCGACGATCGCGTTCGAGCCGTCGCGCCAGGTGTAGCCGCTGATGCTGCCGCTGCCGCCGCTGCTGCTCGCGCTCAGCGTGGTGGTCTCGCCGTAACAGACGTTGGTCGTTCCGCCGATCGATGCCGTCAGCGGATCGTACGCGGTGACGGTGAACGAAGAGGACGTGGCCTGCTCGCACAGCGAGTCGGTGATGGCGACAGTGTACGTGCCGGCGCCGGCGGCGAGCGTCGCGCCGCTGCCGACCAGCGTGTTGGAAGCGTTGCGCCAGGCGTACGTCACGATCGAGCCGCTGCCGCCGCTGTCGTTCGCCGTCAGCGTGGTCGTGCCGTTGGAGCAGACGTTGTTGCTGCCGGCGATCGTCGCGCCGAGTGCGGTCGCATTCGGCGTCGAGGTCGACATCGAGAGCTCATCGATGTAGCCGGCGACGGCGTCGTTCGTGTCGACCACCGACCAGAAGTCGAAGCCGTTGATCGCGCGCGCCGTCGGGCGTTGGTCGAAGAAGCCGCTTCTCCAGCGGAGCTCCCACGTCGAGCCGCAGGCGCTGCCGATGACATTGCCGGCGGCGTCGTACGCGACGATGCGGACGCGGTCGTTCGGCTCGGTGCCGTTCGTGCCGTCGACCAGGACGATGTGGTACTCGAGGCGATACCACGTGCCCCATTCGAGCGTGGCGATGTCGGTCGAGGTCAGTCCCGTGGAGAGATACCAGCGCATCTGCAGGATCGGCTCGCCGGCGAGCGTGTTCGTGGAGTTGATGACGCGCACCTGCGCGTAGCGGTTGGCGGCGTCGTTGGCCGGATCGGAGGTGCCCTTGCTGCTCGGGTCGAGCTCCGCGATGCGGCCGTCGTCGTAGTGCGAGATCGGCGCGCTGTCGGGCGTGCGATACCAGAGCGTGGCAACGAAGGTGGTGTTCGGCGACGCGACGACCGTAGCGCCGATGGTGCTGCCGGTCTCGCCGGCCGGATCGATGGTCGGCGAGAAGAGATGATTGGCGACGCCGAAGAAATCTTTGTTGTTCGTGCGGATGGCCAGCGACTGCGTGCCGAGTCCGCCCGGCGTGCCCGACGGCACGACTTCGACGATGCCTTTGGTCGGGCTGTTGCTCAGATGTCCCCAACCATCCTGACCGGAGACATCGCCGAGCGCGAACGTGGGCGGCTCGAAGCCGGTCGAATACGAGGACGCGCCGAACATCGCCGGAGCGAGAGCCAACAACACCGCCAGAACCAGACGTCGCATCGAGTAAAACCTCCATCGATACGCATGGACACACTTCCGGCGGGAAGTACTGCGAGTGGCCTGCGGACCGGTGGCGATCATACGCCACAGTCCGGAACGGTGAACGGCGAATGACGGATGACGAGCGTTTACGTCACCGCGGCGTAACGTGCGAGCAGGCCGTCGACGAGCTTCCGCTCGAACGGCGGCAGCGCGTGCGAGGCGAAGAAGCGGAGGTCGCGCTCGACCTCTTCGCGCACCGCCAGGCGCGGCCCGAGAGCAGACTCGAGTGCAGCGCGCTCGGCGGCGCCGGCCGGCGATGCAAGACGCTCCGCCGCGGCCAGATGCGACTCGCTGCCGAGATCGAGCAGACCGAAGGCGCGGCCGAGGAGCACCTGCTCGTACGCGGCGCGCACGTGCGGCGGCATCGGAACGAGATCGGGCAATGCCGCCGACTCGGGATGTTGCGCGGAGTCGTACTGCGCGCGGTAGTACTCGAGTTGCCCCAAGGCGTACGCGGGATAGTGCAGCACGCGCGTGAGCGCGCGGACGCGCAGCGGATCGACGGCCGGCTTGCAATGCGCGTCGGGCAGGCGCCGCTGCACCAGCGCGACGAACGACGGCGCGGTCGTATCGAGCCAGAGCGTCGCGTCGCGCTGCATGGCCCGCTCCGCCTGCAGATCGTCGGCGCGCACGTCGATCAGCGGCGCGGCGTACTCGGCGAAACGCTTGAGCCGCCGCGCCAGCGCGGTCTCGTCGGCGAGCGCCGCCGCATCGGCGATGGTCAGGCCGCGGAACGCGTCGAAGGCATCGGCGACATACGCGCGCACGCGCTGCTGCAACACCTCGAGCGGCAGCCGGCGCGACTCGGCGCGCCCGATCGGAAACTCGCGGAAGAGCGGCTTGCGATCGTCGACGGTCGACTCGTACCAGGCGTCGACCGCGGCGTCGTCGATGAGCGCGATCGACAGGCCGCTCGAGGAGATCGACGCCGGCACGAACGACGCCGCGAGCTCCTCGAGCTCCGCCTGCCGCGCGCGCAGCGCGTCGAGCAGCGCCCGTGCGGCCTCGCGCGTGCGGCGCAGCACGCTGATGGTGGTGCGTCGATGGGCGACGTCGTAGTCGAACTGCAGCTCGTCGTTGTGGGCGACGTTCTTGGCGCGGTCGGTGGTCTCGATGCCGGCAATGACGCGCGCGAGCTGCTCGCGCGCCTCGCGGATCAGCGGCGCGATGTGCGCGGCGTACTGCATCGCGCTGTAGATCGCGTAGCCGATCAGACCGACGACGACGCCCTTGGTGATGGCGGCGACGTTCGGCCGCAGGGCATCGAAGAAGAACGGGATGCCGTACGCGCAGGCCACGCCGACGGCAGCCCACAGCACGCGCCGGGTGAGCCAGGCGCGGCGCGTCTCGAGCGCCTCGCGCAACGCCTGTTCTGCGCGCGGCTTCTGCGCGAAGAGCTCGCGCAACTGCTGCTCGCGCGCAGCCGTCTCTTCCGCCAGCCGCGCCGCCTCCGCATCGCGCGCCGCGTTGCGCGCCGCATTGTTTTCCGTCTCCTCGGCGAACACGACTTCCGGCAGTTGCCCGGCCAGCGCCGCGCGCTCCGCCTCCATCGACTCGAGCTGCTCGGCCGCCGTCACCGGCGCGAGCGTGTCGGCGACGAGCTTCTGATCCTGCAGCAGCGCGTCGAGCTCGCGGATGCGCTTGCGCGCGCTCTCGCTCGCGCCGTGGTTCGGCGCGAAGCGCAGCCGCGCGTCGAGCGCCGCCGTCGCCGCGTTGATCTCCGTGACCAGATTGCGCGGCGCCACCGCGTCGGCGCGAAGGTCAGGCAACGGATCGAGCAGCGCCGTCAGCAGGTCCGCCGCCGCGGCGTAGCCGTCGCGGTCGAGCGTCTCGTCGGTCGCGCGCGTCAGCAGCGCCGCCGCGTCGCTCGCGGTCTGCTCGCCCTGCTTCGACAGCGTGGCGAGATTCTGCAGGTGGGTCGTGTCGCGATGGACCTTCAGCTCGTTGCGCACCGCGCCGATCACCTCGTCGGCGCTGCGCGTGTTCTCCGTCACCAGCGCCTTCGGCTGGAAGCGCTTGAAGAGCGACTGCCCGGCGTCGAGGCCGATGCGCGCCAGCGGCGCTGCGAACGGCTCGGAGACCACCAGCTCTTTCGCGCGCAACGGCGCGTCGACGAGCGGCTCGCCGGCGAGCAGCATGCGCCGCACCAGCTCCGCGCCGAGGCGCGGCTCGAGCCGCTGCAGCGCGACGTCGCGCGGGAACGCCAGCTCCGCGTAGCCGAAGGAGCTGAAGGTCACGTCCATGCCGCGCGGCCGGAAGGCGCCGGAGATCGCGCCGCTCAGCTCCGGCTCGAGCATCAGCGCGCCGGTCACCGCATCGGCGTAGGCGTCGAGCGACTCCTCGAGCGTGCCGAAGCGGACACGCTGCGCGTTCGTCGCGTCGAGGAGCCAGAAGACGTGGAACGGCTTCGGCTCCGCGGCGCTGGCGCACTTGAGCAGCGAGTAGGCCGCGCCGTAGTCGGCGGCAGTCGTCGATGCGAAGAGATCCGGCAGCAGGCAGAGCACCTCGATCGTGTAGAGCTCCGCCAGGCGGCGCATGTCGTAGAACTGCCGCACGCTCGCGGCGAGATCGAGCAGCGTGGTGCGCGCCGGGCCGCAGGCCGACAGCACGAGCAGCACGAGCTCGCGCGCGCTCACGTCGTCGCGCGCGCGCAGCGGACTGCCGGGCCGCTGGCGCTGCGCGTGGATCGAGGCGATGCACTCGTGCGGATCGGCGCCGGCGAGGCGCATCTGCACGAGGTCGTCGAGACCGCACGCCGCGGCGGCGCGGCGCTGGACCGCCGACGCCAGCGCCGCCGAGGCGTCGTCGAGAGCGAGGATGCTGACCGGTTTGAGCATCGTCTCAGCTCAGCGTTTCCATCCGGCGGACGTAGTCCTCGATGGCCACGATCTCCTGCTCGACCTGCTCTTTGACCGCGGCATCGGTGGCGCCGCCCATCTGCCGCGCCAGCGTCTCGGTGTACTCCTTCAGGATCTGCGCGACCTTCGCCGCGCCCTGCTGCTTGACGATCCCTTCGACCGCCTCCTCCGCCTCCTTCACCAGGTCGCGGTTTTTCTCGAACGCGGCGTACGCCGGCAGCCGGCCCTGCGCCAGTGCCACCATGTTGTTGTCGACGCGCTTGCCGCTCTTCGACTTCATCGAGTACCAGGCGCCTTCGCGGCGGATGAAGCCGAACGGCTCGGGCGCCTGCGCCAGCGCGAACCAGCGCAGCGCCTCGCCGTCGCCGCTGCGCGGAATGAGGTTCGGCAGCTCCTGCCAGCGGCGGTCGAGGTGGTTGGAGATGACCTTGTTCGGATCGAGGTAGGCGCGCTCCATGTCTTCCATCTCCGCGAGCGCGAAGAGCGGCACGCCGGTCTTGACCTTGAACAGGAGGATGCGGCGGTCGTCGCGCGTCGAGACCATCGACGGCTCGGCGGCGCCGCGCGGCACGGCCGCCTTCAGCTCCTTCAGCACGGTGGTCTCCGCATCCGCAATTCCGTAGTGATAGAACTCCTGAATGACGGTTTGATTGACTACCGGAATCTTGCCGACGTCGTAGCGCCAGAGCGGCACGGCCAGGTTGTCGACGCGCTTGAGCTCCTGCGAGACCTGCTCGGCCGGGCTGCGGCGGAGGATGTCGTCGATGGTGAGCGAGGTGAGCGGCTCGTAGCACTGCTCGACGAAGCGGCGGAGATCGTCGTGCACGTCGGCGGCGCGCAGCGTCGACCACTGCGAGAGCGAGCCGTCGGGATGATGATCGGCGTACCACTTCACGAAGTCGGCGCCGGCCACTTTCGGCCGCTGCGCGCCGGGATCGAAGCCGATGACCTGTTCGAAGAGGCGCGAGGCTCCGCGGCTGCTCGTGGCATCGAGGTACTGCTGCTCGAACTGCTTGCGCGCGGCGTTGAGGTTCTCGCGGATGCGGTAGCAGGAGTTGAGGATGGCTTGCGTGTGCGCGTGCAGGCTCGAGTAGAGCTCGGCCGCTTTCTCCAGCCGCGCCACCAGGATGGTGAGCTCGGTCTCGCGGTCGACCAGTCCGCCGTACACCTTGCACGCGGTCTCGACGCGCGCCTCGCGCCGCAGAAACGCGCCCGCCGCCTCGGTGATGCCATCCTCGGCCGGCTTGTAGTTGAGCGCCTTCAGCTTCGCCCGCTCTTCCTTTGCCTCCGCCTCCATCATGTTCTGGTACCACTCGAGCTTCGCCTGCAGCTTCTCGAAGAAGCGCTCCGCGCGCGTGAAGCCGTGCACGCGATTCACCGACGCTTCCCAATGCGCGTTGACGGCAGCCACGGAGTCGTCGCGCAGCTTCTCGAAGTTCGCGGCGATGGCCTGCGCGATCTGCCGCTCGGCCCGCGAGCGATGCACGGTGTGGAGGTTCTTGATCGTGGCCAGCGCCTTGTTGTCGTACTTCATCTGCGCGAGCGACATCGGGAAGCGAAGCTGCCCGCCGCCTTCGCGCTGACTGAGGAACTCGATGACGTGATCGGCTTCGTCCTCGCGGAGATGGTTCTGGTCGATGAAGCGCTGCACGTCTTCTTCGATCTCCGCATCGGAGACGACGCCGTTGAGCAGGTCTTCGATGACCAGGCGCTTGGCGTCCTCGAACATCAGCGCATCGAAGCTCGGCATGGTCAGCGAGGCCACGCCGAAGCTGCAGTACTGCGGCGACTTTCCTTTGACGCGATTGGCGGTGGCGATCTGGGTCTTGATGTTGTCGACCGCGTTCGCGCTGTCGGTGCCGATCTGCGAGCCGATCTGCACGTACATGCCGTCGGCGATCAGGCCGAGGAGATCGTTCTGATCGGTCACCACGCGCCCTTGCTCGTTGATGCAGTCGACCAGATAGACGACGTCGAACGGCGGGCGGTTCACCTCGACGCGGCGCGAGCCGTAGTCGATGGTGAAGCTGCCTTTCATGGTCGAGAGATGCTCGATTTCTTTCAGCGCGCCGTACGCGTTCGGCTTCACCAGTTGCACGCCGGCGTAGCGGGTGAAGATGCCGGGCAGCAGCAGCGTGCCGGTGAAGTTCGACTGCTCGTCGCCGCCGACGATGTCGCGGGCCATGAAGGCGATGTCGAGAAAGAGGCCGCTGCCGGTGCCGCCGGCTACGCTGCCGACGATGTGCACCTCGACGCCGGAGCGCGTCGAGACCTGGAACTGATCGGCGTACATCTGTTTCGCGTTGCGGATGTTGCGCACGTCGTCGACGGCGCGGCGGATGCGGCCGAAGACGTCGCCCGCTTTGGCGAAGAGCGCCAGCCGTCCGCGCGCGCGCACCTGTCCGGCGCCGGCGATGATCGACTGCGTCGGGATCTCCGGCGGCCACCATTCGTCGATGTGCGGGTTGGTGCCGTTGACCAGCCCGGCCGGATTGCCGACCTGCAGCACGTAAAGCTCGCTGTGATCGAGCCGCACTTCCTCGGCGCCGGCCGGCTGCGCCGCGCCTTCGGCGTTCTCGGTGGTGTCGATCGAGAGGAAGCGGATGATCGGCGGGACGGAGCCGTAGGCGTCGACGAAGCGCTTCTTCAGCTTCAGCAGCGCGCCATAGCCGGTGCCGCCGAGGCCGATCACGACGGTGGGACGAAACACGACGTTGTTCTTCATGCGGATGGGTCCTCCTGCGGACGTTCGAAGCCGACTCGGTTGAATCGCAGCGTGGCGGCGCCGATTCGGATCGTGTCGGCGTCGTAGAGATCGGTGGCGGGCGTTTCGACGTCGTTCACGCGCAGCGTGCTGCCGCTCGAGGCGGAGATGCAGACCTGCTTCTGCCCGTTCGCGCGGCGCACGAAGAGGCGCGCGTCGGAGCCGTTCAGCGCGTCGGGCGGAACGATGGAGCTGAGCGCGACTTCGTTCGTCGCCAGCGCCGGCAGTCCGACGAAGGCGGCGTCGGAGGCGACGCGCGGCGCGACGATCTCCAGCTCGCCTTCGAGGTAGTTGCGCGGTTTGGTGCGCGCGCGCACGAGCAGCGCGATGGCCGCGAGGATCGCCGCGGCGACGAGCCACTTCGCGGCGCGCAGCAGCGGCGACGGCTTGAGGATGGTCACGCTGGCCGGCACGGTGTCGTGTCCGGCGCGAATGCGCAGCTTCGTCGCGCCCGGAACCGCATCCTCGGCGACGTCGAGCTTCAGCGGCAGGTGCAGCGGCGCGTTCGGCGTGACGGTGATGCCGTCGTGCGGCGCCATGCGCAGGCCGGGTGTGTCGACGAGCGAGACGGAGATGCGCGCGGAGCGGTTGGTCTCGATGGTGAGCTCGCGCTCGACGCTCTGGCCGCGCTCGAGACTTCCGAAGTCGAGCTGCGCCGGCGTGAACTTGAGCTGCAGCGGCACCGGCTCGCTCCGCGGGACGATCTTCCGGATCTCCTCGGCAATCTGCCGGATTTCACTGTTGCCGTGCGGCTTCAGAATGCGCGCATTCGTGAACGCATCGAGCTGCGGCTCATGCTCGTTAAGCGAAACGAAGAACAGCCACGGCTTGCTCTGCAGCGCGCGCTGCACCATCTCCGGAATCGGCACCGGATGCTCGATGCCTTTCACGTCTTCTTTGCCGTCGGTGAAGAGGACGATGGCCCGCGTCCGGGTCGGGTCGCCGCGCGCGGCCAGCTCCTCCGAGCGCTCGAGGCCTTTCAGGATCGCCGCGCCGAGGTGCGTGCGCGATCCCTTCGCCTCGAGCCCGTCGACGACGGCGGCGACGTCGCGGCGATTCGCGCCGCGGATGTCCATCATCGTGGCCGTGTGCACGTCGCGATCGAACGTGTAGAGCGTCACCGAGTCGCCGTCGCTCGCCTCCTCGACGAAGGTCTTCAGGCTTCCCTGCACCTGCGCGAAGAGGTCGTTCTTCCGCATCGACGCCGAGGTGTCGATGAGAAAAATCCAGTCGACGGCGCCGCGCGTCTGCGCGCGCAATCCCACGGCCGCCAACAGCATTGCTGCCACAGCGAGTCTTCGTCCCATCGGTCCCCCGTTTGGAGTAAAGACACGACGGCGAAAATTTGGTGGCGAAGTTTTTTTTCAGCGCGTGCGCGACGCGAGCGCCACGACGTTCGCCACGAGCAGCGTCAGGCCCATGCCGAGGAGCAGCGGGCGGCCGAAGGCGCGCGCTTCGCCGCGTGGGTAGGCGAAGGCGCCGGCGGTGAAGGCGACGGCGATGCCGAAGCCCGACTTCGTGCCGGAGAGCCAGGCCGGCGGCATGCCGGCCGCCCACAAGGCCAGCACCGCGCCGGCGCCGCAGAGGAAGATCGTCGCCGCGCGCGCCGCGCTGTCGCGCTTCCAGGCGAACTGCGCGATGAGCGAGATGCCGAGGATCAGCACGAAGGCGATGGCGAGCAGCGTCGCCTGACTGACGGTCATGTTGTATCTATTTCGTATACACCGTGACTTCCGCGCTCGATCCTGCCGCCACGCGATCGGCGGTCGGACCGTTCCAGGAGATGCGCACCGGAACGCGCTGCACGACCTTCACGAAGTTACCGCTGGCGTTGTCGGGCGGCAGCATCGAGAAGCTGGCGCCGGTGCCGCCGGAGAGCGACTCGACGCGGCCGTCGAATTCCTGCCCGCCGAGGGCGTCGACCTTGATGCGCACCTGCTGGCCGGGTCGCATCGAGCGCACCTGCGTCTCCTTGAAGTTCGCCACGACGTACGTCTGGCGCGGCACGAGTTGGACAAGAGGTTGACCAATCGTGACGAGCGAGCCGGCGTGCACGGCCAGCTTCGAGGCGATCCCATCGGCCGGTGCGGTGATCCGGGTGTACGACAGCGCCAGCCGCGCCGCTTCCACCGCCGCCTCGGCGGTGCGCACGTGCGCCCGCGCCAGGCTCGCCGATGCCTGCGCCGCGCCGACCTGCGCTTCCACCGGCGCGCTCTGCGCCAGCCGGCCCTGCGCCTGCTTCACATTCGCCTCTGCCAGTTGCCGCGCGTTGAGCGCCGTCTGCAGACGCGCCCGCGCCGACGCCAGATCGGCCTGGGCCGCGTCGTTGGCCGCGCGCGCCGAGTCGACCTGCGCGCGCGAGATGTCGCCTTTCTCACCGAGTCCGCGGGCACGATTCCAGTCGGCCGCCGCCTTCGCCGCGTTCGCCTCTGCGCGCTGCACGCCGGCCTTCGCCTCGCCGATCGCGCTCGCCTGCGACTCGACGCTCTCGCGCGAGCTCTCCACCGCCGCCGCCGCCGCCGTGTAGCCGCCGGTCGCCGACGCGTGCGTGATGCGCATCTTCGCCTCCGCCTCCGCCGCCTGCGCCCGCGCCGTCTCCAACTCGCCTTGCGCCTGCGCCAGTTTCACTTCGGCATCGCGCGGATCGATCTCCGCGATCAGCGCGCCGCGCCGCACCGCCTGGTTTTCCACCACGTGCACCGCGATGATCTGTCCGGCCACGCGCGAGGCCACCGGCACGATGTCCGCCGCCACCTGCGCGTCGTCCGTGCTCTCCTTGCCGCTCGTCGCCAGCGCGAATGCGCCGTAGGCGATCAGCACCGCCACCACCACGATGCCGAGAATCAGATACAGCCGCTTCGCGCGCTTCGGCGCGATCACCGGTTCTTTTTCGCTATCCATCTACATCTCCACATGAACGTCGATCTTCTCGCCGTGCGGCGCTGCGCGCAGCAGGAAGACGAGCGGAAGTACGCACAGGAAACAGATCCCGGCGAGGTAGAACAATTTCTCGAACGCGAGCACCATCGCCTGCTGCCGCACGATGCCGTCGATCATGCGCGCCGAGGCGTTGCCCGCCGCCGCGGGATCGAGTCCGCGTCCGATCATCATCTTCGTCAGCGCGCCGTACTTCGCCGCCGCGCCGGGATTGGCCTGCGAGGTGAACGCGATCAGCGCGCCGCGCGTGCGCGTGGTGAAGCGCGAAAGCAGCGTGGCGAAGACCGCCAGCCCGACCGAGCCGCCCACCTGCCGCAGCAGCGAGTTGAGACCGGTTGCGTCGGCGAGGCGATGCCGCGGAATGCTCGACAGCGCCAGCGTCGTCAGCGGGATGAAGAGACAACTGAACGCCACGCCCTGAATCATCAGCACGTGCACGATGGCGCGCGTGTCGGTGGCCAGCGTGTAGTGCCCCATCATCCAGGCCGACACCGCGAACAGCACGATCCCGAATGCGATCACCGCGCGCGGCGAGACTTTGTTGTAGATCCGGCCGACGATCGGCATGCAGACGATCATCACCAGCGAGCGCGGCATCATCGCCAGTCCTGCCTGCGTCGCCGAGAAGCCGAGCATCAACTGCATGAACAGCGGCAAGAGGAACGTCACCGCCATCAGCATCGCGAACATCACCGCGCCGACCAGCGTGCCCGATAGAAACACGACGTCGCGGAAGAGCGAAAAGTCGGCCGCCGGCATCGGCGCGGAAAGCTCGCGGATGATCAGCGCCGCCAGCGCCACGAACGAGAGGAACGCGAGGCTGGTGATGGCCATCGAGTTGAACCAGTCGTTGCGGCCGCCTTCCTCCAGCACGTACTGCATCGTGCCGAGGCCGACGAACATCAGGGCGATGCCGGCCCAGTCCATGTTGCGCTTCTGCCGCTCGGCCATGGCGTGATTCGACGCGCGCACGTCTTCCGGCTCGTGGACGAAGCGCGTGACCATCACCAGCGAGAGGATGCCCACCGGGATGTTGATGAAGAAGATCCACGGCCACGAATAGTTGTCGACGATGTAGCCGCCGAGGGTCGGACCGAACGCCGGCCCGAGCACGACGGCCATGCCGAAGACGGCCATGGCCATCCCTTGCTCCTGCGGCGGAAAAGTCTGGCGCAGGATGGCCTGCTCGGTCGGCTGCAGCGCGCCCGCGCCGAGGCCCTGCAGGATGCGGAAGACCACCAGCATCGGCAGCGTGCGCGCGAAACCGCAGAGCGTCGAGCCGGCGATGAAGAGCACGAGCGAGGCGAGGTAGACGCGCTTCTGCCCGAACATGCGCGCCAGAAATCCGGTCAGCGGCATGATCAGCACCGTGGCCATCACGAAGCCGGTGGTGACCCAGGTGATCTGCTCGATGGTCGCGCCGAGCGAGCCGGTCAGATGCGGCACGGCCACGTTGACGATCGAGGCGTCGATCGCGCCCATCAGCGTGCCGAAGGTGACGGAGAGCGTGACCAGCCATTTGTTGACGGGCTTGCGCTCCGTCACGGGTGCGACTCCGCCGGCGGCGCGATGGTGCCGGTCGCGTACTGCACCTGCACCGCCGCCAGCGCCGCATCGGCGCGTGCCGCGATCAAGTCTTCCTGCGCCTCGCGATACGCATCCTCGGCGCGATCGATCTCGACGCTCGAGCCGTAGCCGGCCTCGCCGCGCTCGCGCGCGATCGTCAGCGCTTCTTCCGCGACTTTGGCCGTTTCGCCGGCCACGCCGACGCGGGCCTCGGCGTTCTGCAGGGTCATGATGGAAGTCCGCACCTGCTGCTCGACGTCACGCCGCGCCGCCTCGGCGCGCGTGCGCACGTCCTCCAGCTCGAGCCGCGCCCGGGCGATGTTCGCCGGAATGTCGCCGCGGAACAGCGGCATCGCCAGCGCGCCGGCGATGCGGCGGCTCGAGTGCATGTCGTCGATCGAGTTGCCGGCGTAGTCGCCGAGGAAGTTGAGCTCGAGGCGCGGGACGCGGCGCGCCTTCGCCGAGCCGAGGGTGAGCTCGGCGGCGCGCTCGGCAAGCTCGAGCTCCTTCAGCTCGGGACGTTGCGCGCGCGCCGTCGTGAGCGCCTCGTCGACGGCCGGCGACGACGACGGCGCCTCGAGCGGCACGAGCACGATCTCACTGGTCTGATCGGCGCCGATGGCGTTCAGCAGCGCCAGCCGCGCCGACTCCCGATCGTTCTGCGCGCGCAGCAGCGCCTCGCGTGCGCGGGCGAGCTGCACGTTCGCCTGCGCGACGTCGAGCCGCGTGCCGGTGCCGGCCTCGAACTCGTCCTTCGCCACGCGCGCGAGCTCCTCGAAGAGCCGCACGCTCGCCTCGCGCGAGGCGCGCTGCGCGTCGGCGCGCTGCACCATCACGTACAGCCGGGCCACGCTGATGGTGACCTCGTTGCGCGCTTCCCGCAGCCGGTACTCGCTCGCCTCGGCGCCGGCGCGCGAGGCCTGGTAGTAACGCAGCGCGGCCAGGTTGAAGAGCTGCATGGCCGCGGTGAGCTGGGCGTCGACGACGTTGAACGGGCCGAGGACCTGCGGCTGTCCCGGAATCTCGAAGCCGAACGTCGCGAGGTTGATCGATTCGTTGTAGCGCTGCAGCCGCGCCTCGGCCTGCGGCAGCATGCCTGAGAGCGCCTCTCGCCGGGCGATCTGCGCGCGCGCGGCGGCCGACTCGGCCAGCCGGGCGGTGGTGCCGTCGCGCAAGGCCATGGCCACGGCGTCCTGCAGCGAGAGCCGCAGCGGTTCAGCGTGCAGCGGAGCGGCGAGGAGAAGGACGAGCAGGAAGCGGGTGAACATCTTGGCAGGTGAATATTTCGGCGACCGAAATAATTTCAGGCGGTGATCTTCCGAAAGAGCGAGAGCAGCAGGTCGCGCTCGCGCGGCTCGAGACGCTCGATCATGGCCCGTCCGAGGCGGATTCGATCGGCCGTGACCGTCTCGAGGGCGCGGCGCCCACGAGTGGTGAGCACGACCCGTACCGTGCGGCGGTCGCTCTCCGGACGGGCGCGCTCGACCAGCCGCCGCTCCACGAGCCGGTCCACCACGCCGGTGGTGCTGCTCAGCGCCAGCCCCAGCCGCTCGGAGATGTCCGACATGTTGGACGGGCCGCCTTCGTCGAGCATCCTCAGCAGCGCCGTCTCGCTGCGCGAGAAGTTGCCGCTCTGCTGCGGCACGAGGAACTCGGCGGTGAGCTGATCGAAGCGCGCGATCAGCTCGCGTGCCATCTCTTCCACGTCTCCCGAATGTTTCGTCACGCGAAGGATTATACGGAAGCCGCGGCCGCGCATGAACTCTGCAAGCGCTCTCGGGCATGGATCGCTTGTCTTTCTGGGAAGGTACCGGAATCGATCTCCGCTTTCCGCCGCTCGCCTCCGACGTCGAAGCCGACGTAGCCATCGTCGGCGGAGGCATCACCGGCATCACCGCCGCACAACTGCTCGCCGCCGCCGGCAAACGGGTGGCCGTCATCGAGGCACGCTCGGTCGGCCTCGGCACGACCGGCCACTCCACCGGCAATCTCCACACCGTCGTCGACAACTATCTCTACGCCATCCGGAAGAAATGGGGCGACGAGGTCCTGCGCACCGTCGCGCAGACCCGGCAGGAGATGATCGGCTTCATCGAAGAGACCGTCTCCCGCTACGGCATCGAATGCGGCTTCGCCCGCCGCCGCCACTATCTCTTCATGACCGACGAGTCGCAGCGCGGCGACTTCGACAAGGAGCACGAGGCGCTGCGCGTCTCCGGCCTGCCGTTCACGCAGGTCGACCGCGCGCCGCTGCCGGTCCCGAGCATCGCCGCCCTGGCCGTCGAGAATCAGGCGCAGTTTCATCCGCTCACCTACACCCGCGCGTTAGCCAAAGCCATCCAGTCGGATCAGTGCCGCGTCTTCGAATATTCGAAAGCAGTCGAGATCGACGCGCGCGAGCACGTGGTCCGCACCTCCCTCGGCAGCGTGCGCGCCGAGAAAATCATCCTGGCCACGCATACGCCGAAGGGCTTTCACCTCGTGCAGACCGAGCTCGGGCCGTATCGGGAGTACGGCATCGCCGCGACGCTGGCCTCGGGCGAATATCCGGACGGGATTTTCTGGAGCTTCGAGTCGCCGCACCACTCGATCCGCTCCTACGAGCACAATGGCCGCAAATACCTCATCGTCATCGGCGAGAAACACAAGGTCGGCCAGCAGGACAACAGCGACGATTACTACGGCAAAGTCGAGGCGTTCGCACGCGAGCATTTCGACATCGCCACCATCGACTATCGCTGGTCCGGCCAGCACTATCATCCGGCCGACGAGCTGCCGTTCATCGGCCAGTCCGGCCACAATGACGATCTCTACATCGCCACCGGCTTCAGCACCAGCGGCCTGATTTACGGTCCGCTGGCCGCGCACATCCTCAGCGCCGCAATCCTCGGCGGCGAGCATCCGGCCGCGTCGGTCTATCGCGCCAATCGCTTCACGCCCATCAAGTCGGCGGAGAATTTCACGAAGGAGAATGTCGACGTCGCCAAACAGATGGTGAAGGACTACGTCCGCCGCGCCGAGGTCGACGCGATTACGGACGTCGGCCCGGGCGAAGGAAAAATCGCCGAGATCGACGGGAAGAAAGTCGCCCTGTATCGCGACGATCAGGGGCAGTGGACGGCGGTCTCGCCGGTCTGTACGCACATGGGCTGCATCGTCCACTTCAATCGTTTCGAGAAGACGTGGGATTGTCCGTGCCACGGCAGCCGCTTCGATACGAACGGCGAAGTCATTGAAGGTCCGGCCATCAATCCATTGGAGCGGAAACCGATCGAGTGACGGCATTGATCGTGGTCGCCATCGTGGCCGGCGTGGCCGTGGCCCTGCAGGGTCAATGCATGGCGGTCATGGACCGCACCGCCGGCACGGCCGCCAGCGTCTTCATCACCTACGGCGTCGGCGCATTGCTGGCGCTGGCGCTCTGGCTCACTCACCGTCCCGCGCCCGGCGCCTTGCGGCGCATTCCGTGGTACGCATGGACCGCGGGCGTGCTCGGGCTGGTGATCGTCGGCGGCATCGGCTACGCCGCGCCGCGCCTCGGCCTGGCCCGCACGCTCGTCATTACAGTGGCCGCGCAGCTCGCCGCCGCATTGATCATCGAACAACGTTTCGACCTCAGCCGTCTGGCCGGCTGCGCGCTCACAGTGGCCGGCGTCTGGCTGGTCGTCAGGAGTTAGGAGCATCGCATGAGAATTCTCGTCATTGGAGCGACAGGAACGATCGGCCGCGAAGTGGTGAAGGCGCTGGCCGGCCAGCACGAGGTCATCGGCGCAAGCCGCAGCGGTTCCGAGGTGGACGTCGACATTCTCGATCCCGAAGCGATCCGGCGGATGTACGAGCGCGTCGGCCGCGTCGACGCGGTGGTCAGTGCGGCCGGCAGCGGCGCCTGGAAACCGCTCGAGCAGCTCGACGACGCCGATTTCGAGCGCTCGCTGCATTATAAATTGATGGGACAGGTGAACGTCGTCCGCTATGGACTCGAGCACGTCAATGACGGCGGCTCGATCACCACCACCAGCGGCGTCCTGGCGCGCGTCCCGGTGCAGGGCGGCGCCGCGATCAGCCTGGTTAACGGCGGCTTGGAAGGCTTCACGCGTGCGGCCGCATTCGAAGCGCCGCGCGGCATCCGCATCAATGTCGTCAGTCCGCCGTGGGTCACGGAGACGCTCATCGCCATGGGCAGCAAAGACCTCTCGCACGGGCTGCCAGCGGCCACTGTGGCGCAGGCGTATGTGCGCAGCGTCACCGGACGGGAGACCGGGCAGGTCATCGAGCCGTGAGCGGAGCCCGCGCATTTCGCGCGGGCTCCTGGATTGCGGCGTCAGTAGAGGGTCACGGTCGGCGGCAGATTCTGATTGGCGTTGCCATTTAGTTTGTACTCAATTTTCTTGCGCAGCGTGCCGGTGGCGTCGAAGACCAGCAGGATTGACGACTCCGTGGCGATCGTGCCGCTCGTTTCCATCGCCAGTCCCGCGTCGACATTGACCTTCAGCGTGCCCGTGGCAATAGCCGCGGTATTGAGGCGCACGGTGTAGCTGAAGCTGTTGGTCTGGTCCTGATTCATCAGCAGGACCGCGACCTGATCGGTGTCCTTCGCGGCGAAGGTCTTCACCAGCGTTTGATTGTCGGTGGTGTTGGCCACATTGCCGCGGAAATTCTGCGCGACCATCTGGAAGTGATAGTACGAAGGCCGCTTGGTCGTACCATCGGCGCCGATGAATCCGAGCTCGTTACCGTTGGTCGTGCTGCCTTCGATCGTGCTCCAGAACGTCACGAAATCGACGCCGTGGCGCATGGAAATGCCGAGGAATTCCGCCCACCACTGGCCGCCGACGAAACTCTTCGCGCCGGCGCCGGTGAGGCTGTCGGTGGTGGTATTCGCGTAATTCACGTTCGCCTCGGTGATGGCGATCTTGATGGCATTCGTGCCGGTGCGGTTGTAATAGCTATTGCAGTTGGCCACGCGCGTGGCGAAGGCGTTCAGGTTGTCCTCGAAGCCGCCCGTTTGCGTCAGGCTGTTGACCACCTGCGTGCGCGTCTGCGTGCCGTCGAAACCGTTGTAATGATGGAACGTCAGCACGTCGACGTAATAACGGCCGTTGGAGTCGGTGCCGGTGATGTCGTCAGCACCGCCGGGCGTAGTCAGGCCGTTCATGATCGAGGTGTCATACCAGGCCAGCTCCGGCCCGACGATCTTGATGGTCGCGTCGACCGCCTTCATGGCCGAGGAGAAGGAGCGGATGTAGGAAGCCACCTGTGAGGCGGTGGTGTAGTTGTAGCCGCTCAATTCCGGCTCGTTGCCGATGATCCAGTATTTGACGTTGCGGCCGTAGGTGACGTTGATGTAGCGGACGATGTCGGCGGCGTTGCTGGCACTGTACGTCCCGCCGAGGACCGGCACGGCCAGGACCGGCTCGATGCCGCGCGACTGCATGTTGTCGACGAGGGCGAGATACTGTTTCAGCGTCGATTTGGTCGAGTCCGACGGATCGACCCAGGAGGCGTCGGCGTACTGATCGACGCCGTGGCCGCCATAGCGCATGATCTTCGCGCCGCTGTTCTGCACGTTCGTCCATTGTGAGTCGAGGTTGCCGTAGTAGACGTGCGAGCCGATCTGGTATGGCATCCAGGCATTGATGCCGTAAAGGTGCGAGGAGATCGGCACCGCCGACGCCGCCGACGTCGTGGCGCTGGTGAAGGCTGTAAACGGCGAGTCATACGCATCCGAGGTGCCTTCGGCCTTGACGGCGAAGTAATACGTCGTTCCGCCCGACAGCCCGGTTTTGCTGAGGCTGGCGGCGCCGGCGCCGGAGACGAAGGTATACGTGGCGCCGGTGAACGACGCGCTGGTATTCATGGCGACGGTGTAGCCGTTGATGCTCGAGTTGGCCGAATTGCCGGTCCAGCTCACATTGATCTGGCTGCTGGAGACGGCACTGGCCGCCACATTGGCCGGCATCGTCGTCGCCGCCGCGGTCGAGCTGAAGGCGGAGTCCTGCGCATCCGTCGCGCCCTCGGCCTTGATCTGATAGTAGTACGTCGTGGCCGCAGTGCGGCCGGAATGGATGTAGCTGGTCACGTTCGCGCCGCCCGTCCAGACATACGTCGGCGCACTGAAGGCGCTGGTCGTATCGAAGCGGAACGTAAAGCCGATCTCGTCGGTCGAATTGTCGGTCCAATTCAAGGTCACGCTGTTGCTGGACGTTGCGGTGGCGGACAAACCGGTAGGAACGTTGGTGGCAATGCATTGAGAGACACCATGCACAGCAGCAAGGCGCCGAACGCGCTCCTGCTCACAATCGCTTTCATGAATTTCTCCTCGGCATCCAGCGCAGAACGCGCCTCAGCCATTCAGTGGAATTTCTAAGGCATGCATCACTTCCTGCACGCCATCATTCCGGAATGCCATCGTTGTGCCGAAAAGACGCTCAAACGTGACTATGGGTTCGCGATTCGAATAATGTCTCCATTGGCGGTGAACGCACCGCGCGCCACTTCCAATTCGAGCACCGTCGCGATCCGCGCAGCGGTGGCCGCGCTGGTCAATTGAAAGCCGAAACGACGCGCGGCCGCATCCACCAATTCATCCCGCGGCGTCGCGAACTGCGCGCGCAGGACCTCTGCAAGCGCGGCGGCGATCTCGACTTCGGCAATCAGCTCGATGCGCGGTGCCGGGTCGCCATTGCGGCGCCGCACCCGGATGGTCGCATCCGGTAATCGCAGGAAGTCGCCGTCGCGCAGAACGGCGCGGCGCGCGGCGGCAGCGCCGATGGCGCGCTCCAACGCCTCGCGCACGCGGTTGCCGGCACGCTGCAGGCCCCACAGCACGCGGATGCGCCGGACTACCTCATCGACGTGCACCGGCCCTTCGGCGGCGACGACGTCTTCAATGGCCAGCGCCAGCGACTCCGTCGCGGTCTGGTGCAACTCGCCGCTTGTAGACACCCGAAGCGACCGGCAGGGCTCGTACGCGTCGGAAGGTGCGTGCTCGATCGGCGTGTAATCGTGGACGGCATACTCCTCTTCGTATTCATCGGCCGTGAACGACGACGCGTAAATAGCCGGCGCGACCGGCTGCGCCGTCTCGCTGACCCGCGGTGCGCTCCTCGCCTCTTCCACGGCCGCCAGCAGCCGCTCGACCGTCGCGACGCGATTGCGATACCAGTCCGTCGACCAGACCCTGTGAATGCGCCAGCCGAGCTGTTCGAGGATCTGCTGCCGCAAACGATCGCGATCGCGCGCCACCGGCGACGAGTGATATTTCGCTCCGTCGCATTCGACGCCGAGGAGATAACGGCCGCGGTGCTCCGGATCCACCACGCCGAGATCGATCCGGAAACCGGCGCAACCGACCTGCGGCCGCACCTCATAGCCGTGCATGTGCAGCACCGCGGCCACCGCGTCTTCAAAGGGCGAATCGGTATCCTCGCGCGCCGCTTTCTCGATCGTCAGGCGCCGCGTCTCCGCGTACTCAAGGAATGCCTTCAATGCGAATACGCCCCTGGAGGTACTGGCGTCGACCGGCAGATCGGCCGCGGTGAAATTCGAATAGACCACGCACTTTTGCCGCGCGCGCGAGATCAGGACGTTGAGGCGGCGCTCGCCTCCTTCACGATTGAGCGGTCCGAAATTGAGCGACAGCTTGCCCGTCGCATCGCGGCCGTAGCCGAGCGAGATCAGGATCACGTCCCGCTCGTCGCCCTGGATCGTCTCGAGGTTCTTCACGAAGAACGGCTCGCGGCGGTCGCTCTTGAAGAACGGCTCCATCTCCGGATGCCGGCGCAACTGCACCTCGACCTCTTCGAGGATGGCCTGCTGTTGTTTGATGTTGAACGTGCCGACGCCGAGGCTCCTGCCGGGCCAGCGGCGGTAATGCTCCACCGCGGCCGCGGCGACGGCCTGCGCCTCGATGCGGTTGACGGAGCTGCGGCCGCGGTCATAGACGGCGGACGGAGCCGGAACGAAATGGAGTCCGATGTCGTCGGCCCAATCCACAGCAGACGGATAAACACGCAGGCGATTCTCGTAAAAGTAGAGATTGGAGACGGCGATGAGCGATTCGTGGCGGCTGCGATAGTGCCAATTCAGCCAGCGTGTCGGATAACTGCGCGCGCATTGATGCAGGATGCTCTCGACGTCCTTCAATGCGGCGCTTTCCTGTTCGTCGGCGTCGCCGTCGTCGCCGGCGAGATGATCGAAGAAACTGGTGGGAGGCAACTGCTGCGTGTCGCCCATCACCACGAGCTGCGAGCCGCGCAAGAGCGCGCCGACGGCGTCTTCCGGCCGCACCTGGCTGGCTTCGTCGAACACGATCAAGTCGAAGCGCGCGCTGCGCGGATCGAGAAACTGGGCGATCGACAGAGGGCTCATGAGGAAGCACGGCTTGATGCGCTGAATGAGGCCGCCCGCTTTCGCGAGCAACTTGCGGATGGCCATGTGACCGCGCTGCCGGTGCATCTCGCCGAGGAGGATGCCGACTTCGGACGTGGGCGACGCGCCACCGTCGAGATGCGGCCGCGACGCGTGAAGGCGGCGCGACAATCGCGCGCGATTCACTTCGACGAGAGCGCCGTCGAGCTCGCGGAAGCGTGCGATCTTCTTCTCGTGCAGCTCGCCGGCGAAGTGCCCGAGCGTGGCGCGCTCGCCGAACACGACGCGCAGCAGCGACTCCGCGAACGCGGCGCGAAACAGCGGCAGGATGCGCTCCGGCTCGATTTGATCGCTGCAGATCGGCGCTTCGAGCGGCGCGGCGGCGGTGGCGCGGAGAGCTCCGCGCGCGGCGTTGAATTGCGACCAGCGGAAGAGCGCGGACGTCTCCTGCTGCCAGCGCTCGAGCACGAGGTCGAGAGCGTCGAGCGCGGTGTCCTCGACGCCGCCCGCGAATGCCGCCGACGCAGGCACGCGCACGCTGTCGAGCACCTCGCCGAGCGACTCGCGCAGCGCAACCGCGCGCGCAGCGACAGTTTCAATCGCTGCACGGACGGCGGCGCGGTCGCGCGTGCGACGGGCGATGTCGACCGCGTTTTGTGTCAGCGCCTCCGCGAGCAGCTCGCGCCGGAATGCGACGACCCATTTCGCGAACGCGCGCAACGCCGCGCAGTCGCTGCGGTCGCTCTTCCAGCGCGCGCCGAAGAACGCCTCGCCGCGCACCAGCCCGCGCAACGAGTCGCGCGTGGCCTGCAGCTCGACCAGGCGGCTCAGATCGGCGCGCATCGCCGGCGGCTTCGGCGCTTCACCGACGTACAGCCGCGATAGCTCGCGCCGCAACGCGCGATAGCGGCCGTCGAAGATGCGGAACAGTGCCGTCGACCGTCTCGCGAATTCGCCTGCCTCGGCAGCGTGATTCGCTTCGAGCGCCTCTTCGCGAAACCGGCGGCCGAGCTCCGCCCGGTCGCGCTGAAAGGCCTCGACGCGCAGCAGCAGATCCTCCGCCTCCTGATTCGGCGCGTTCCAGTCATTGCTCAGCAGGATGGCGACCTCGGTCGGCGCGTCCACCTGCGCCAGCAGCTCCGCGCTCGCCAGTGCGCCGCCGACCTTGCCGATGCGATCCGGCTGCCGCACTCCCGTCGCCTCGGCGAGCGCCGCCGCTGCTTCACGCAGCGCATGCACGTCAGCGCGAGCGCGCTGCAGCGCCGCGCGCAGCTCCTCTTCCTCGTACGGCAGCATGGCGTCGCGCGTACTGGCGCGCCAGGGATGCGCGGCGACCGGACGGACCAGCGACACGACGTCGCGTAGCTCGCGCAGCGTCTTCTCCGCCGCCAGCACATCGGCGGCGGTGACGGTCGCGGCGCCGGCGATGCGCGGCAACTCGGGCCGTTCGTCGCCGAGCTCCGCGAGTGCGCTCTGCCGCATCCCGAACAGCTCGTACGGCGTTTTGCCGATCGCACCGGCCGGCGTGCCGAGCTCGCATGCGTAGCGGTTCAGATCGCGCTTGTGCGATTCATGCTCGTCGAGCAACTGCTCGCCAGGCGCGGGCGCCGGCGATGTTGCGAGCGCGCGCTGGAGCTCCGCGAGCACCGCCTTCTTGTTCGCCTTGCGGCTGTGCAGCTCGAGACAGAACGGCCCGAGGCCGGCGGTGTCGAGACGCGACTTCACCACCTCCAGCGCCGCCATCTTCTCGCTGACGAACAACACCGTGCGGCCGGCGGCCAGCGCCTCCGCGATCAGATTCGTGATCGTCTGCGACTTTCCGGTACCGGGCGGCCCTTGCACGACGAGATTCGCGCCCGCCTTGACGTCTTCAATCACCGCGATCTGCGATGGATCGGCATCCATCACGTGCCACAGATCGCGCGCGGTGAGCACCTCGTCGATGCGCCTCTCGTCGAAGCCGCCCGCCTCGGGCGGGCCGGACGGCGCGAACAGCGTCTGCAGCAAGGGATGATCGTGCGGCTTCCGATCCTGCGGCCACGTCGCCGGATCGAGATCCTTGTACATGACGAACTTCGTGAAGCTGAAGAAATCGAGCGTCAGCTCCGACAGCACGCGCCAGCGCGGCTTCTTCGCCACCGCGTCGGCCACCTGCTGGAGCCACGCGTCGATCCCGCTCTTCTCCTCCGGCGGCTCGAACGCCGGCAGCGCGACGCCATGCTCGACCAGCTTGGCTTGCAGCGAGATGTTCGCGAAGACGTCCTCGCCCGTCCATTTCACTTTCGAGAATTCGCCGGCGCGCACGCGCTCGAGCTCCGCCGGCACGAGGATCAGCGGCGCGCGCCGCGGCTGATCGGAAGTATCCGTCTCGAACCATTCCAGAAATCCGAGCGCCAGGTGCGCGACCGTGTAGCCTTGTTCTTCGACTGCGCTGCGCCCTTCGTGATAGACGCGGAAGAGCTTTTTCGCGAGCGACTCGTCGTCGTACGGCGTCTGCAGGAAACGGTCGGTGTGCCTCGCTTCGAGCGATGCCGCCTGGCGCGCCGACCACGTCTCGAACTGCCGCTGCACCGGCTCGGCGTCGACCACGTCGGGATCGATGATCGGCTCCGTGGTGGCGCGGTTGCGCGCGCCGGTGCCGCGGAACTCGAGCGTCTTCTCGCGCAGCACGAGCGCGTGGTAAATCTCGGCCGGCAGCTCGCCGGTCACGCGGATGCTGCGCAACTGACTCGGGCGGTAGTTGAGCAGCCGGTTGCGCAGCGTCAGATCGAGCAGCTTCTGGCGCGCGCCTTCGAGCTGGCGCTCGATCGTCGCCGTCACGGCCGCAGCTCCGCACCACCCTTCGTCGCCTCGACCCAGGCGTCGTCGTCATCGTCGCCATCGTCGGCCGCCGGCGAGAGCCCGAGCAGCAGCTTCGCTTCCGGCTCCGGCAGTTCCTGCACGCCGCGGAGCTTGCGCGTCACGACGCGCGTGCGCGTGGCCAGCGCGTCCATCTGATTGCGCGCGGTCTCGAGGTTTTTGTTCACCTTCTCGATCACGCCGCTGAATTTCGCGAACTCCGTCTTCACCGCTTCCAGCAGGCGCCACACTTCGCTCGAGCGCTTCTCGATGGCCAGCGTGCGGAAGCCCATCTGCAGGCTGCTGAGGATGGCCGTGAGCGTAGTCGGGCCGGCGATGAGCACGCCCTGTTCGCGCTGGAGTTCCTCGGCCAGCCCCGGCCGCCGCAACACCTCGGCATAGAGCCCTTCGGTCGGCAGGAACAGAATCGCGAAATCAGTAGTGACGGGCGGATTGACGTACTTCTCGCGAATGGTCTTTGCGGAATTCCGTACGGACGTCTCCAGGCGCCGCGACGCGGCTTCGACGGCCTCGGCATCGCCGCAATCGTGCGCGTCGACCAGCCGCTGATAATCCTCGACAGGAAACTTCGCGTCGACCGGCAACAGCAGTGGGATCTCGCCCTTGCCCGGGAACCGCACCGCGAACTCCACCGTCTCGCGGCTGGCTTCCTTCGTCACCACGTTGCGCTCGTACTGCTCGGGCGAGAGCATCTGTTCGAGCAGCGCCTCGAGCTGCACTTCGCCCCAGCCGCCGCGGCTCTTCACGTTCGAGAAGACTTTCTTCAGGTCGCCGACGCCGGTGGCCAGCGATTGCATCTCGCCGAGGCCGCGGTGCACTTGTTCGAGACGCTCGGTGACGAGGGCGAACGACTCGTTGAGGCGCGTGGTGAGCGTGCCCTGCAGCTTCTCGTCGACCGTCTCGCGCATCGCCTGCAGCTCGCGCGCGTTGCTGGCCGCGATTTCCTTGAGGCGCTCGTCGATGGTGCGCCGCACCTCGGCGATGCGTGCCTCGTTCGCGCTCGAGAGCTTCTCGACCTGCGCGCGCACGATCTCCAGGTCCTGCCTCTGCGTCGCGCCGAGCGCATGGATCAGCGCCGTCACCTCCTGCCGCAGCGAGCGCGCCGCCATGTCCGCCTCGCTCCGCGAGCGCGCTGCTTCCTCGCCGATGAGCGCGCGTATCGCGCCGTCGCCGCCGCTCTGCGATCCGCGCATCCACAACAGGCCGAGGAGTACGACGGAAACCACGGCTGCAGCCGCGGCAATGCCGGTCAGGAACATCATTCGGGAGTCCTCCGGTGAGAAGGACACCGTCATTGCAGATTTGTGGCGGTACGATTCGCCCATGCCGCCGCCGCCCACCGCCCGGCTCGAGTTCCGCCGCTGGACGCGCGAGGATCGCGACCTCGCCGCCACGCTCTGGTGCGATCCGGAGGTGATGCGGTTTCTTGGTGGGCCGTATTCGCAGGAGGAGCTCGAGGCGCGGGTCGAGCGCGAGAGCGCGTCGGAGGTTCAGTACTGGCTCCTCTTTACGCGCGACGGGCAATTCGCCGGCGTCTGCGGCTTGAAACCGCACAAGGAAGCGATTCTCGAGATCGGGTTTCAACTGCTGCCGCGATTCTGGGGCGCGGGCTATGCGTATGAAGCGGCGGCGGCGGTGGTCGACTATGCATTCGACGCGCTGCACGTGAAAGCGCTGGTGGCGGGCCACCACCCGCACAATGACTCGTCGCGGCGCCTGCTGACGAAATTGGGATTCACGGAAATCGGCACGCACCACTTCGCCCGGACAGGGCTCGAGCATCCGTGGTGGGAGCTACGCAAAGCCGCTCATTCGTCGAGGACGTAGGCGCCGAGCAGCGGGACGACCAGCGTCGCGTCACTTTCGATCATGAAAGCTGGCGTCTTCGGTTCGAGCTTCCACCACGTGATCTTCTCCGCCGGCGGCGCACCGGAATAGGAACCGTAAGAAGTGGTCGAGTCGCTCACCTGAATGAACAGTTGCCAGAACGTCTCGCTGACCACCGCGTCCTGAAGCAGCAGAGGGACGACTGAAATCGCGAAATCGCCCGCGATCCCGCCGCCGATCTGCAGCAGCCCGGCAGGTCGCCGCGCGCGCTGCTGTCGAAGCATCCACTCCGCAAACCTCTGTAGTTCCTCGGTGCCGCTACGCGCGACGTGCGCCGAGAGGCGACCGGCGATCATGTCCGCCACCATCATGCTCGCCGTAGACGAGTCTTCGAACCCTGGGCAGAAGAGCGGAAGGTTTTGTTCCGCCGCCGCGAGAAGCCACGACTCCTGCGGTGGGATGTGAAACTCGCCGCGCGATACGACTGACAAGACGGTCTCGTAGAACCACTCATACGGAAAGCGCGCCAGTCCTCGATGAGCCGCCGCTCGCCACAGCGGCCGGAGAATCGCCGTCGCGGACTCGATGACGCTCTCCGGGATCGCTGTATCGGTGACCCGGTTGAAACCCGCTTCGCGCAGATCGTAGTCGTCCGTGGCCGTCCACGTCCGCCACCGGATGCCCGTCCTGTAGTCGCGCCGCGCGAGGATGCTGTAGAAATCCTCTTCGATATTCGCCGCGGTACTGCAGATCGCATGGATCGTTCTCTCGCGAATCATCCGCGCCAGTACCACGCCCACCTCGGCAGTGCTCATCGCGCCGGCGATCGCGACCACCATCGCGCCACCGGAGTCGATGAAGTCACGATAGGCACGCGCCGCCGCAAGCGTCTCAGCGGCATTGAAGTGGCGGAAATACCGCTCCATAAAGTCGCGTACCGTGCTCACGCTCGCCTCTGCAAACCACGGCCGCTGACGCGCATCAGCGGATAACGACAGATTATCGGCGCGTGAAGACAGTTCCGCCGCTACTGCAGCTCTTTATGAACGCATTTACGGCTCGTCCGTGGACGAAGACGCATGGCACGCGCATTCGACGCGCGTTATCGCGACGTTCATCGGCGACGCGCTCAGGCGCCTCAGGCCCAACCGGAGCCTCGATGTTGGCTGCGGCGTATGGCGCTACGTCGCAGGCGTGCGGCCGTTTTTACTAGATCTGGTGCCAAGTGTGTTTGTGCCCGGTGAGGCAGCCGTCGTCGGCGACGTCACGTCGCTGCCGTTCAAGGCTGCGGAAATCGACCTTGCCGTTTGTGTGGGGAGTGTTCTGAACTATGTTAACGCGCAGCACTGTATCGACGAGATCAGCCGGGTGGTCCGACCCGGCGGCACGCTTGTTCTCGAATACGAGCGGTCAGGCCGCGGTGCGCGACGGCGATCGACTGAGCCGGACGCTGAGAACTGCACGGAAGTCGTTTCGTATCGCGGTATCGTTCACACAATCACGCTTTATACCGACCGGCACATCGAGGAGCTTCTCGACGCGAAAGGCTTTCGAGTGGTTCGGCGCCAGCCGTACCACATTTTTTCTTCAGTCGCGCTCTTATTCACTCGAAGCGAGGAACGCGCCGCTGGTCTTACGCGGCTCGATCGCTCACCGCTCGCACGGGTGCTGGCGCCGTTCGCCGCGAACGTCATTCTCGAATGCGTTAAGCGTCCGCTACACCGTCTGGGTCGGCGCGCGCCAGCTCGATCGTCATGAAGGCCTGGAACTCGGTATCGAACTGGTCGCCGGAGTACGTCCACGCGTGTCGGAAATTCGCTCGCTCGCAGTAATCCCGAATGTAGTCGAGCCACCCGGTCCACTGCCGCTTCCGGATCGAGTCCTCCTGATCGTGATACATCAGAAACGCGCGTTCGAAGATCGAGATGAGCATCGTAAACGCGATCAGCTCTTGCTTCTGCTCTTCGGGCGTGAGCGCCGCTGGTGCGTCATCAGGGATGTCGAAAACGTCGAGCCGCGGGCTTTGCCGGCAAAGCTCGAGGAACTCCAGATACTTTTCGTCGAGTGCGTTGTAGGTTCCGTACTCGCGGTCACTCTGCTCCTTTCTCGTTTTGACACGATACTGGTAGAGCGCGACTGGTGCTCCGATGACCACAGTGAGGTACGAGAGCGCCTCCAGTACGTCCTTCACCAGCGGCCAGTCAATTGCCATGATGCGTTTCTCGCCTGTGGCGGCGGCGACGGATGGATAATCTGTCGTTATCCGTTGCCACGACGCGCCACTCCAACAGAAGGAGTGACGGAGGTCGGCAAATCCACACCCACGGCTTAACATCCCGAATGACTAAGCGCCGAGCATCACCAGCGCAACCAGCGCTAACGCGATCGCCGGCAGCACCACACATCCCACCGTGGTCCGGTTGTAAATCCGGTTGTAGGCGGCGCGTTTGGGGTTGGTCAGCCATCCCCAGCCGCGCGGTGCCTTGAAGCCGAGGGAGTGGCGGACGTAGCGCTTGAGCGAGGTGCGCGCGGCGATGCGTTTGCGGAGCGAGGGTGTGCGGATGCCGAGCTTCATCAGCGAGTTCTGACACCGGGCGCGGCGAAAGGTGGCGGCGGACGCTACTCCTAGTGGAACTTTTGCGCGACTGCTCCTGCCGAGGAACAATCCTCTTCCTTGAGCACCCGCAAACCGACTCGCGACCTCGATGCGCTGGCGATCACGCACCATCCGCCGGGAGCGCAGAAAGAGAAAGTGAAGGAGCGGGCGGCGGGCGTGCCGCTCTCCGGCGAGTACGACCACATCCCCTACGTCCACGAGCAATGGGGCGGGACGTATCGCGAAGAGCCGGAGGCGGAGGCGCCGCGCCGCGCGCCGCGCGCGAAGAAGCCGCCGCGCCCGTGGGCGGAGCTGCGCGCCTCCTCCGCCTTCTCGTTCCTCGACGGCGCGTCGCTGCCGGAAGACCTCATCCACACCGCCGCCGAGCGCGACCTGCCGGCCATGGCCATCATCGACACCAACGGCGTCTACGGCGCGCCGCGCTTCACCGTCGCCGCGAAGAAAGCGGGCCTGCGCGCGCTCGTCGGCTCCGAGCTGATCCTCGCCGAAGACGCCGGCCGCCTCACCCTGCTGGTCGAGAACCGCACCGGCTACAAGAACCTCTGCAAGCTCCTCACGGCCGGCGCGCTTGCCCATCCGAAAGGAGAGGCGCGCTACACCTGGGCGCAGGTCGAACAGTACGCCGAAGGGCTGCACTGCCTCACCCGCGCCGACGAAGCGACGGTGCAGAAGATCAGCGGCATCTTCCGCGGGCGCACCCACCTCGAGTTGCAGCGCCACTCGATCCGGAGCGAGGAGCATCGGAACATCGCCCTCGTCGATACAGCCCGTAGATTGCGTCTACCACTGGTAGCGACGAACGGCGTCCGCTACGCCCGCAAAGAGGACAAGGAGCTGCACGACATCCTCACCTGCATCCGCGAAGGGCGGCACGTCGACAACGCCGGCAAACTCCTCGGGATCAATCGCGAGCGCCACGTCAAATCGGCCGAGGAGATGTGCGCGCTGTTCGCCGACCTGCCGGAGGCGATCGACGGCGCCTGGTCGCTCGCCAATACGCTCGAATTCACACTGGCGGACCTCGGCTATCAATTTCCCGATTATCCGCTGCCCGAGGGAGAGACGAACGATTCATTTCTCCGGAAAATCACCTGGAATGCGGCGAAGGCGCGTTTCCGCCCATTGACGGCAAAGGCGCAGGCACAGCTCGAAAAAGAGCTGAACATGATCGAGAAACTGCAGCTCGCCGGATATTTCCTGATCGTCTGGGACATCGTGCAGTTCTGCCAGCGCGAAAAAATCCTGGTCCAGGGCCGCGGCTCCGCCGCCAATAGCGCCGTCTGTTATGCCCTCGGCATTACAGCCGTCGATCCGGTGAAGATGGATTTATTGTTCGAGCGCTTTCTATCGGAAGAGCGCGGCGAATGGCCGGACATCGACCTCGACCTGCCGTCCGGCGACCAGCGGGAAAAAGTCATCCAGCACGTCTACAAGCGTTATGGTCAGCACGGCGCGGCCATGACCGCGAACGTCATTACCTACCGCGACCGCTCCGCCGCGCGCGAGGTCGGCAAGGCACTCGGATATTCATTGGAGCAGGCCGACAAATTATCGAAATGCGTCAGCACCTGGAATTTCGGCGAAATTCGCGAAAAACTTGAGAACCTCCCGGACCAGTTGGCGCAGACCGGATTCGATCCTGCCGACCTGCGCGTGCAGCATTTCATGCGTCTCTATCTGCAGATCCAGAATCTGCCGCGCCACCTCGGCCAGCATTCCGGCGGGATGGTGCTGGCCAAAGGGCGGCTCGACGAAGTGGTGCCGCTCGAGCCGGCGTCCATGCCCGGCCGCGTCGTCATTCAATGGGACAAGGACGACTGCGCCGATCTCGGCATCATCAAAGTCGACCTCCTCGGCCTGGGGATGCTCGCCGCCATTGAAGAGATGATCCCGACCATCCGCCGCTGCGAAAAGAAGGAAGTCGACCTCGCCCACCTGCCGCAGGACGATCCGCTCGTCTACAAAATGCTCAATGAGGCGGACACGATCGGCATGTTCCAGGTGGAAAGCCGCGCGCAGATGGCCTCGTTGCCGCGCAATGCCCCGGCGTGCTTCTACGACATCGTCGTGCAGGTGGCCATCATCCGCCCCGGCCCGATCGTCGGCGGCATGATCCGCCCGTTCTTCGACCGCCGCCAGAAAAAAGCGCCGGTCGAATATCCGCATCCCTGTCTCGAGCCGATCCTCAAACGCACCCTCGGCGTGCCGCTGTTTCAGGAACAGTTGCTGCGCATCGCCATGGTCGCGGCGAATTTCACCGGCGGCGAGGCGGAGGAGCTGCGCCGGGCCATGGGCTTCAAGCGCTCGATGGAGCGGATGATGGACATCGAGCGGCGGCTGCGCGACGGCATGACCAAAAACGGGATCGGCGTCGAGGCGCAGGACCAGATCGTCAAGTCGATTACGTCGTTCGCTCTGTACGGATTTCCGGAATCGCACGCGGCCAGCTTCGCCCTGATCGCCTACGCCAGCGCGTACTTGAAGGCACACCACCCGGCGGCGTTTTACATGGCGCTGCTCAATGCGTGGCCGATGGGCTTCTATCATCCGGCCACGCTGATCAAGGACGCGCAGCGGCACGGCGTGAAGGTGCTGCCGGTCGACGTGAATCACTCCGGCTGGAAATGCCGGTGGGAAAAGGGCGGCGTGCGGCTGGGACTGCGCTTCGTCAAAGGGCTGCGCGCGGAGTCGGGGCTGCGCGTCGAGGCGGCGGCGCCGTTCACGTCGGTCGACGACCTGGCGCGGCGGGCGCGCCTGCGCGACGATCAACTGACCAAGCTCGCCTACGCCGGCGCATTGGCCTCGTTCGGCATGACGCGCCGCGCGGCATTGTGGCAGGCGGCGGAGGCTGCCCGCGATTCGGGCGAGCTGTTCGCGCGCGCTTCGGCGTCGCGCAAGTCGCCGCTGCGGGACATGGCCCCGGCCGAGGAGACCATGGCCGATTACAACGCCATGGAATTGACCACCGGACGTCATCTACTCGAGCACTTCCGTCCGCAGTTACGGAAGGACGGAGTTCTGTCGGCGGTGCAATTGAAGGATGTGCCGAACGGCAGCCGCGTCACCACCGCCGGCGCGGTGATCGTCCGGCAACGCCCCGGCACCGCGAAGGGTTTCGTCTTCCTGACGCTCGAAGACGAGACCGGGCTGTCGCAGGCCATCGTCAATCCGCCGCTGTTCGCCGAGCAGCGCGCCACCATCCTCGGCCACTCCGGACTGATCGTCGAAGGGATCGTGCAGAACCAGGAAGGCCAGCCGTCGGTGCGCGCCGAAAAGTTCTATCCGTTGGAAGGGCTGTACGACGTGCAAAGCCACGACTTTCACTGAGCCGTCCGCTACCATGCGCGCCCATGCGTCGACTCGCGGCCGCGCTCCTGCTCCTCTCGTCCATGACCGCCGATGCGGCCGCGCTCACCGAGCGCCAGTTGCAGGCGATGCTCGAGCGCGCCCGGGTGAAAGCCGGACTGCCCGGTCTGGCGGTGGCGGTGGTGACGAAGAACCATTCCGTCACGGCGGTGGCCGGCTTCCGGCAATTCGGCGGCAAGGAGAAGATCGCCCTCACCGATCGCTTTCACATCGCCTCCTGCACGAAATCGATGACGGCCATGCTCGGCGCGATCGCCGTCGAGCGCGGCGAGCTGCAGTGGTCGAGCAAGTTCGTCGACGTCGTGCCGGAGCTCGCGACCGTCATCCGTCCCGAGTACCGCACGGCCACGCTCGAGCAGCTCCTCGCCCATCGCGCGCACTTTCCGGCGTACACGCAATTCGGTCCGGAGCGGCTCGAGCAACTCAAGCGGCTGACCGGCACGCCGACCGAGCAGCGCCTGCGCTTTCTGCGCGAGGTCCTCAGCAGCGAGCCGCCGAACGAGGGCACCGGCGACGCCGCCTACTCGAACGCGGGCTACACCGCCGCCGCGGCCATGCTCGAGCGCGCGAGCAAGACCCCGTGGGAGACGCTCATCATCGCGCGCGTGACCGAGCCGCTGCGGATGCGCAGCGTGCATTTCGGCTGGCCGGCAACCGCGGCCGATCCGCACCAGCCGCGCGGCCATTTTCTGCGCGACGGCAAGATCGAAATGCAGCCGCTCGACGACTCCTACAGCCTGCCGGTCGCGCTCTGGCCCGCCGGCGCGGTGAACTCCACGATCGGCGATCTCGCGCGCTACATCGCCGATCAACTGAACGGCCTCCGCGGCCGGAAGGCGCTGCTGCCGCAACGCGCGTACGAACGTCTGCACAGCGCGCCCGACGGCTCGGAGAGCGGCTTCACGATCGGCTGGGGCATCCGCCGCGATCCGCAACGGGGCCTGGTCCACTACGGCGCCGGCAGCGGCGGCACGTTCTTCGTGCGCATGCTCATCGTGCCGGGCGACGACATCGCCCTCGTGGCAGCGTCGAACAGCGGCGATGCGGCGCCGGCCACGCGGCAGCTCTTCGACGATTTGCTGGAGAAGCTCGCGCCGCATCCGCATTGAGCGCCGTACAATCGGCGCGATGAGCACGCTCGTGCCGGTCCCGGTCGAAACGGCGCACGCGCCGGAGCCACGCGGACGGATGCCGTGGGAAGAGATCGTCGCCTACGCGATCATCGTGGCCGCGCTGCTGTTCGTGCTGCTGCAGCATCTCGTCGCGGCGGTGATCGCCGGGTTGATGCTCTACCGGATTCTCGACCGGCTGTCGGAGCGGTTTCAGGGGCGGATGGCGCGCGGCGTGGTGCGCCCGCTGACGCTGCTGATCGTCACCACCGCCACCGCCGCCATCCTCGCCGCGGCCATCGCCCTGATCGTCACGCTGCTGCGCCGCGGCGCCGGCAACGTGCCGGCGATGATGGAACAGATGGCCGACATCCTCGGCTCGGTGCGGCTGTGGCTCGGCGGACTGGGACGGCAATTCATCCCCGAGGTCATGACCGACGCCGAAGACTTCAAGCTCTTCATCGTGGCGTGGCTGAAGACGCACGCGCAGACCTTGCGCGCCGGCAGCCTCTGGATCGGCATCGGGGTGGTGCACATGATCATGGGCGGTCTGCTCGCCATCCTGGTCTTCTTCCGCCACGTCACGCAGCAGGAGAACGAGAACCGCGGACCGCTGGCGCGGCACCTCGTGACGAAAGTCGACCGCTTCGCCGAGGCCTTCTCGCGCATCGCCTACGCGCAGGTCAAAATCTCCGCGGTCAACACGACCCTGACCGGCATCTACCTGCTGGTGGTCCTGCCGCTGTTTGGGATTCGCGTGCCGTTCGGAACGACGCTGGTGGTGATCACCTTCCTCTGCGGCCTCATCCCGGTGCTCGGCAACCTGATCTCGAACGCGGTGATCACCATCCTTTCGATGGGCGTGTCGATCGGCACCGCCGTAGCCTCGCTCACGTTTCTCGTGGTCATCCACAAGCTCGAGTACCTGATCAACTCGCGCATCGTCGGCGGCGAGACCGATTCCGAGGCGTGGGAAATCCTGCTGGCCATCCTCATCGGCGAGGCGGCGTTCGGCGTGAGCGGCGTGATCATGGCGCCGATCATTTACGCCTTCACCAAGCGCGAGCTGCGCGACCGCGGCCTGGTCTGACCGATAGTTGGGCGATAATCGCTTCTGAGAGGTCCATCCGGATGAATCGTTTCCTCGGGTTTGCGGCAGTGGTGTGCGCGGCGATGGCCGCCGGTTCGGCAGAAGGCGCCGTGCTCGCCGGCGGTGTGTACGAAGACAAACCGGCCCTGGCGGTGCGCGCGAACTTCACGCCGATCGCCAATGCGGCGGTCACGCTCTTTCGCGACGGCGGCGACGGCGCGCCGGGCGCGGACGACCGCGCGGTGGCCACGCTGCGCACCGACGCCTCGGGGCTCTACGTCTTTCGCGACGTCGACGCCGGCGACTACTGGGTCGCCGTCGACTCGCGCACGCTCGGCGGCGAGAACACCTGGGCCGAGCAGACTTTCGGACCGGCGGGCTCGCTCTGCGCGCAGCCGGACGGCTCGACGCGCAGCAACGCCTTCGAAGGCGCCTGCATCGGCGGCCGCACCGCCGGCGCCGACAACGCCACCTCCGCCGCCACCGCCGAGCACATCGCACGCGTGACGCTGCGTGAGCCGGCTACGAACGTCGACTTTGCGTTCAGCTTCGACCTCGTCACCGCGACCGCCGACGGCCCGCACATGCAGGGCTCGCTGCGGCAGTTCATCGACAACGCCAACGCCCGCCCCGGCGCCGACGCCATGCGCTTCGTGCCGATCGCGCGCGCGCCGGAGCAGCGCCAGCCGATCGTCGGCGTGCCGGCCCGCTGGTGGATGATCACGCTGGCCACGCCGCTGCCGGAGCTGCGCGACGACGACACGACCATCGACGGCACCGCGTACAACTTTCTCTCACCTGCCTCGCGCTCGAACGTTCATCCCGGCCGCGTCGGCGAGTCGCCGACCATCCGCGTCGAAGAGCGGCAGGTGCCGCGCATCGAGAATCCGGAGCTCGAGCTGGCCATGACCGGCGAGGAAGGCTTCGCCTGCACCGGCCGCTGCACGGTGCGCTCGCTGGCGATGCATGGCGCGGCGACGGCGATCGCGCTGCGCGCCGACGGCCGCGTCGAGCACGTGCTGATCGGCGCCGCGCCCGACACCGAGCCGCAGGCCGTCGGCCAGGTGGGTCTGCAGATCGAGCGCGGCGTCACGATCGCCCGCTACGTCCTCATCACGTCGCAGGCGCGCGGCGGCATCGTCGTCGCGCCGCAGGCGCGGCTCGACGCGGAGCGGCTCGACATCACGCGCTCCGGCTCGCCGCAGACCGGCGGCGGGCTCGTGCTGCTGTCCGACGGCTCGTCGGTCCGCTCGTCGCTGATCGCCGCGAATCCCGGCGTCGGCATCCTCATCGGCTCGAATCAGGGAGCGGCGAACGGCAACACCATCGACGGCTGCACGATCAGCGGCAATCAGGCCGGCGTCGTGTTGTGGGCCGGCTCGTCGCGCAACGCCATCACGCGCAACGACATCATGTGGAACCGGCTCGGCGGCGTGAGCGTCGCGCCGTATCAGCAGGCCGCGCCGCCGCGCGAGAACCGCGTCAGCGCGAACCGCTTCGACGAGAACGGGCTGCGGCCGATCGTGCTCGACCTCGGCGCGAGCGATCCCGACATGCTCGCGCAGGCGGGCACGTGCGACCGCATTGCCACGTCGGCGAACAGCGGCATCGCGCCGCCGCGCATCACCGGTGTGCGCATCGTCGCCGAAGGCGCGACCGAGCGCGTGGTGGTGAGCGGCCACGCCTGTCCGGGCGAGATCGTCGAGCTGTACCAGTCGTTCGTCACGTCCGGCGTGCAGAACAAGCAGGCGGAGCTGCCGCGCATCCGCGGCACGCGCCGCGCCGATGAGACGGTGACGGCGGACCGCCGTCCGCTCGGCATGCCGTCGATCGGCGAGTTCAACTACCTCGGCGCGACGAACACGACGCCCGAGGGCAACTTCGAGGCGAGCTTCCCGCTGGCGGTACTCGTGCCGACGGCGGAATCGGTGGTGACGCGCGACGAAGAGCACGACGTCTGGGCGCACGACGTGGTCCGCGGCGGCTCGGCATCCGACCGCGCCTTCTCCGCCCTGGCCATCGATTCGTCCGGCAACACCTCGGAGATGAGCGTGCGCCGCAAAGTCGATCAGACCGACAAAGAGAAAGCGGAGAAGTAGCGGCGCGCGCGCAGCGCGAGGCGCTGACCACGCGGCCGAGGATGCGCGACGGCGCGATCGGCGGATCGTCGGCCGGCGCGTTGTCGCCCGCGCGTGATCACGACCGCGTTATCGAGGCGCACGATGCGATGCGCCGTCAGCCCGCGCTCGGCGAGGACGAGCGGCGCACGCGCAGCGCGGCGCGTGGCCTGCAGCGCCAGACCGCGAAGCCGGCGCACACGCACTTTACGGCCGCGATCCTCGGCGCTGACCACGCGGCCGAGATGCGCGACGGCGGGAACGGCGGATCGTCGGCCGGCGCGTTGTCGCGGCGCGCGATCGCGATTGCGTTGCCGATGCGCACGATCGATGCGCGGTCAGGCCGGCGCTCGGCGAGGACGAGCGGCGTGCGCCGCAAAGTCGATCAGACCGATAAGGAGAAAGCGGAGAAGTAGCGGCGCGCGCGCGATGCTGGGCGCTGACCATGCGGCCGAGGATGCACGACGGCGCGATTGGCGGATCGTCGGCCGACGCGTTGTCGCCGCGCGTAATCACGATGACCGCATCGTCGATGCGCACGATCCGATGCGCGGTCAGGCCGCGCTCGGCGAGGACGAGCGGCGCGCGCGCAGCGCGAGGGCGTGGCCTGCACGTCGATGCCGCGCAGCCGCCGCACGCGCACTTCGCGGCCGCGATGCTCGGCGCTGACCGCGGCCGAGATGCGCGACGGCGGGACCGGCGGATCGTCGGCCGGCGCGTTGTCGCCGCGCGCGATCGCGATTGCGTTGCCGATGCGCACGATCGATGCGCGGTGAGGCCGGCGCTCGGCGCGGACGAGCGGCGTGCGCCGCAAAGTCGATCAGACGGACAAAGAGAAAGCGGAAAAGTAGCGGCGCGCGCGCAGCGCGAGGCGCGTGGCCTGCAGCGCCAGGCCGCGCAGCCGGCGCACGCGCACTTCCCGGCCGCGATGCTCGGCGCTGACTACGCGGCCGAGGATACGCGACGGTGCGACGGGCGGATCGTCGGCGGGCGCGTTGTCGCCGCGCGTGATCACGACCGCGTTGTCGATGCGCACGATGCGATGCGCGGTCAGCCCGCGCTCGGCGAGGACCAGCACCACCTCGCCGCGACGGAGCGGCTCGCCGCGCAGCGGCTCCACGTGCAGCACGTCCTGGCCGTGGATGATCGGATCCATGCTGTCGCCGCCGGCGCGAAAGCGCACCGAGTGGCCGCGCGCGAGCAGATCGGCGATGACGTCGGCGGCGTCGAGCGCAGTCATCGCACGCGCGTCGCGGACCGCACCAGCTCGACCGCGCCGCGATCGCGGGCGAAGCGGAGCTCGCGCACCGGCACCGCGTCGCAGATGCGCTCGAGGAACGAGACCGTGAAGTCGAGCGCGGGCGCGTCGTAGAAGAGCGGGAACGTACAGCCGAAGAGGCGCGCCACCGCCGCCGCGCGCGGCAGCTCGACCAGCGCGTGCGCGGAGGCCTGCGTCAGCAGGTAAACGCCGGCCAGCGGGACGCCGTCCGGCAGCGACAGCGCGGCCTCGCCGTGCCACGGCGTGCCGTACATCCACATCGCGCCGCGCTCTTCGCGCACGATCACCCGGTCGTCGCTCACCACAGCCGCCGCCTCGCCTTCCCACAAACCCGCGGTGGTCGACTTGCCGGCGCCGGAGACGCCGACGAAGAGATGGCCGCGTCCCTCGCGATCGACGATGCCGCACGAATGCAGCTCGACGCCGGCGCCGCGGCGCGCCAGCAGATTCGCGACTAGCACCTCGTCGAGCGGATAGTCGAGCGGATTCAGCGCGAGCGGCAACAGGTCGCCGCGCAGCGCGATCGTGCCGCGCGCGAAGGACTCATCGAGCGTGGCGATCTTGTACGGCTGCGCGCCGAACATCTCCGAGTGGCAATCGATGCGATAGCCGTCGCCGTCGCGATGGATGCGCCAGACCGCCTGCGAGTCGAACAGCAGCTCGCCGCGAGGCGGCGGCGCGTCATCGAAGAGGCGGACGTCGAGGTCGAGATCGGCCGCGGCGGGCGGCGTGAGGAAGCGGCTGACCGGCTCGTCCCACTGCCACGCGACGCGCTCGTCGGCGCAGTGAACGGCCAGCGTCAGCCGCGCAATCTGCAGAAAGAAATCGCCCGGCGGCAACCTACGATCCGCCGGCGAAGCACTGGTCGACGCTGCGGCAGCCGCCACCCGACGGGCCGGCCGCTGCGTTCGACTTGCAGAAGCCGAGGACCGCCTCTTCGGGACGCAGCGGAAAACGCGTCACCGACGGCTTCTCGTACGGCTTCTTCGCTTCGCTTGTTTCCTGTTCTTTCTTCATCGTCTTCCTTTTCTTCAGCGGGCGTGACACGTCCCGCACGAACCGGTGCCGCACTGCGACGGCGCCGTTGCAGCAGTCGCCGCCGCGGCATCGATGGCGGACCAGTCGCGGCCGCGACGCGACGACACCTCGTCGAGCATCGCCAGCAGCTCGTCGTGACGCGCGCCGCCTTCGCAATATTCGCACGCTCCATGCTCCGGCACCGGCACCTCGAACACCGTCGCGCGCAGATGCGCGGTGCGGCAGAGGAACTCGACCGGCGCCTCGGCGTCGCCCATTTCCAGCTCGCCCGTCGCCGCGCAGGAGCCGCAGAGCGACTTGAGCGCGCAGCGCGTGCACTTGGTGATCTTCGTCGTGCGCCGCGAGCGGACGCCGCGCAGGAACTGCTCCCAACCTTCGCGCACGCTGCCGTCGCGCACGTTGTAGCGGTCGACGTGCGAGAGCACGCAGATGGTCATGTCGCCGTACGGATCGATGGCGAACGAGTTCACGCCGCCGCCGCACTCGTACAGCATGCGCGCCTCCGCCTCGGCCGGCAGCACCGGCGCGCAGTCGAGCGCGAGACGCCGCCATTCCGCGGCGCGCTCCGGATCGTCGAGGTCGAGCGAGACCACGTCGGCCGGCGTGAGCCGCACCGCCAGCGGACTCGAAGAACAGTCGATGCGCGGGCTGATCATCGGGTCGAACTTGAACTCGACGCCGAGCTCCTCGGCGAAGCGCTTCATCGCCGCGATCTCATGCTTGTTGATCGTCAGCGCCACCGTCTTGAGCTTGAGCGGCAGGCCGCGCTCGCGCAGCAGCTCGATCCCGCGCAGGCACTTCTCGAACGAGCCGGGGATGCCGGTCAGCGACTCGTACGTGGCCTTGGTGCGGCCGTAGAGCGTGATCTCGATGTCGAAGGGCGGCAGCTCCGCCAGGAAGTCGGCGATGCGCTCGGTGATGAGCGTGCCGTTCGTGAAAAGCGTAACGAGAAAGCCCTTCGATTTTGCGTAACGATAAATATCGAGGAAATCGGCGCGGGCGAAGATCTCGCCGCCGCTGAAGAGAATCCAGAGACAGCCGAGGTCGGCCAGCTCGTCGAGCAGGCGCCGGTGCTCGTCGAGGGTGAGCTCGCGGCGGCGCGCGCCGGCGTCCGCCATCGGCAGGTTGTTGTAGCAGTGCGCGCACTCGAGCGGGCAGCGGTTCGTCACCTCGATGGTCCCGTTCACCGGGATGCGCAGCGGGTTGACCGTGTCGTGCAGCACGCGGCTGAAGTCGGCGTAGGACTGGGTCTCGATCACTCCGTCACCTCGGCCACCAGCGCCGCCTCGGACAAGTCGGCCAGCAGCGCCGTCACGTCCGCGGAAGCGGTATCGCGATCGACCTCGTACTCCGCGCAGATCGCCTCGACCAGCGCCTCGACCGATCGCGGCCCGTCGAGCAGCGACCAGACCCGCGCCGCCACCGGCGAGAGCGTGTAGACGTAGTCGAGGTTGCCGACGTTGTGGCGCACCGGGACGAGGATCGACTCGGCGCCCACCTGACGGCAGACCACTTCCGTCGAACGGCGGAAGACACGGATTCCTTCGATGCTCGTGGTTGCGGACATAGGACGAAGCCGGCTCATGATGCCATCGCCATGCGATCCGAGCAATTCCGCTGCCGCTTACAGGCGGTCGATCTTGGCGGCGAGAACGAAGTCGCTGCGCGTGAGGCCGTCGATCTTGTGCGTCCAGATGGTGACGCGCGCGCTGCCCCAGGCGAGGTGGATGTCGGGATGGTGACCTTCCTCCTCGGCCACGGCGCCGACGCGGTTCGTGAAGGCGAGCGCCGCGGCGAAGTCGGGAAAGGTGTAGCTCTTGTCGAGATGATGCTCGTCCACGACGCTCCAGCCGCCGCCGAGCTCGCGGGCCAGCGCCTGCAGCTCCGCGCCGCGCAGCGGAGCGACGCCGCCGCGGCATGGGACGCATTTCTCCGCGGCGAGCGCGCCGGAGGCCGCGCCTCCGCTCTCGACGTACGCGGCGAACGCGACCGGATCGACGCGGTGGCGGAACGCTTCCTTGCCGGCGACGACGACGACCGGCACCTCGGTGTCGTAGCGCGCGCGCAGCTCCGGATCGCCGTCGACGTCGACCTCGGTCAGCTCGACCCGGACGCCGGAGCCGCGGATGGCCGCCTTCGCCTTCTCACAAAGCGGACAGTCGCGGCGCGTGTAGAGCGTGACTGGAATCGGGTTGTTCATGTACGTTTCGGTGCGCGAACGCGATGGTATGACGCGGCGAATGGATGAGTTCTCTGGCCCAGCGTTTGCTAGAAACGCGCCCGGAGGTTGCGTTGCAGCAGCAGAAGCCCAAAGTACTCGTCGTCGATGACGACGACGCGATCCGAAACATGGTGGAACGGGTGCTCCGCCGCGAGCAGTTCGAAGTCGAGAGCGCCCGCGACGGCTACGAAGCGATCGAAAAGCTCAGCAGGAACGACTACGCCACCGTGCTCCTCGACCTGATGATGCCGCGTGTCGACGGCCACGGTGTGCTCCGCTTCCTCGAGACCGAACGCCCCGACCCGTTGCCGCGCGTGATCGTCATGTCGGCCAACCTCCAGGGCGCCGCCGAGAGCGCGAACGCCAAGCCGGTCTTCCGGGTCCTGTCGAAGCCGTTCGACATCCAGCAGCTCGTCACGCACGTGCGCGAGTGCCACCAGACCGAGTAGCGCGGCAGCTCTACTCCGCGGCCCTGCGGAAGAGCCGCAGCACGCCGCGCGCGCCGCGCCGCACGTAGAGCAGCGGCAGCGACTTTCCCGACCCGAATCGCGCGCGCATGAACTTCGCCGGCGGAAACGCGAGCTGACGGAGGCGCTGCATGCGCGCTCGCCACGGCAGCGCGTGCAGCGAGGCCAGGAGCACGCCGGCGTTCGTGAGCTCGCGGTCGAGGAAGACGCTGGAGCGCTCGTCGCGCGTCCGCTCCTCATCGCTCAGCCACTCCTCGGCGCCATGCCGCGGCGCGCGCGAGAACCACGCATCCGCCAGCGCGATCGAACGCGCCGAGACCTGCACCGCGCGGTCGGCGGCGGCCATACGCCAGAAGCGCTCGTGCTCGTCGCGGGTCATGGCGTCGCGCAGCAGGGCGATGTCGGCCAGCCAGATCAGCCGCTCGCTGTCGTGATGATGGAGGACGCGATGGACGCAGGCGAGCAGCAGCGCGTCTTCGTGCGAGAGCGTGCGGCCGAGGCCGGCGATCGTGCGCGAGCGCGCGAAGAGCTCGTAGAAGCCGTAGGCGAAGAGCGGATGGTTCGTCACCTTCCAGTGGACGTCGTAGGCGTGGCCGCCGCGCGTGAAGAGCGTCTGATGCAGGGCATGTTCGTCGCCGCTGGTGTCGTGCTCGCGAAAGCCGAGGGCGGTCAGCGCCGCGCGCACCTCACCCATCGACTCGCGCCGCACCAGCAGATCGGTATCGCCGCGCGGACGCAGCTCCGGCGCGGCGTAGAGCTCGTACGCGAGCGCGGTGCCTTTGAGCAGGAGCAGCTCGACGCCGCGCGCGGCCAGCGCGCCGAGGACTTCGCGCAGATCGGCCTCGCGCCGCGTCTCCAGCGCGGCGGCGCGAATGGCCTCGTCGCGCAGCTCCGGCACGCGCGCGGCGGCGTAGACCAGCGGCGCGATGCCGTGCTCGACGAGCGTCCGGACCTCCGCGGCGCTCAGCCGCGGCCACGCGTCCGGTTCGCCGCGCAGCGCCGCCCGCAGCGGCGCGGCGAGCGGTCGCGGAATCGGAAACTCACGAACGAAGTCAGCCATCGATTACGCGCCGCAACGCGCGCGATTTCGCCGCTGTTCCGGCGCGTGGTTTGCTCTACTCGATGACGATGTCTTCGATCACCACCATCGCCGTCGTACTGATCGCTCTGGCCGTGGCCGTGGCGCTCGGGATCGCTCTCGCCTACGTGCCGATGCGCCTGCTCGTCGGGCAGATGGCGCGCAACATCACCCAGTTCATCCAGCGCCAGCGCGACCGGCGCGCAGTCGCGCGCGGCACGCCCGACCGGCGTCACTGACTACAGCGCGCTCTCGACCACCTTCGTCAGCTCCGGCTCATCCTGCGGCAGGATCGCGCCGTACTTTTTCCAGAGAATCTTTCCCTCGCGGTCGAGCAGCACCGACGTCGGCAGCACCGAGGTCTGGAAGATGCCGGCCAAGCGCCCCTCGGGATCGAGCGCGACCGGATAGGTCATCTTGTTGTCGTGCACGAACTGCTTGACCGACTCGAAGCCGCTCTCGTCGACGCTCACGCCGATGACCTCGAAGCCGCGCGGCTTGTACTTGGCGTGAATCGCTTCCAGCGCCGGGATCTCGAAGCGGCACGGGCCGCACCAGGTCGCCCAGACGTTGAGCAGCACGACCTTGTCGCGCTTGGTGGCGAGATCGAACTTCGAGCCGTCGAGCCACATCGCCGAGTAGTCGGGCATGGTCGCGCCGACGTCGGTGCCGACCTGCTGCTGCTGCGCGGCGCTCTTCGGTTGCTGCTGCTCCTGCGCGCCGCGCGCGGCGGTGGCGGTCTTCTCTCCGCGGTTGCAGCCCGCGACGGCGAGCAGCGCGGCGGCGGCGATTGCGATCAGGTTCCTCATCGCACGCATTCTACAAACCCTCGCCCGGCTTCGTCGGCTCCATCTGCAACGCATCGTTGACGCGATTGAAATAGTTGAACAAACCAGCCATCGCCGACAGCTCCACGATCTCGCCGTCGTCGTAGTGCGCGCGCAGCCGGGCGAAGAGCGGCTCGTCGACCGCGTGCGCGTCGAGGGTGAGCTGCTTCGCGTACGCCAGCGCCGCCTTCTCCTTCTCCTCGAACGGCCCGTTCTCGAAATCCATCAGTGCGGAAAGCTGCTCTTCCGTCGCTCCATGCCGCGCAGCCTGCGCGGTGTGCGAGCGGTTTCAATACTCGCAGGCGTTGATGCGCGAGACGAGCGTGGCCACCAGCTCTTTCGTGCGCACCGATACGGTGCCGCTGTTCGTGACCGCGTTCATGTGCGCGACCATGGTCTTGAGGATCTCCGGCCGGTGCGCGTAGACGCGGAACATGTTCGGCACGTTGCCGCGCGCCTTGCCGACGTTCGTGTAGAGATCCTTCACATCGGGCGTGACTTCTTCTTTGCCGAGCTTCGTCAGTCGAGACATTCGGCGTTATTATGACTGTCTCCCATCATGAAAGAAGCCACTGAGTTCGCCGGCGCGCTCCACGTCGCGCTCAAGGCGCTGCAGTTCTACAGCGCCGAGCATCCCCGTTCCGCCGAGGCGTTGCAGCAGGTCGAGCAGAGCTGCACGGCGCTGCTCGCGCTGCGCACGCGCGCCACGTTCACCAGTTCGGGAGGCACGCTGCTGTTCGACGGCGAGCCGCTGCCGTCGCCGTCCGCGCACGTGCGCGGTCTCCTCGGCGAGCTCGATCGGCGCCAGCTCGGCGGCTTCATCGTGCTCGCCGGCGTCACCGGGCGCGAGCTGCTCGAGCTGGTGCGGCTGCTGACGATGCGTCCGGAGCAGATCCGGAACGCCGGCGGCGCCGAGGAGCTGCTGCGCGGCGCCGAAGTCACGCACATCCGCATGAGTCACGTTCGCTACGAGGCCGTGGCCGACGGCGAAGTGGTCGTGCCGTCGGCGTCGGTGCGCAGCGACAAGCACATCGCCGCGGTCAGCGATCCCGCCGCCGCGCTGCCGGCGCTGCTGCAGCAGTACCTGCTCGCGCAGGTGCCGCCGGCGCAGCCGGACGAGACGGTCGAGGCGTCGGTGGAACGCGCGCGCGAAGTGCTGCGCACGGCCGTCGCGTCGCTCGATCCGCTCGCGCAACTCACCCTGCTGCTGCGCGCGACCGGCGCGGCCGATGCGTCGTCGCGCGGCGCGATGAAAGCGGCGGCGGCGAGCATCCTCGCCACCGATCCGCTGCGCACGCTGGTCGATTCGCTGGCGGCGTCGAACGATCAGGCCCGCGGACTGCGCGAGCGGCTCGCCGACCTCGGCGTCTCGCGCGAGCAGTTCGACGAGCTCCTCGATGCCGTGGCCTGGGACAAGCTCTCGCTCGACGACCGGATGCAGAAGCTCCTCGAGGGCGACCGCATCTTCGACTTCCCGCCCGACAAGCTGCAGCGCTTCATCCGCGAGCTGCTCGAGGAAGGACGGCATGCGCACGTGCAGCGGCTGCTCGAGCGCTTCGTCCTCGGGCTCGAGCACGACACGCGCGTGGTGCGCCGCGGCGTCTGCGACACGCTCGGCCAGGTGGTGATGTTCGCCAGACAGCCGGGGCTCTCGCGCGAGGCCGAGCACCTGGCCGGCAGCGCAATCCTCAATCACTTCGTACGCGAGAAGGATGCGCGGCTGCGCATCGTGGTGGCGGAGGCGGTGGCGAATCTCGTGACCGCGCTCGTGTCGACCGGACGCTGCGAGGCGGCGCTGCGCGCGCTCACGCGGCTCGATCACGCCATCAGCGTCGCGCCGCCGGATGCGGCCATGCACGCCGCGGCGGCGGAGTTGCCGCGCGCGCTCAGCGAGCCGCAGCGCGCCGCGGAGCTGATCGCGCAGATCTGCGCCGCCGATGCGGAGACGCTCGCAAAGTCGGTGCTGCCGCTCGTCGCCCGCGTCGGCGGAGCGATCGCGCCGCGCGTCATCGAGGCGCTCGGCAACGAAGAGGATCGCAATCGCCGCGGACGTCTGGTGAAGGCGCTCAAGACCATCGGGCAGCCGGCCTTCCCGCATCTGGTCGACGCGCTCGGCGCACCGACGTGGTTCATCGTGCGCAACGCGCTGAACGTCCTCGGCGACATCGGCACGGCGGAGCACGTCGAGCCGATCGGCCGCAAGCTGCAGCACGGCGATCCGCGCGTCCGCCGCGCCGCCGCCCGCGCCCTCGGCAAGATCGGAGGCAGCGAGGCGGAGCTCCTGCTCATCGCCGCCATGAACGACAAGGATTCCGAGACCCAGGCCGAGGTGCTCCTCTGCCTCGGCGCGATGAAGGCGCACACCGCCGTGACCGGCGTGACCGAGCTCGCACGTGCGCGCCTCCTCGGCACCGACGAGAAGGTGCGCGAGCTCGCCGTCACCACCCTCGGCCAGATCGGCTCCGACGCCGCGCTCCCGGTCCTCGGCGACATCCTCAAACCGAAAAGCTTCTTCACCCGCGAGCCGCCGACCATCCGCATCGCCGCAGCCAAAGCGTTGGCGACGATCAGCACGCCCGCGGCAAAGGATCTATTGAAGACCGCCATCAACGCCGAGACCGACCGCGCGACGAAGGCGGCGCTGACGAAGCTCGTGTCGTAAACGTCGCGCGGCCGCTGTTCTTGTCCACAACGAGCCGGTGCGGCGCGCCGTCTTCGTCGAAGATCACGCGATCGGCGAGCACGCGCGGCCGCGCAAAGCCGTTGATGTGGGCGCGGTCGTAGAGATGCTCGTGCTTCCAGCGATACGTGCCGGTGACGACGTTGAGCGCGCCGGCAAAGCCGAGGCTGGAGACGTAGAGCGAGGCACCATCGAGCGCCGCCGGACCGACGTTGAAGGATGGGAGGCTCGCCACCCACAGCACGCGCGGCGGCTCGAGTGAAACGCGCGCGACGCGGCCCGCACCCGACTCGCCGTCGGAGACCTCGTAGAGCACGATGAGCGTGTCGCGCGGCGCGGCGATGAACTGCAGCGCGTCGATGTCCGTGAGATGGCCGTCGAGCGGCAGTTGAAGCGCACCGCGCGGCGAGGTGACGCGGCCTTGCGGATCGACGTGAAAGCGCTCGCCGCGCGCCACGAAGTCGAACGCGTGCGGCGGCAGCGGTGCGGCGTCGCCCGGCGCGACCGGCGTGCTGAACGTCACGCGAGACGTACGGCACGCGAGCGTCAACGCGCAAACGATCAGCAGGCGGCGCACGCGAGCATTATCGAGGCGACTCCACGTTCAAAAACAAAAACGCCCCGCGACTTCGCGGGGCGTTTCGCATTCGCAATCTGCGAACGAATTACTTTTCGTCTTCGGTCTTGCCCTTCTTGATGACCTCCGGCTCGGCGGTCGCGGCGGCTTCCTCGGTCGTCGCGGCCTCGGTCTTCGCGTGCGTCACGCCGACCACGACGCGCTCGGAGTCGTCGAGGACCTTCACGCCTTCCGGCAGCTTCAGGTCGTGCACGCGCAGGTATTCGTGATGGCCGAGCGGAGCGACGTCGACTTCGATCGAGTCGGGGATCGCATTCGGCAGACACTCGACGTGCAGCTCGCGGATCTGCCAGTCGAGCAGGCCGCCTTCCTTCACGCCGGCCGCGGTGCCGTTCAGGTGCACCGGCACGGTCACGCGGATCACCTCGTCCATGATCACGCGCACGAAGTCGATGTGGGTCATCTTGCGCGAGATCGGGTCGATCGTCAGATCCTTGATCATCGCGTGCCGCTGCTGATCGGAGTCCTGCATCTTCAGCAGGAAGATCGAGCGCATACCGTGCTCGCTCTTCTGAATGAGCTCCGACACCGACTTGCGATCGACGGTGATGGCGACCGGATCGCGATGGCCGCCGTACACGACCGCCGGGACTTTTCCTTCGCGGCGCAGCTTCTTCGCCACTTCCTTGCCGGTGTTTTCGCGGCGACTGACTTCCAACGTCACTTCAGCCATGGACTCTGCTCCCTATGCGTGATTCGACAGAACGCGGTAAAGGATTGAGAAGGTGGGGTTATTCCCGCCCTACATCTCGAAGAGCGAGCTCACCGAATCCTCGTTATGGATCCGCTTGATCGCCTCGGCCAGCAGGTTCGCGATCGAGAGCGGCGCGAGCTTGGGGCAGTCGATCTCTTTTTCCTGCGTCGGGATGCTGTTCGTGCAGATCACGCGGTCGAGCTGTGAGCTGTTGATGCGCTGGATGGCCGGGCCGGAGAGCACCGCGTGCGTGCAGGCCGCGGAGATCGAACGCGCGCCTTTTTCGAAGAGCGCCTGCACCGAGTGAATGAGCGTCCCGGCCGTATCGATGATGTCGTCGACGATGTAGACGTTGCGTCCTTCGACTTCGCCGATGATGTTCATCACCTCGGTCTGATTCGCGGCGAAGCGGCGCTTGTCGATGATGGCCAGCGATGCGCCGAGGCGCTTGGCGTACGCGCGGGCGCGCTCGACGCCGCCGGCATCGGGCGAGACGATGGTCAGGTCGTCGAGCTCGAGCGACTTCAGATGTCCGACGATCACCGGCGCCGCGAAGAGGTGGTCGACCGGGATGTTGAAGAAACCCTGAATCTGCGCGGCGTGCAGGTCGAGCGTGAGCACGCGGTCGGCGCCGGCGGCGCTGATCAAGTCGGCCGCGAGCTTGGCCGTGATCGGCACGCGCGGCTTGTCCTTCCGGTCCTGCCGCGCGTAGCCGTAGTACGGCAGCACCGCCGTGACGCGTTTGGCGGAGGAGCGCTTGAATGCGTCGAGCATGATCAAGAGCTCCATCAGGTGATCGTTCACCGAGGGCGGACAGGTCGGCTGGATGATGAAGACGTCCGCGCCGCGCACGTTCTCGTCGATCTGCACGTAATGCTCGCCGTCGGAGAAGCTGTAGAGCGTCACGTGACCGCTGTCGACGCCGAGATGCGTACAGATCTCTTCGGCGAGCGAAGGGTGGGACCGACCGGAGAAGATTTTCAGGTCGCGCAAAGCGGCGCGATTATACCGACGAGTTCCCGGCCCGGCACGCTCGATGAATGCGAAAGGCGTCGAAACCCGATGCCTTCACCGATCGCGATGCAAACCGACGGCCTCGCCGAGGCTCTGGTCGACGCCTTTTCCGACCCGGTGTGGATCGTCAACGGGTCGCTCGAGGTCATCCGCTCGAACGCCGCCTTCGCCCGCCTCGGCCTGGCCGACTCGGTCTGGCTCGACCTGGCCCGGCGCGTCTTCGGCGGCCGCAGCGTCAGCTCGGAGCTGCGCGCGGTGGTCGACGGCGTCGAGCGGTCCTTCCGGATCTCCGGAGCTCCTGCCTTCCGGAATCACGGCATCGACGCGGCGGTGTTCGTCGCGCGCGACGTCACGCCGAGCGCGCGCGCCGAGCGCGACGATCTGCTCGAGCTGGCGGTCACGCAGATCTTCGCTTCCGAGGAGCCGTTCGATGCGACGCTGACCAACGCCCTCGAGTTCCTCTGCGAGTCGGACGACTGGGATTGCGCGGTGCTGTGGCTCGTCGACGGCAGCGGCGCGCGCCTCGAGGCGGCGGCGGTCTGGTCGCGGCCCGAGCTCGCCGCGGCGAAGTTTCACACGCGCATCCGCGAGCTCGAGTTCGCGCGCGGCCACGGGTTGCCCGGCCGCGCCTGGGCGGCGCAGGACGTGGTGTGGGTGGCGGATCTCTTCGACGAGACCGGTTTCGTGCGCGCCGAGAGCGCGGCCCGCGCCGGGCTGCACGGCGCCGCGGCCTGTCCGCTGCGCGACGCGAATCGCATCGTCGGCGTGCTCGAAGTGCTCACGCGCACCGTGCGCCCGATGAGCGAGCAGCGGCGCAGCGCGCTGGCCCGCGCCGGCAATTCCCTCGGCCGGCTGATCGTGCGCCGCAAGCTGCACGAGCTGATCGAGCGCAAAGGTCAGGAGTGGTCGCTGACCTTCGATGCCATCGAGCTGCCGATCTTCATCACGCGTACCGACGGCACCATCACGCGCGTGAACCGCGCCGCGCGCGACCTCACCGGCAGCGACGACTTCACCGACCTCCTCGGCCGCGACGTGCGCATCGGCAGCGGCGAGCCGTGGACGACGCTCGCCGACACCGCCGCCGCGGTGCGCGACAGCCGCACGCCGTGCAGCGCGCAGGTCGTGGCCGGTCATCGCGCCTGGGACGTGAACGCGAGCTGGTATCGCTCCGCGAGCGACGACGCCGAGCGCATCATCATCGTCATGCGCGACGTCACCGCGCTCATTCAACTGCAGGAGTCGGTGCGCCGCGGCGAGCAGCTCTCCGCCCTCGGCGAGCTCGTGGCCGGCGTCGCGCACGAGGTCAAGAATCCGATCTTCGGCATCGGTCTCACCGTCGATGCCATGCAGAGCATCCTGCCGAACGATCCCGAGGTGATGGAGCTTTTCAGCGCGCTGCGCACCTGGCTCGATCGCCTCAATCGATTGATGGAAAGCCTGCTCGAGTACGGCAAGCCGTGGACGCTGCATCTGCGCGGCGTCGACCTCGGCGACGTGATCGCGCCGGTGGTCGACGGCTGCCGGCAGATCGCCGCGCAGAACTCGGTGACGGTGGAGGCGGAGGTGCCGGACGGCCTGCGCATCCTCGCCGATCCCGACCGGCTGTCGCACGCGATCGAGAATCTCATCACGAACGCCATTCAGCACTCGAAGCCGGGGCAGCGCGTGTCGATCGCGGCGCGGCGCACGTCCGACGGCGAGCAGGAGCTGATCGAGTGCAGCGTCCGCGATCGCGGCCACGGCTTCGATGCGCTCGATCTGCCGCGCATCTTCCAGCCCTTCTTCACGCGCCGCCGCGGCGGCACGGGACTGGGGCTGGCCATCGTGCAGCGCATCGTGGATGAGCACGGTGGCACCATCGCTGCACAGAATGCGGAAGACGGCGGAGCCGTCCTGACGATGCGGTTTCCCGCATATCGCGAGTCCTGATGATCCCGAGGTCCGGCATGTTGTACGAGGTGGGCGGCAAGCGGCAGGAGCGCATTCTCATCGTCGATGACGAGGAGCTGATCGTGCTGGCCATGCGCAAGTATTTCGAAGGTCTCGGCTACGGCGTCGATTCGGCGCACGAGCTCGAGGAGGCGCAGGCGCTGCTGGCGAACCGCGAATACGACCTCGTGATCGCCGATCTCCGGCTGACCGGCATCGGCGGTGTCGAAGGGCTGCAGATCGTCTCCGACATCCATCAGCGCTGCTCGAATACGCGCGTGATGCTGCTCAGCGCGTACGGCACGCCGGAGATCGAGCGCGAGTCGTACAACCGCGGCGCGGACGCGTTTCTCCACAAGCCGAAGGCGATGATGGAGATCGCGAACGTGGCCATGAACCTGCTCGAGCAGCGATGAGCGAGTCGGCGCTCAACCGCATCCTGCAGCCCGGCGGCATCACGCCGGTCTATCAGCCGATGTATCGCGTCGGCGCCGCGGCGGTGGAGCTCTGGGGTTTCGAGTGTCTGTCGCGCGGGCCGCGCGGCACGAACTTCGAGTCGGCGGACGTGCTGTTCGATTACGTGCGGCTCAAGCGTGAGGAATCGCTCGTTGACCGCGCCTGCATCGTGGCGGCGCTGCGCGGTGCCTCGCCGCTGCCGCCGGTTCGTCTCGCGCTGAACGTCCACGCGTCGACCCTCGGCCGCGATCACGGGTTCATCCCGTTCCTGCAGTCGACCGCCGCGGCGACCGGTATCGCGGTCGACCGGCTGACCATCGAGATCGTCGAGCATGCGCCGCCGTGGGACGGGATGAGCTTCCGCGCGTCGGTGCAGCAGCTCCGCGAGCTCGGCGCGCAGATCGCCCTCGACGACATCGGCCTCGGGCAGTCGAATTTCAAGATGCTGCTCGACGTGCGGCCGCACTATCTGAAGGTGGATCGTTACTTCGCCGACGGCTGCGCGAATGACGGCGACCGCCGCGCGGTGATCGGCGCGCTGCGGCAGCTCGCCTGCGAGTTTTCCGCGGAGCTGGTGGCCGAGGGCGTGTCGACGCAGGCCGACTCCGCGGCGCTGCAGGCACTCGGCGTGACGCTGATGCAGGGATTCCTCTTCGCCAGGCCGCTGTCGGCGGACGATGCCCGTTCGCTTCTCGCGGCGACGGCGTAGTAGCATCGAACGCGGATGCCCACGACATGCGCGGTGCTCATCGTCGAAGATGACGCGGCGATCCGATCGCTTCTGGCGGCGGCGCTGCGGCGCGCGCAGATCGAGGTCGAGGTCGCGAGCGACGGCGCCGAGGCGCTCGAGAAAGTCGCGCATGGATCGTACGGCGTGATCGTCGCCGATCTGATGATGCCGCGCATGGACGGCTACGCGTTCCTCGACGCGCTGAAGCTGCTCACGCTGCCGGTGAAGCCGGTGGTGTTCGTGATGAGCGCCTTCGACGACAGCGCCTTCCGCCTGCTCGACCCGGCGGTCGTGCACGGCTGCTTCCGCAAGCCGTTCGACGTCGAGCGCGTCGTGTCGCTCGTGCAGGATTGCGTGGCGCTGCTGCGTGAGCCGGCGGACGAAGCGAGCGAGCCGTTGCGCGAGCTGCCGCCGCCGCCCGTCTGCTGATCCGAACACCTCACCCGCCGCGCGCACTCTCACGCGCATGCGAGGCGTCTATCTGTTTCTCTCCGCCGCCGGCGCGGTCGTGTCGTTGCTGCTGCTCGTGCCGTTTGTGGCAGCGCACGATGTCCGCGAGGTGCTTGCAGCGCTGGTCGTGAATCGCGTCGCGGCGGCGTTCGGCGCTGACGTCGTGCTGAGCGCGGTGAGCGTCATGCTCTTCGCGCTGCGCGAACAGAAACGCGCGGTGCTGGTCATCGCCGCGACGCTGCTGTTCGGCGTGTCGTGCGGACTGCCGCTCTTGTTGGCGTTGCGCGAGGATCATTGATCCTTCATCGTTCCTCGTTCGCGAAAAGAGTAATCTTCGTTCGGCATGACCGACGAGCAGATCGGTGCTCTCATCGCCATGAATGGCCTGCTGAGCCAACTCGCCGGAGCGGTGCTTCTGGTCGGCCTCTTCGCGGCGCTGCTCCGCAGCCATCCGCGTCCCCAGCCGTACTTTCGACAATGGACGCTCGGCTGGGCGGCGCTGGTGGTGGCATTGTGCGGCGTCGGAGTCCACTACGCGTTTCCGAACGTCATGGCGACGAAACCGCTCGCCGCGAGCGCCGCGAACCTCGTCTATCAGGCCGGAAAGCTCCTGTACGTCACCTACCTGCTCGCCGGCACGCTGAATTTCGTGCGCGGAAATCGCTCGCGTGTCCTGATGCGCTGGGCGGTGCAATCGGCTCTCGCCTACGCGCTGATCAGCGCGATCGTCGCGGGACCGAAGCTCAATGCAGTCATGGTCCTCCAGATGCCGCTGCTGGTCGCGTCGTTTCTCGCCTGCGGCTGGCTTCTGCTTCGCCTCGGAGGATCGCGCGCAACGTTCGGCAGCCGTACGACGGGCGTGGTCTTTGTGAGCGTGGCCATGCTCTGGGTCGTCTACGCGATCGCCTTCGCGGTCGCAGGGTTCCAGCCGTGGTCCGACCCGCACGGAGTCTTTCCATTCATCCTCCGCTACAACAGCTTCTTCGATCTCATCCTGCAGATGCTGCTGGGATACGGCATGGTCGTGCTGCTCCTCGAGGACGTCAGCCGCGAGAGCGAGGACGCGCGCTATCAACTGGCGCTCGCACACGACCGCCTCAAGCAGCTCTCGCTCTACGACCCTCTGACCGGCGCGCTCAATCGCCGCGCCTATGACGAGGGCGCCGGCCTGGAGCCCCTCGGCGGCCGTTTCGGCACGGCGCTCATGCTGGACATGGACAATCTCAAGACCGTCAATGACACCGACGGCCACGCCGCCGGCGACGAATTGCTGCGCCGTCTGGTGGAGACCCTGCGCCGCTGCGTCCGCCCCCTCGACCGCATTTACCGCTGGGGCGGCGACGAATTCCTCCTCCTCTTTCCCGCCGCCCTTCCGGAGGAAGTCGTCCCACGGCTGCGCGAGGCATTACAGGCCGTCCCCGGCCTGGAGGCGAGCCTCGGCGCCGCACGCTTTTCCGGTACTGAGGATTTGCCCGCCGCCGTCGAGCGCGCCGATCGCGCTATGTACGAGCAAAAGGCGCAGAATCGGGCGCGCCGGGCAATGACAGCACGACACTAGAGATAGCGCCGCTTCACCTCTGCGACGGCGCCTGCGACAAGCTTCTGGAGCACCGACCTGTCAAGGTCCGCCAGCCGCTTAAAGTACAGACACGACTTGCCAATCTTGTGCGGACCGAGTTTCGACAGCAAGGCGTTCTGCTCCTCTGACTCGCCCATCAGGTAGATCACCAGCTCGCGGCCACGAATTGCGAAGCCCGCCAACGGCGCCTCCCCGACCCGCCCGCTCTCATACGTATATCGGTACGACCCGAAGCCGACGATGCTGGGCCCCCACATCCGCGCTGGTTGCTGCGTAATCTCTTTCAGAAGAGCGATCAACTCCCGGCAATCGGCACGCTGCTGCTCGTCGCCACGCGCGGCGATGTAGTCCTCGACGCTGGCATCGGTGAACTTGCTCTTGTTTCCGGCCATAGGGTTTGCGGCTCAATGCCGCCACGAGATCGGTCGCCGTCATCGTAATGCGTCACTGCATACGATGAACACTGCGGCTCATCGTATGCGTTATCGTGCGCAGAGTGGGGATCGGCTGCGCACTGCTGGGATGGGTGCTGCTCGGTGGCATCGGAGTTGTCATCACCGTATCCGGCGTCTTTGTCCTGTTTTCCGGCGTTCGTGGTCGGTCGACGCCGAGAACGATTCTTGGCGGCGCGATCACAACGATCGGATCCATCGCGACGGCCGCCGCGGTCGCTTTGATCATTTCGTGGCTAACCAACGGCGTGCGCCCTCGTTATTCGACTGGTCCGGCCGTCTTCCGCGCTGAATTCGGATTCTCACCCGGCCCGGATGTCGCCTCGATCGAGAATCAGTCTTCTGCGTCTACGGATTCGAACGTCCGATTCCTGAGGTTCCGCGTTCACGGGCCACGATAGCCGCGATTCTCAGTCGGCGCTTCAAGCAGGTGAGCTCTGAGAGATGCGAACAGGAATTCCGCAGGCACGATGAGAGCAGACCCGCGTGGTGGTCACCGCAAGCATCGCCTTCACTAACCTGCTATGTAGCAGAGCCGTACGACGAGGCCTTCGCGACCAATCGAGCGTGGCTCGCCTATGACGCAGGATCGCGACAGGCACACTATTACTACATCGGAATTGACTGAATCCTCTTTGCGCGCACCGCGAAAAGCACGCCGCGAGTCGGTTGCCGCGCTAGAGCTTACGTCACGGAGCCGATCGTCGATGGCGCCTTCGACCATACGTGAAGATACCAAAAAATTGGCATTGCGATCGGGCCACCAAAGAACAGGACTACGGCCCAGAGTGCCTTGAGCTCAGGCTTCACGCGATCGGTTTTGAAGAGGACGACGATGTAGAACGTCAGTAACGCAAACGTAAGCAGCATCACACAGAGATGCACCACGAAAAACAGGCCGAAATGCTTGAAGATCGCCGGTTCTTTGTTGTTCGCCGAGAACGTGATCAGGAAGGTGGCGAAGAGCAACGCCATGTACACCGGCGGCACCAGCGTCACAACCAACACGAGAATCTTGGAGAGCTTGCTCAGGTTCATTCCACCTCTCGCCGTTGGGTTCCCGACGCTGATCGTGACACCATAAAACGCAATTAGTCGGCTGCCGTTTTGAACGTGACCGCTTCTGTTTTTCCGATGATCCGCGCTGTTTCAGCGCCAGTCCGCTCCATCAGGTAAAACCAGACCGTGACCGGCCGTGCGAGTTTTCCGCTGCCGAGCTCGCGCCGGATCGGATATCTCACAGTGATCCGTCCTTGGGGTGCGGACACTTGCGGCGATTCGGAAACGTGATTGAGCTTGTTGAAGGAGGCACCCGGTCTGTCCGTGGACGCGAATAGTGGCGCGATGTAGTAATCGACGCCCGGTTTGAACCCTTCAATTCTGTAGTCGATCTCGGCAACGAGTTCCGTCTGTTCGTCTACCTGTGACCCGGCGAGCGGCGACAGAGTGAGTAACACAACGCGGCCTTTCGAAGCGGGTGCCTTTGGCGAAGTGACGCCGGATGCACAGCTTGTCACGAGAAGCGCGAGCAGCGCGGCCATGAGATTCGAGCGCATGGATCGAGCATACAGCAGCGAGCTCGCTGCTTGGGTGCGCGTTAGTTCCGACCGAGCCAGTATCCGGGTTCCCTGCTGTGGTGTGCCACCGCAACGACAACGATCAGGTTCTGGTGCACGCGGTATACGATCGTGTACGGAAAATGCGATGGTAAGACATGTTCGTGCGTGTCATGCTCACCTCTCGCGTATCGCAGCGGTGTCTCGGCGACACGAGCGAGGGCGGCGTCGATCTGGCGCGAATGCAACGGCCGCGAGTGGACTACGCCGCTGGTAGAACGCCTTTCCTTCTTTGAGGTCGATCCGCGCTTCAGGATGAAACTTTAATTTCATTCGCCGGCGAACAGCTCCGCGCGAACTTCCTCCCAATCGATCAGCTCTACGGTTCCGTCGTCAATCTCTCGAACTCGCCGCGCGATCTCTCTGGACCACGCCGCCTTCACTTCGGCCGTCGGCGCCGGTTCCAGGCTTTCGAGCATTGCTCCTGCCAGCGTCGCGCGATCCGATTCGGACAGTGTTGCAGCCTCTCGGATCAATTCCTTGACGTCTCTCGCCATGTTCTCGATTCTACTCCGCGAGCTACGCCGTGCATGTCCTTCCCGTTCGCGAGTAAACTCCGCCGTCGATGAGGATCGATCGCGCGCACGCGTTGCTCGCTTGCCTGCTCCTGGCCGCTGCGTGTGCGCCGGCGGGAGTGGTCATTCAGCATGTGAATGTGGTCGATGTCGCGAATGCGCGCATCGTTCCGGACCAGACCGTGGTGGTAAAGGGTGGCGGGCGGCGGCGGGTGGATGGGCGTGGGCTGTATGTCATGCCGGGGTTGTGGGACATGCACGCGCATCTTTGGGAGCACGAGCGGACGCCGGCGTTGTTTCTGGCGAATGGCGTTACCGGGATTCGGGACATGGGGAGCGACCTGGCGGCGACCGTGGCGTTGCGCAACGCCATCAGCAAAGGCGCGAAGCCGGGACCGCGGATCGTTACGGCCGGGCCGGTGCTCGACGGGCCGCGCAAGGAGTCGGCGCAATTTCGGGTCACGGTGGCCACACCCGCGGACGCGGCGCGGGCGGTGAGCGACGCGGAGAGCGGCGGCGCCGATTTCATCAAGGTCTATCACTTTCTCTCGCGCGAGGCGTACCTGGCCATCGCCAGAGAAGCGAAGCAGCGCGGTCTTGCTTTCGCCGGACATGTGCCGCCGTCGATCACCGCCGAAGACGCGGTGCGCGCCGGACAGGCCAGCATCGAGCATCTCTACACGACCCGCGAGCGGTTGATGAAGGATGCGAACGATCCGACGCTCGCCGCCACGTGCGCGCTCTTCGCCAAGTCGATGACGTGGCAGACGCCGACGCTCACGATCTACCGCTCGGTTGCCTTCCGCGACACGCCCAACGATCCGTTCGTGCCGGACGTCTACGAGCGCTACCTCACGCCGGAGATGCGCGCGCAATGGGAGGCGGACATGCCGCGCCGCAACCTCACGCCGGACCAGGCGGCCAAGCTGGCGGCGAGCTACGCGAACCTGCAGGCCGGCGTGCGGGCCATGCACGCGGCCGGAGTGCCGCTGCTGGCCGGCAGCGACAACGGGATCAAGTTCGTCTACGCCGGCTTCGGCCTGCACGATGAGCTCGAGGCGCTGGTGGCGGCAGGACTCACGCCGGCCGAGGCGCTGCGCGCGGCGACGGTGAACGCGTGGGAGTATCTCGGGAAGACGCTGCCGCGCGGCGCCGCGGACGACGTGGTGCTCCTGCGCGCGAATCCGCTCGACGACATCCGCAACGCGCGGCAGATCGACGGCGTCATCGCGAACGGCCGCTACTACGACCGCGCCACGCTCGACGCGCTACTCGCGCGCGCCGCGGTCCGCTGACGCGACCACCGGCGCCGCCACCACCCACCGCCCGCGACCCTGCCGCTTGGCGTCGTAAAGCGCTTCGTCGGCGCGGCGCTTGAGGGACTCGGGCGATTCGGCGGGTGCGGCGAAGGCCACTCCGGTCGATGCGCTGAACGGACGGGTGGTGCCGTCGTAGCGGAAGGGTGTGCGCGACAGCCGCTCGTACATGGCGGCCACGCGCTGCACGGCCGGCTCGACGGGCGTGTTGGGAAAGAAGACGGCGAACTCGTCGCCGCCGAGGCGGGCGAAGACGTCGGAAGGACGCAGCTCGTGCCGGAGGATGCTGGTGAACATCATCAGCGCCGCGTCGCCGGCGGCATGTCCGAGCTCGTCGTTGATCGGCTTGAAATAGTCGAGATCGAGCAGCGCCAGCGTGCCGCCGTCGCTGCGCAACTGCTCGCGCAGCACCGCGTCGAAGTGGCGCATGTTGTAGATGCCGGTGAGCGCGTCGTGCGTGGCCAGGCGGCGCAGCTCCTCTTCATCGGTCACGTTGTGCAGCGTCAGGATCGTCGACGTCTCCGGCTCGCCGGCGAAGCGGAACGGCACCGAGCTGGCGTCGTACGGCTGCGACTTCACCTCGATCCGCTGCGCGTGGCGCCCGGCGTCGCGCCACCAATCCGCCTTTCCATCCATCTGCAGAACCGGAGTGACGTCCATGCTGAAGTAGAGATTTCCGAACAGCTCCTCCGCCGCGCGGTTCGCGTAGAGGAGCTGCTGCTGCGCGCTGATGATCAGCAGCGGATCGGGCACCGCATCGAAAGCTGCCTTCAGGTAATGCTGCTCGGTGACGTCCTCCATGATCAGGTACGAGTACGTGGTGCCTTCGTGCTCGACCGAATAGCAGCGCACGTTGGCCATGCGCGACGCGCCGCCGGAGTAGTAGACCGCGTACCAGGCCGTGCCGGAGCCGCGGGCCACGAGCTGCTCGATGCGCTCCGGCTGCGAGAACTCGACGAGCGTGAAGAAGGCGCGCTCGCCCGGCATGGCAAACATGAACTGCCGCCGGAAGGCATCGCTGCCGTCGACGACCTGGCGCGTAGTGCGGTCGACCAGCGCGGCCGGCAGCGGCGAGGCGCGCAGCACCGCCTCGAAGAGATTCTCGGCGCGGCGCTTGGCGCGGCGGTCCTCCGACTGCTGCAGCTCGCGCTCGACCGCGGCGGCCAGCCGGGTCATGCGGTGCTTGAGCAGGTAGTCGTGCGCGCCGCAGCGCATCAGCTCCACCGCCGTCTCTTCGCCGATCGCGCCGGAGACGACGATGAACGGCGTGTCGATGCGGCTGAGGCGATACATGTCGAGCGCCTGCGGCGCGCCGAAGCGCGGCAGGTGGTAATCGCTGATGATGACGTCCCACTCTCCGGCGTGCAGCTTCTCGTCGAAGTCGTCGGCGGTCTCGACGCGCGTGATCTCCGGCTCGAACCCGCCGCGGCGCAGCTCGAGCTTGAGATGCGCGGCATCGAGATCGGAGTCTTCGACGAGCAGCACGCGCAGCGGCTTGCTCATGCCGCGTGCTCGCTGCCGGTGGTGAAGAAGATGGTCGCTCCCTTTTCCACTTCACCCTCGGCCCAGGCGCGGCCGCCGTGCCGCTCCACGATCTTCTGCACCGTGGCCAGGCCGATGCCGGTCCCTTCGAACTCGCGCGAGGAGTGCAGGCGCTGGAACGGGCGGAACATCTTCGCGGCATGCGCCGGATCGAAGCCGGCGCCGTTGTCGCGGACGAAGTAGGCGCCGGCGCGCTCGCCGAACTCGATGCGCGCTTCGTTGCGGTTGCGCGTGAATTTCCAGGCGTTGGCCATCAGGTTCTCGAGCACCGCGCGCAGCAGCCGCTCGTCGCCGACCGTGCGCACGCCGTCGCGGATCTCGAACTTCACCGCGCGTTGCGGATTGCTCTGCTGCAGCATGTCGGCCACGCTGCGCGCGATCGAGCTGAGGTCGACCGGCACGCGCTGCAGCTCCTGCCGGGTGAGCCGCGTCATCTGCAGCAGGCCGTCGATGAGGTCGCGCATCTGCGCGCAGCCTTCGCGCACCCACTGCATGTACTCCTTCGCGTTCTCGTCGAAGAGATGCCCGTAATCCATCTCCAGCGCCTGGGTGAAGCCGTCGATGGAGCCGAGCGGCGCGCGCAGGTCGTGCGAGACCGAGTAGGCGAACGACTCGAGGTCCTTGTTCACCGCTTCCAGCTCGAGGGTGCGGCGGCGGACGATGACGTCGCGCTCCTGCACCTGCGAGAGCAGCTCGTTGATGGCGGCCGACATCTTCCCGAACGCGCCGGCGGCGGGATCGACGCGCGCGGAGTAGGCGTGCTCGCGGACGACGCGGTCGATCACGCCGGTGACGCCGGCCATGCGCGAGGCGGCGGCGCGGCCGAGGAGCATGCCGATGGCGCCGCCGAGAAGCAGAGCGAGGAGCGGTGCGAATGCGACGAGCAGCACCGCGCGGCGCACCGCCGGCGCGACCGCGGCCGGCGACGACTCGAAGCAGAGCGTGGCCGGCGCGCCGGCGAACGTCGTCCCGCCGCAGCTCACCTCGGGCGGCGCGAGGCGCGCGGCCAGCGCGTAAAAACGGGGGCGCAGCGGCAGGCGCTGATAGTCGGCGATCAACTCGCCGTTCGCGCGATAGAGCTTGGCCGAGTCGACGGCCGGCACGGCGGCGAGGCCTTCGAGGAGCGGCTTCGGATCGCGCGAAGCCTGCACGGCCGGCGTGAGCACGCCGGCGGTGGCGGCGATCTGCGCGGAGGCGGCGGCACGCGCGGAGCGCACCAGCAGCGCCGCGGCCACGCCGCTCGCACCGAGGGCGATCGTCAGGGCGAGAGCGGCAGCAGAGATCGGAGCGACTTTTTCGATCGCACGCATGACACGGTTTTTGCAGCGGCCGCTGCAAGAACTTCGCCGTGAGAAACCAACCGACGCGGGCAGCCCTGCTCCTCTGCCTCGCGCTCGCGTTTGCCGCCGCCGGCTGCGACGACGAGCACGACGCCGCGGCGGCAGCTCCGCCCGCGATCGAAGTGCGCGCGGCGGTCGCGCCGGCGCAGACCGCAGCCGCCATCGCCTCCATCGACGGACGGCTGGCGACGCTGGCGGTGAAGGAAGGCAGCATGGTCCAGCCGGGGCAGATCATCGCCACGCTCACCAATCCGGCCATCGACCGCGACCTCGCCTACGCGCGCGCCCAGGTGGCCGTGGCCGAGCAGCGCCTCCGCGACGCGCGCAGGCCGATCGCCACCTCGCTCATCCTCGGCGACTCCGGCGCCCGCGAGCGCGCCTCGCAGGAGATCCTCAAGAACCGCGAGGCGAAGCGCGACCGCTACCGCCAGCTCTACGCGACGCACGACATCTCGAAAGAGGAGCTCGAGAACGCCGAGAACGAGTACGCCGCCGCACTGCGCGACTGGCTCAGCGAGCACGAGCGCGGCTCGATGAAGGTCGTGCAGACCGACACGAGCGTGCTGCAGCTCGAGCTCGAGAAAGCGAAGGCGGAAGAGCGCTTCGTCGCCGACCGCAAGTCGCTGCTGAACGTCACCGCGCCGATCGGCGGCATGGTCACGCGCGTGCCGGTGCAGCCGGGCGAGAGCGTCTTCACCCGCGACACCGTCGCCGACATCGCCAACAACGCGAACGTGCAGGTGCGCGGCGACATCGCCCCGGAGCTGGTGCGCTACGTCCGGGCCGGACGCCAGGTGGAAGTCAAGATCTTTACCGTTCCGCCGCGGCGCTTCATGGTGCCGGTGCGGAACGTCGTTCCCGGCAACGGAGGCGCGACGATGATCGTCGACGTCCCGAATCCCGACGGCGTGCTGCAGGTCGGCCAGCAGGCCCTGATCACGGTCAAATGAACATCCGACTCGCTGCCGCGCTCTGTCTCGTGACCGCGACGCTGCACGCGGAGAACACCCTCACCTTCCCGGTCGCGCTCGACCGCGCCATGCGCCTGCGCGCGTCGACGTCGACGTTCGACGACAGCCTGAATGCACTCGAAGGTCTGAACTTCCGCACGCTGCCGAGCGTGCGCGCGGAGACGGGGATCAGCAGCGCGGAGAACCTGAACCTGCTCACGCAGAACGTCGGCCGCTTCGACGCGTTCACGGCGCTGGTGACGATGGACTATCCGCTGCTCGACGGCGGCCTGCAGCGCCAACACCTGGAGGCCGCGCGCACCGACGCGCAGATCCTGCGGCGGCGCGCGGCCGACGAGGCGGAGGATGTCTTCCGCGAGACGCTCGAGGCATACGCGCAGCTCTTCACCACGCAGCAGCGCATCGAGCTCCTCGGCGAAGGCTCGCGCCGCGCCACGGAGTTGCGCAACCGCGCCCGCACCATGCTCGAGGCGGGACAGATCTCGAACATCACCGCCACGCAGTGGCAGGATCAGGCGCTCGCCACCGAGTCGCAGCTCGTCGACATCGAGCTGCAGCGCCTCGAGGCGGAGACGCGGCTCAAGCAGCTCACCGGCGACACCTCGGGCGAGACGCTGCACGCGTCGATCGTCCTCGAGGACCAGCCGATGCTGCGCGAGATCAAGGTCGACCGAATGGTCGAAGCCGATGCCGCCGTCTCACGCGCGTCGCTGCTGGAGAATCGCAAGCACCTCGCCCTGCAGGAGGCGCTCTCGGCGCGACGCCCGCAACTGCTGCTCTCCGCGTTCGGCGGCGTGGCCAGCGTGCCGTCGACGTTCCGCACGAACGTGGAGGAAGGGACGTTCGGCATCTACGGCGTGCGCATGACGCTGTCGCTGCCGATGTTCGACGCCGCGGCGGCGCGCCGCGTGGCGGAGGCGCGGCTCGATCTCGAGGAAGCGACGCGCGTGCGCAACCTCACCGCCACCGCCACGCGCAACCGCATCGACCTGCTCTGGCTCGCCGTCGCCGCCGCCGAGCGCCGCATCGACCTGCTCACCCAGGCGGTGCAGGTGGCGAAGGAGCGCGAAGGCTCGATCACCCGGCTCGTCACCGCCGGCGTCCGCCCCGAAGCCGACCTCGTCGAAGCGGCTAACGACGTGGCGCGCCGCGAAAGCGATCTGCTGGCGGTGCGCGTCGATCGCTGGAAGTTGCAGCAGCGGGTGCGGTGGCTGAGCCGGCAGGCAGAGGGTGAGAAGACGTTGATGAGTTCCTCGGAGTTCGGCGAGTTCCAGCGAGGAACTCCGAGGAACTCCGAGACGCCCTAGCCATGCTCTCCGTCCTCATGACCACCGAGGGCACGTATCCGTACAGTGCGGGCGGCGTGAGCACCTGGTGTGATGCGTTGTTGCGGAACACGCCGGACGTGCGGTGGACGCTGCTGCCGCTGATGATGAATCCGCACATCGAGCAGCAGTTCCATCCGCCCGACAACGTGCGCAAAGTCCTCGACGTGCCGCTCTGGGGTATCGAGGAGCCGGCCGAGTTCAATCCCGACGTCGCCTTCGCCCAGCTTTACGACCGCAAGCGCAACACCACCGCCGCCGCCATCGAACAGACCTTCGTGCCGCTGCTGCGGCAGCTCGTGCGCGTCATCTGCGACGACCCCGGCGACTCCGCCACCTTCGGCCGCGTCCTCACCTCCCTCGAAGACTACTTCCGCACTTACGATTACAACGCCAGCTTCAAATCGCGCGCGGCGTGGCGCGCCTTCCGCGAGACCGTCGAGGCGTCGACGCACATGGATGCGCCGACGATCTTCGATCTCACCGAGTGCCTCCGCTGGCTCTATCACTTTTTGATCGTGCTGACCGTGCGCGTGCCGAAGACCTCCGTCACGCACGCCACCGCCGCCGCGTTCTGCGGCATCCCCTGCATCACCGCGAAAGTGCGGCACGGCACGCCGATGCTCCTCACCGAGCATGGCGTCTACCTGCGCGAGCAATACCTCTTTCTCTCCCGCTTCCGCCGTCTCTTCTTCTGCAAGCAGTTCCTGCTCAACCTCATCACCGCGGTGGCGCGCGCGAACTACTACTGGGCCGACATCGTAGCGCCGGTCTGCCACTACAACACGCGCTGGGAAGTGGCGCAGGATACGCCGCCGGGCAAGATCCGCGTGATCTACAACGGCGTCGATCCGGAGATCTTCGCCGCGTCGCCGAAGCTGCACGGCGATCCGCACATCGTGGCCACCGCGCGCATCGATCCGCTCAAGGACATCGAGACGCTGCTGCGCGTCGCGGCGCGGCTCAAGACCACGCATCCGCGGGCGACGTTCACCGTGCATGGGGCGGTCGCCGACGAGGCGTACTACCGGCGCTGTCTCGCGCTGCGCCGCCACCTCGGCGTCGAAGAGACGGTGCGCATCGGCAGCGCCACCGACGACGTGGTCGGCGCGTATCGCGAGGCGGACGTGGTGCTGCTCACCAGCATCTCCGAGGCCTTTCCCTACTCGGTCATCGAAGCGATGTCGTGCGAGAAAGCGGTGGTGGCGAGCGACGTCGGCGGCGTCGGCGAAGCGCTCGAAGGCTGCGGCGTGCTGGTCAAGCCGCGCGACGACGAGCACTTCGCGGCGGAAGTCGGGAAGCTGCTCGACAATCACTCGCTGCGCTTGAAACTGGGCGCGAAAGCGCGCGCGCGCGTCCTCGACGAGTTCCGCCTCGACCACACCATCAGCCGCTACCTCGATTTGTATCAGGGGATGGCCGCATGACCGTCGAGGCGCACAGCGGCGACACCGCGGCGCACGAAGTCGGCCAGCAGATCGTCGATCTGATCGGGCGGCCGAAGGACGCGTGGGAGATCGCCGCGCACCTCGAAGTCCTCGGCCTGCGCGACACCGACGCCCGCGCGGAGTACGGCGCGCGCGACCTCTTCGACCTCGCCCGCCGCATCTATGGCTGGTACGAGGAAGGCCGGCTGCGGCGCGAGCCGGAGCGCGACGATCCGCCGGCCGCCGTCTCGCCCGTGCTGCGCTTTTTGAAAAACTACCTCACCGGCCTCGCCTTCTCGCTGCCGATGGCGCTGCAGGCGGTGACGATGCTGGTGTGGGGCTACGGCATCTGGGGCGCGACGGAGATGGATCTGCGCACCGGCAGCTCGATCGCCCTCGGCTTCATCGCCAGCTACATCCTCACCGGCGGCTTCATGCAGACCATCGTGCGGCGCGGCCTCTTCTACGTCTATCAGGAAGAGGCGTGGCTGGCGCGGTGGACGGCGCTGCGCGCCTGGTCGCTCGCGCTGCGCGCGGTGCTGCTCGTGCTCGCGCTCGGGCTCATCGTGAACGCGCTCTTCGGCATCCTGCCGTGGTCGATGGTGCTGATCGCCGCCGCGTACTACGCCGCGCTGTCGGTGCTCTGGCTGAACTGGGCGCTGCTCTATCTGGTGCGGAAGACGTGGCTGTTTCTCGTGACGACGGCCATCGCCCTGGCGGTGGTGCTGATCGCGGCGAAGCTCTTCGGCGCGTCGCCGCTGGCCGCGAACGCGGCAGGTCTCGTCGTGGCCGACGCGCTGAGCTTCGCGCTGGCGTTGCTGCATCTGAATCGGATGGCGGCGCGCAGCCCGCGCGCGAACGCGGTGCACAACCCGCCGCGCGTGGCGGTGCTGGTCTACAGCACCTCGCGCTTTTTTCTCTACGGCCTCCTCTACAACACGTTCCTCTTCGCCGACCGGATCATCGCCTGGACGTCGGCCACCGGACGCGAAGACTTTCCGCCGTACAGCTTCTGGCTGAACGTTCGCTACGAGCTGGGGATGGATCTCGCGCTCGTGGTGGTGATGCTGCTCAGCGGAGTGGTCGAGCATGCGGCGCAGCGCTTCTCCGAGACGCTGGTGCCGAACGAGAAGCGGGTGAAGAGCGTCGATGCGGCGCGCTTTCTCGATGCGGCGCGCGCCGATCAGCGGCGCCGCGTGATCGCGTTGGCGGTGGCGTCGCTCTTCGCCATCGTCGCGGCGATCCTCGTGCTGATGCTGCTGCGCGGCATCCCGTCGCTGCCGATCTACGCATCGCTCATCTCGGAGACGACGCTGCGCGTCTTCATCGTGGCCACGGCCGGCTACGCGATCTTCATGTTCGCGCTGCAGAACGTGCTCATGCTGCTGACGCTCTCGCGGGTCGAGCTGGTGGTGCGCGCGGTGGCCATCGCCCTGGCGGTGAATCTGGTGGTCGGCTTCGTCTGCAGCCGCGCCGCACATTACTCGGCGGCGGCGTTCGGCCTGCTGGCCGGCGCGGCCACGCTGGTCTTCCTTACCTCGCGCTCGATGCGGCAGGTCCTCGGCGAGCTCGATTACCACTACTACGCGGCGTATTGATCATGTACGCACTCCTCGGCATCGACGCGGTTCTGCGCATCACGGCGGCGCTGCTGCTGCTGTTCGTGGCCGTGCCGCGGCTGGCGCGCAGACGTCCGGAGGAGCTCGACCGGATGCAGTGGTTCTGGTGGTGCTTCGCCGGCGGCACGACGCTGCTGACGATCGCCGGGCAGCTCTTCACGCTGGCGCACCTCTTCTCCGCCGCCACGCTGCTGCTGGCCATCGCCGCGCTGATCGTGCTGGTGCGGGCGAAGACCGGCGGCCGCAACGTCGGCGCGGTCGTGCACGATCTCTATCGCGGCGTCGTGCTCTTCTCGCTGAACGTGCTCGAGGGACGGGTGAACGTGCGCCGCCGCGTGCGCCGCGCGCGCCGCCGTCTGCGCGACTGGGTCGCCGTCACCTTCGCCTCGCCGGTCGCGAAATGGTCGGCTGCCGGCTGGGCGGCGCTCGTGGCCGTCGCCGCGACGCTGCGCTACTACCGCCCGTTCGCCACCGCGAACCTCGGCTTCTCCGACACCTACGTCCATCTCTATCTGATCCGCCTGCTGCAACAGGGCAAGCAGGTCGATCCGGCGTGGGGACCGTATCCGCGCGGCATGCACTTTCTGCTGCTGGCCATCCACGACCTCACCAACGTCGACCCGATCCTGCTGATGAACTTCTTCGGCGCGACGGTCGGCGTGTTGATGACGCTCGCCGTCGCCGACACCGCCCGCCGCCTGACCCGCAACCTGCCGGCCGGCCTCATCGCCGGTCTGCTCTTCGCTACTATGGTCGGCAGCGGAAGGCAATACTTCCTGATGGGCGGCAGTATGGCAACGGACAATCTCCGCGAAGCACGCACGTTCGTGCGCACGCCGTACGAAGCGATCCCGCCCACGAGCGCCGAGTTCGACGTCCTGCTGACGGTGTTTCAACGCCAGACCGCCACGCTGCCGCAGGAGTTGGCGATCGTGTTTTTGTTTCCGGGGGTGATGTTCTTGCTGCAGTTCCTCGGAGTTCCTCGGGTTCCTCCGAGTTCCTCGGAGGAGCTCACCACTCCGAGGAACTCCGAGGAACTCCGAGGAACCCGAGGAACTGCCTTTTGGAATCTCTCCGGCTTCCTCCTCTGCACCGCCGCCATCGCCGCGGTGCATCCTGGTGTGGCGGTGCCGCTGGTCTTGTTGTCGGGCGTGACGGCGTTGGCGGCGCGCGCTCGCTGGCGGCAGATTCGCGCGGCGGCGATGGCCGGCGCGGCGGGCATCGCCCTTGGCTCGACGTGGATGCTGGCGTTTCTCGCCTATCCGCATGTTTCGCGCGGGACCGACGTGGCGGCGGCGAACGGCGTGGCGCCGACGGCGATGTATTACTTCCCGTTTTTGCGGCAAGGCGCGGACGCGCGCATCGTCACGTATGTGGCGATGACGCCGTTCCTCATCGTCTGTCTGGTGATCGCGTTGCTGCTGCTGGTGTGGTCGTACCTCGATCGCGAGCGGCGCACGCCGCTGCTCTGGACTTCGCTCGGCGCGCTGCTGTTCCTCGGCGCGCATCTCGCGTCGCGCGCCGGACTGCCGGAGATCGTGGAGGTGCGGCGCAATGCCTCCTGGCTGGCGATGATGTTGTGCATCCTCATCGGCGTGGCCATCGCCCAACTGGCGCGTACGCGCGTGGCGGAGATCGGAGTGGTGGCGCTGCTCGCGCTCTGGCTCTGGCGCGTGCCGGTGGTCAGCGCGCGCGAGAAGCTCGTCAACTATTCCGGCTACGGCGCCACCGCGTACGCCGTGCTCGAGATCGAGCGGAAGCTCGAGCCCTTCACCTGGACGCTGATCACCTACGGTCAGGAATTTCCGATGGTGCTGGGAAAAGGCTTCCACCTCGCCGCGGCCGACTTCCTCGACCGGTATGATCCGGAGCAGCGCCGGGTGAACATCCCGACCAAATACATTTTCATCGCCGTGGAGAAAGTGCCCCATCGATTCCAGATCAACACCTGGAAAACGCAGTTCACGCGCGCCGATCTCGAGCAGCGGCTGCAGACGTGGTGTTTTCTCTATCAGCTCAATCACCGCAACATGCGCGTGTTTCTCGATGACGAGAAAGTGCGGGTGTACGTGATCGAGCGGACCGATGCGGAAGTACAAAGGATCGCGGAGGGCTTGCGATGACGCTCGCACGCCTGACGCTCAAGCGGCGCGCCGAAGTGCACGTGGCGGCGGTGGTGCCGGCGTACAACGTCTCGGCGGAGCTGGGCGGCGTGCTGCGCTCGATGCCGACGCTCTTCCGCACGATCGTGGTGGTGAACGACGCGTCGCGCGACGACACCGGCGCGGTGGCCGAGCGTTACGCGCAGCTCGACCCGCGGATCGTGGTGGTGCATCACGAGAAAAACGGCGGCGTCGGCGCGGCCATGGTCACCGGTCTGCGCCGCGCGCTCGAGGCGGGCGCCGACGTCATCGTGAAAGTCGACGGCGACGGACAGATGCCGCTCTGGCTCGTGCCGCAGCTCGTGCAGCCGCTCATCGACGGCGCCGCCGACTACACGAAAGGCAACCGCTTCCGCGACTTCGCCGCGTTGCGCGCCATGCCGGTGACGCGCCGCCTCGGCAACGTGGTGCTGAGCTTCCTCTCGAAGGCGGCCACCGGCTACTGGCAGTGCTTCGATCCGACCAACGGCTTCCTGGCCATCCGCGGCGACGTGCTCTCGCAGCTCCCGTTGCACAAAGTCGATCCGACGTATTTTTTCGAGACGTCGATGCTCAGCCATCTCTACGTCCTCGGCGCGGTGGTGAAGGAGATCCCGATGCCGGCGCGCTATGCCGGCGAAACGTCGAGCCTCTCCATCACCCGCGTGATCCGGCAGTTTCCGGGGCGGCTCGTCGCGTCCCTGCTGCGGCGGCTGGTGCTGAAGAATTTCGTCTACGACTTCAACCTCGAGTCGTTCCACATCGCCGCCGGCGTGCCGCTGCTGCTGGCCGGTGTGCTGTACGGCGGTTACAACTGGTGGTGGTACACGAGCCATGGCCTCGCCGCGCCGACCGGCACGGTGGTGCTGCCGTCGCTGCTGATCACCCTCGGCGTGCAACTGCTGATCTCCGCGGTGAATCTCGACCTGCAGGCCATTCCGCGCGAGCCGATCAACAGCGGGCCGATCGTCGCCGCGGCCGACGAAGAGCGCCGCACGGATGCGCGCTCTTAACGACGAGCAGCTCGCCCACGAATGGCTGGCGCGCATGCGCCGCGGCGACTTCGCCGGCGCCTGGCTGATCAGCGACGAAGTACTCCGCCGCCGCGCGCCCGACTGGACCCGGCCGCGTCACGAGCAGCCGGTCTGGGACGGCACGCCGCTCGACGGCAAGCGCGTCCTCATCCGCTGCTACCACGGCCTCGGCGACACCATCCAGTTCATCCGCTACGCACCGCTGGTGAAGGAGATCGCCCGCGAAGTGATCGTCTGGGCGCAGCCGTCGCTCATCCCGCTGCTCGCCACGATGCCGTCGATCGACCAACTCCTGCCGCTGCACGACGGCGCACCGGAGATCGCGTACGACATCGACGTCGAAGTGATGGAGCTCCCGTACATCTTCCGCAGCACGCTCGAGACGTTGCCCGCAAACGTGCCCTACCTGCTCGCTTCCACTCCGAGGAACTCCGAGGAACCCGAGGAACTCCGAGGAACTCGAATAGGCCTGGTCTGGAAAGCAGGCGACTGGGACACGCGCCGCTCGATTCCGCGCGAGCTGCTCGAGCCGTTGTTCGCCATCGAAGGCCTCGCCTTTCAATCGCTGCAGCAGGACGCCATCGACGGCCCGCTGCCGACGGCGCGATTGATTCAGTCGCTCGAACTGGTGATCTCCGTCGACACCTTTCCGGCGCATCTCGCCGGCGCGCTCGGCGTCCCTGTCTGGACGTTGCTCCCGTTCGAGGCTGACTGGCGTTGGATGAGCGATCGCGACGACTCGCCTTGGTATCCGACCATGCGCCTCTTTCGTCAGTCGCGCGACGGCGACTGGGCGGAGGCCGTCGCGCGCGTGGCCAGCGCGCTGTCGACGAAGGCTCGCGAGTGGCGCGCGAAGTCGTCCCACGCGACGCCGAACCTCCGCTCGTAGAAGAGCCGTCCGGCGTGCGGCTTCTCATGCACGCGCGCGATCTCGGCGCGGCGCGTCCATTCCTTCTGCCCGAACACGAGCCGCAGCAGCGCCTCCGGCATCAGGCCGAGCCACGTCTTCCACTGCGAGCGGTAGAGGCGGCAGAGCGAGGCGATGGCCAGACCTTCACTGAGAGCGATGGCCCGGCCGGTCCAGGCGCCGCCCACGCGCAGCGGTGCGAGCGTGTTGAAGAACGGTCCGGGCAAGCCGAAGCCGTGGTAGAGCGGCATCTCGTAGCAGTCGATGCCGCGGCGCTGCGCGAACGCGAGTGCGACCAGATGCGAGGCGTCGTGGTCGGCGTGCCCGCCTTCGTACGCGAGACAGAACACCTCGTCCACCTGCTCCGGCACGCGCGCTTCCAGCAGTTCGAGTGCGCGGCCGAGGTGCTCGACCAGATGCCCGTCGGCGATCTGCGCCTCGCTGCCGAGGAAGTGCACGCGCTGCAGGTCGACGCCGAGGCGGCGGAGGACGACTCGCGACTCCTCGTCGCGGATGCGCGAGGCGACGCCGCGTCCCTGGCCGTCGGTGAGGTAGACGCACGACACGCTGCCGGCGCGCAGCGCGTGTGTGATGCGCGCGGCCGCGGCGATCTCGTCATCCTGATGGGCGAAGACGAACAGCGTGTGCATCAGAGATGATCCGTGTCCGCCCAGGTCAGAGCCCAGCGCGCGCGCGGCAGCTCGCGCTCGAAGCGATTCACGAGATAGCGGAAGCGATGCGGCGACGGCAGAAAGCCGGAGCGCACCAGCAGCGGCAGCGCCGGATGCGAGAGATTCAGCAGCGCGGCGGCGAGGCGGATGCCGGCGGCGCGCCCGCGCCCGAGCACTTCGCGCAGCAGCAGCTTCGCCTCGCGCACGTCGCGCCACCCGATGTCGGCAATCGCCAGCGTGTCGTACCCGCGCAACGTGGTGCGCCGCGCGATCACGTACGCCTCGTCATTCACATCGATCGAGTACTTCCAGTGCGGACTCGCGACGAACCGCCAGCGCAGCCACGCGGCCGTACGCGGATGATGAGCATGCTCGCGAAGAAATGCAGAAGCGATGGAGAACACATGCTCGAGATCGGCCTCACCCGAGGACCCGAGGACCCGAGGAGCCGAGGAGCCGATCGAAAGCGGCCGCACCAGCACCGGCGTGCTCAGCGCCGGGTTCCACCCGTTGCGCGTCATCGCCGGCAGCACGCTCTCGCGGATCTGGAACGCGGTGCTCAGGTTTTGCGTCTGACGCAAAACGTCGCGGGCGTACGCGCCGACGCGGCTGAAGAGATGCTGCCGGCGGTAGTCGGGATCGGTCATGGCGTCGACGGCCAGCATGCTGGCCAGCGTCTCGCCGCTGCGGAAGCGGATGTCGTGCGGCACGAAGCCGAGGTGCGCCACCGCGCGCCCGTCATCCTCGGCGATGAACATCCGGCCATCGCGAAACTCCCAATCCCAGAAATCCGGCTCCTGCTTCTCCCGATCGTCGTCGGGAAAGCAGCGGCGCCGCAACGCGAGGATCGCCTCGCGATCGCGCGCCGTCGCCTCGCGCAACTCCGTCACTTCGTCTGCCTCACGATCACGCTCGTCGCCGGCGGCACCACGATGGTCCTGCCGCCGCGGCGGATGCGCATCGGCTTGCCGCCGGCATTCACCGCGATCGTGCCGCGCTCGAAGAAGCGATACGCGCCGGCCGCCAGTTCGACGCGCGGCTGCGCCTCGCCGAGGTCGAGAAAGTAGAGCTCCGACTCGACGGGCTGCGTGATGTCCGGCAACGACACGTATGCGTCGGCGTCGTAGAGGCGGGCGATGGCCACGATATCGGCAATGCTCCGCTCGTCGGGCGCATCGAGATAGTTGATGTGCGCGAAGCGGACCGACGGGAACTCCTTGCGCACCGGCTCGATGAGATTGCGCATCAGGAACGACGTGCTGTTCCAGCGGTCGCCCGGCTCGTTCCACGGACGAAAGACGAAGCGCCCGTTGCGCGGATAGGTGATCAGGCTCTCGGTCACGTCCCAGTCGACGTACGGCAGCACGCGCGCGGCGCTGCGATAGCCCTGGTTGGTGACGATGAGGCCGTGGCGCAGCTCGCGGCGGAGATTGCGCAGGAACTCCTCGAACGCCTCGTCGTAGGTGGTCTCCGGATGCCGCAGCCGGAACTCGGCCAGCGCTTCGGGATGGACGCTCTCGCTGGTGGTGGTGTCGAGAAAGACGCCGTCGTAGCCGTTCGCGCGGAGGCGGCGGCCGAGCATGGCCGCGCGTCCGAGCTGGTGCTCGCGCGTGGCCGGATCGAAGTAGAAGGCGTCGGCGTCGGCGGCGCCGAGGTGACCGCGCAGCGGACGCTGGTTGAGCAGCGCGGAGTGCGGCAGCGCGCGATCCCACTTGGTCGAGCGCGTCGCGTAGAACGCCACCGCCCATTGATAGAGCACGAGCTTCGTGCCGCGGCGATGCAGCGCATCGACCTGCGCGCGCGGCAGCGGATCATGCGTGACCAAGACCTCGAAGCGCGAGTACCACTCGAGCTCGTGCGCGCTGAGCGGCGTCGCGTAGTGGAAGGCGATGCCGCCGCGATGTTCGGCAAGCGCGGGCAGGACGGCTGTGAGCAGAACGGCGGTCATGGCGAGGCGCACGCGGAGAGGAGGATAAATCGGAGTAGAGTCGCCGCGTGCAACCGACTTCGCCCGCGCCGCCGCCGCCGCCCGTCCGCCGCCGCTCGCGCGGCAGGCTCGCCATCCTGGTGCTGCTGCTGCTCGTCACCGCCTTTCTGGCCGGCTACGTGCCTGGCTCGTTCGAGACGCGGCGGCTGAACGCGGAGCTCGCCGCCACGCAGCTCGATCTCGAGCTCGCCAATCTGCACCGGCTCCTCGGTGTGGCCAGCCACGAGGCGCAGCGCAACAACCTCTCCGTCGCCGCGGCCGCCGCCTCGCAGTTTTTCGAAGGCTGCCGCCGCGTCGCCGCGAACAACGCCATGCCCAACCGCCCGCGCACGCACGGCGCGCTGGTCGCCTACGCCACGCAGGGCGACATGATCCTCGGCCAGCTCGCCGTCGGCGACCCGCAGGTGAAGGAGCGCCTCGCCCAGCTCTACCTGGTGATGAACGGAGTGATCGAGAGGCGGCTGTGACGGACATCCGCTCGATCTCGAGCGCGGCCGCGCTGCGCGTGACGCTGATCGTCTGCGCGGTCGTGGTGGCGCTGCGTTTTCTCTGGGTCGCGCATGCGATCTTCATGGTCGCCGCGCTCGGCATTCTGTTCGGCCTCGCGCTCACGCGCGCGGTCGATCACCTCGAGCGGCTGCGCATCCCGCGCGGCCTCGGCTCGCCGCTGGCGCTGCTCGTGATCGTCGGCGCGCTCGTCGCCGCCGGCGCGCTGCTCCTGCCGCGCCTCATCGAGCAGTCGCAAGGTCTCGCGCAGCAGGTGCCGCAGATGCTGCAGCGTCTCAATCCCACCGCGAAGTTCCTCGTCACGCACCTCGGGCGCGAGCTGCAGTCGGCGCCGAAGTTCCTCTTCCCCATCGTCTCCACCGCCGCCGGCGCCATCGCCGGCATCGTGCTGGTGCTCTTCATCTCGATGTACATCGCCGTCTCGCCGCGGCTCTATCGCGACGGCCTGCTGCACCTGGTGCCACACGCGCAGCGCGAGCAGGCCGCCGAGACCTTCGCCACGCTGGCATCGACGCTGCGGCAGTGGCTGATCGCGCGCCTGATCGCCATGGTGCTGATCGGCGCGATCACCGCGCTCGGCCTGATCGCGCTGCGCATCGAAGGCGCGATCGCGCTCGGCGTGCTGGCCGGGCTGCTCGAGTTCATCCCTTTCTTCGGCCCGATCGCCAGCGCCATCCCGGCCATCGGCATCGCCGCCGCGCAGTCGCCGGAAAAAGCGCTCTGGGTGGCGCTGCTCTATCTCGCCGTGCAGCAGCTCGAAGGGAACGTCGTCACGCCGCTGCTGCTCAAGCAGCGCCTCGACGTGCCGCCGGTGCTCACGGTCGTGGCCGTAGCCGCGCTCGGCGTGGTCTTCGGCGTGATCGGCATGCTGATCGCTGAGCCTCTCACCGCGGTCGCGCTGGTGCTGACGAAGCTGCTCTACGTCGAGCAGGTCGTCGGCGATCCGGTGACGGTCGGAAAGGAGTAGGCATGGACGAGCAGGTAGTGGTGATCACCGGCGCCTCGGCCGGTGTGGGGCGAGCCATCGCCCGCGAGTACGGCAAGCGTCGCGCGCACGTCGGATTGATCGCGCGCGGCATCGACGGCCTGAACGCGGCGAAGCGCGAGATCGAGGAGCTCGGCGGACAGGCGCTGGTCGTGCCGCTCGACGTCTCCGATCACGATGCCGTGGAAGAGGCTGCGCAGCAGATCGAAGAGGCGTTCGGCCCCATCGATGTCTGGATCAACAACGCCATGGCCTCGGTGTTCTCGCCGATCACCGATCTCAAACCCGACGAGCTGCGGCGCGTCACCGACGTCACGTATCACGGCTACGTCTGGGGAACGATGGCGGCGCTGCGGCGCATGCGCCCGCGCGACCGCGGCGTCATCGTGCAGGTCGGCTCCGCGCTCGCGTATCGCGGGATTCCGCTGCAGGCCGCGTACTGCGCGGCGAAGCATGCGGTGCAGGGTTTCAACGATTCGCTGTACACGGAGCTGCTGCACGACGGGAGCAACGTGCGGCTGACGATGGTGAATCTGCCGGCGATCAACACGCCGCAGTTCGACTGGGTGCTGAGCAAGCTGCCGGGACGCGCGCAGCCGGTGCCGCCGATTTTCCAGCCAGAGGTCGCGGCGCAGGCGATCGTCTGGGCGGCGGATCACAAGCGCCGCGAGCTGAACGTCGGCTGGCCGACGACGAAGGCAGTCGTCGGCAACAATCTGTTCCCGCAGGCCGCCGATCTCTATCTCGCCCGCAATGGCTACGAGGCGCAGCAGACGAGCGAGCCGGAAGATCCGAACCGTCCGCACAATCTGTGGCAGCCGCTGCCAGGCGATCACGGCGCGCACGGGCGCTTCGATGACCGCGCTCAGGCGGCGAGTCTGCACGTGATGCTCAACGAGCACCGCGGCACGGTTCTGCTCGCTCTTGCGGCTCTGGTCGGCGCGTCGTTTGCACTCACCGCCACGCGAAAAACCAAATCAGGGTGATCCATGCGCGTGACCATCGAAAGCAGGCTCCTCTCGCAGCCGCAGACCGCACTCCGCCGCCGTCCCGAGCTCGCGCTGGTGCACCTCGACGCGCAAGATGAGAACGACGCGCTCTCGCAGTACGCCGCGTCGCTCGACGGCTACGTGATGGAAGTGGCCAAGCCATGCCCACGCGCCGAATCGATCGCCACGATCCGCACGCCCGGCGGCACCTATCTGCTCCGCGCCTACGAGGACGCGGACCTGCAGCCGTACGTCGACACTGCGGCGTCGGCGCAGTTCGTGCGGGCGTAAGTCGGGGAACGACGGGAGGCCTCCGGCGGCTGGGGCCGAGGGCCCCAGACCCCATTGGTTGGCCTAGCCTCCGCGACACTACTTCCAAGCTCGCGACACTGTGTCGCGGAGGCTAAGCCAACAGACGGGGTCCGGGGCCCGTGGCCCCGGCCGCCGGAGGCCTCTGGTCGTTCCCCGATTTACGCGCGACGAAGATCGCTGATGCCGGCGTCTGCCGGTCGGGGTGCAGCGGCTCGCGAGCGCACCGCATCGGACCAGCTTGCGGCATTCGCGACCCAACTGCGGCGCAGGCGATCGAGTGGAGACATCGTGGTAACCCTGTCATCCCGAGCGTAGCGAGGGACCTGGGCGGGCGGTGCTCGTTGCACGTCCCTGCCGCCACCGCCCGCCCAGGTCCCTCGCTACGCTCGGGATGACAGGGTGGGTGTGGAGCGATTCAGTTCGGGCGCGCCGCTGCGGCGCGGCGGTACATCGCCGCCACCGTATGCGTGAGCGGCACCGGCTCGAGCGGCTTGGCCGCGCAGGCGTGGAAGCCCGCG
>DASVQE010000005.1:0-14289 GCA_036389275.1 Thermoanaerobaculia bacterium
GCGATGCGGCCGGCGAAGACGGAGACGATCGCCGGAACGTTTGCATCGAGCGCGTCGACCACCGCGCGCACCTGTTCGAGCGTGAGAATCGCGGTGATGTTCAGCTTCACGCCGGCGGCGGAGAGGCGGCGGATGAGCGGCACCGCGGAGTCGCCGGCGGTGTTGGTGATCGGGATCTTCACGAACACCGGCTCGCCCCAGGTGCTGATGCGCCTGGCCTGCCGTTCCATCTCCTCGAAATCGTCGGCGAACACTTCGAAGGAGATCGGCATGCCGCCGGTGCACTGCAGCGCTTCGCGGGCGAAGGCTTCGTAGTCGGTGACGCCGCACTTGCGCATCAGCGTCGGGTTGGTGGTGAAGCCTTTCACGATCCCGCCGTCGCGCGCCGCCATCATGTCGCGGACGTCGGCGCCGTCGGAGTAGATCGAGATCCGCAGTCTCGGAGTGCTCATGCGACCGGGCGCTATTCTAGTGGACAAACTCGTACACGTCGGCGGCGGGCGTCCGCCGCAGCGCGCCGCGCGCGAGCAACTGCATGAAGCAGGCGCGCTGCTCCGGCGACGGCGACGTGCGGCGCGAGACGGAGATGAATCGCGTACGCACGCGCTCGCCGCGCGCGGCCGCGCAGAACGGAAAGTCCTTCGGCTCGGGAAGGTAGCGCGCGCCGCGCGGCGTGCGGCGGAGCTGATGCGCGACGTCTTCGAAGCCGAACCAGTAGTAGCTCTCGTCGCGCGCGGTGACGGGATGCCGGGCCACGTCCATCCAGACGGTGTCGTTCGCGCGGAGGCGTTCGCGGAAGAAGCGCTGCGCGACCCAGTAAGGAGCGCCGGTGGCGGCGCCGAGCTGCGAGACGGCGATGGCCTGCGCGGCGCCGATCAGCAGCGCGGTGACCGTGACCGCCGCCGCCACCGGCCGCGCTGCACGCGCGCTGGCCATGCTTGCCAGATGTCCGGCCGCGGCGGGCGCGAGGCCGGCCAGCGCCGCGCCGGCGAAGGTCCACATCAGATAGTAATGAGGCCAGATGGCCGGCCAGGGAAAGATGAAGCGCAGCTCGAGTAGCGCGGCGGTCGCGAGGAGCAGAAAGAAGATCACGTTGCGCCGCTCATCGCCGAATCGCCGCAGCGCCGCGGCCACGACCATCGCCAGCAGCGCCACCGTCAGCGGGCGGAAGAGCACCGGCGCGTAGAGGAATCGCTTGCCGCCGTGCAGGTCGATCTGCAGCACCTCCGGCGACTTCGCCAGGATCGGCCAGAAGACGCGGTTGAACTCGAAATTGAAGAACCACACCCGGTCGAGCGGCGCGAGCCGGTGCACCAGCAGCACGCCGAGTGCGAACATCGCCGCGGCGATCGACGCGCTCCGCACGCGCCGCCGCGTGCGCACGAGCCACATCGCTCCCGCCACCGCGCTGCTGAGCGGCCACTTCGGGCTCCAGAGCGCGACCAGCGCCACCAGGCCCAATCCGATGCCGGCCAGGATCGCGCCGCGGTCGTCGTCACGCGCGAGCAGGATGAGCGCCGCGCCGCTCCAGAAGAAGGCCATGGCGAACGGCTCGACGCGCACTGCCGTCAGTCCGGCGTTCCATAAGGGTTGCGATGCGTATATCAGGAGCAGCGCGATCGGCGCCGCCTCGGCCCGCGTGCGCCAGAGGATGGCCGCGAATGCAGCCAGCGCGATCAGCGCGCACGCGCCGCTGAGCAGCCGCGCGCGCACGAGATACGGCTGCAGGTCGTCGCCCGCCACCGACTCGAGCGCGGCGAAGAGAAACGGCGGATGGTGCTCGAAGAAATCGACGTAGAGCGTGAGCCCCTGCTGCATCAGCCACGCTGCATGGAGATACTCGGTCTCGTCGATGTGCGGCTCGCGCGCGGCCTGATCGACGATCGTGGCCGCCTGCACGCCGAGGACGAGCAGCAGCAGCGCGGCGGCAGCGAGGCGCGCGCGCGTCACATCACCACCGGTGCCGGCGGCCCGACGAAGACGCGCGTCCAGTCGTCCGGCACGATCAACACGCCGACGGCGCGATCGAGATGCGAGGTCAGCGCGACCGACGCGCCGGCGCTCACGTCGAAGACGTCGCCGTCGACCGCGCGCCCGTCGATCGCGAGCGCGAACGCCGCGCGCGGCGCCAGCGGCAGCGCGCGCAGGTCGACGGAAAAGTCCGCGTCCTCGCCGCCCATCGAGCGGCCGTATTTCAGCGGATCGTAAAACCAGGGATGCTTCATCAGCAGCTCGCTGGCGATGAAGCGATACCGCCCGGCGCGCGGCGCGATCCAACTCGCCGAGTGGCCGGCGCGCAGCGGTCCGCTCATCGCCGGCAGCCAGAGATCGCGATCGAGCGGGACGTAGTGCCGCGTCACGTACGCCGCCGCGTCGGGATATTGCGCCAGCCAGAGATTCACCCGCATCGAATGCACGATCGCCGCGGGCGGCCGCTGCATGATCTGCGCGGCGTCGTACGGCGGCAGCAAGCGATGCTGCGCGCCGAGACGGACGATCGAGGAGAGAAACCAGTAGCGATACGCCGGCTCGCGGCGCAGCGCGTAGCCGACGCCGTCCCACACCCGTTCGTCCGGACGCGTGCGGCGATCCGCCTCGCGCATCACCCGATCCTGATAGCGCAGCGCGGCGTACGCATCGGAGCGCGTGAGCGTGGCGATGGCGATGGCCACCAGCGTCGCGGCGACGACGATGCCGAAGCGCTGCGCCACTTCGGTGCGGATCAGCGAGCCGGCCAGCGGCACCAGCATCAGCAGCGTCATTTGCAGGTGATAGGGATAGTGCACGCCGAGTAGTCCGACGGAGACGGCGGTGAAGAGCGTCACCAGCGCCACGAGCTGCAGCGGCCCCGGCGCGGCGAGGCCGCGCAACGCGAGCACGAAGCCAATCAGACCGGCGCCGATCAGCACGATCGCGGCCGCGTCCATGGTGGTGAAGGGACGCAGCAGCAGCGGCACGAGCGTGTGCGCGGAACGGCCGAGGATGCGGTCGATGATGACGTTGAGCCGCATCACCTCGAGGAACGGCTGCATGGCCTTGCCGGCGACGAGCCAGAGCGCGAGCGGCACGGCGGCGATGGCGATGCCGGCGGACATCCAGAGCGATCGCACGTTGAAACGCCAGCGCCGCTCCTCGTAATCGATCAGCGCCACGGCGACGGCGGTCGGCACGACCACGTACGCGTGGCGCAGATTCGCGAAGACGGCGGCCGACATCAGAAAGCCGAAGGCGATCCATGCGCCCGCGCGCCGCGGCGCGGCGAGCACCGCCATGAGCCCGCCGAGGAATGCGGCCGCGGCGACGGTGTCGACGCGGAACTCGATGGCCGTGTCGAGAAAGAGCGGCGACGCCACGAGCGCGACCAGCGCGGCGAGCATGCCGTGCGCGGAAACGCCCGCCGCCGCGCCGAGCCGCCACAGCAGCGCAAACGCCGCGATCCAGAGCGGCAGTTGCGCCCAGCGCATCAGCAGAATGGCCGCGACGCCCGGCCAGTCGATGAAGCGCGCCACCGGCGCGAAGAGGAGCCACTGCAGCGGCAGGTGATGCTCCCAGAAGTCGCGATACGGCATGAGGCCGCGCGCCAGCCAGCGCGTCGCGCGGAAAAACTCGACCTCGTCCCAGCCGAGTCCGTGCGCCCATTGCAACTTCACAACGACGAGCGCCGCCGCCGCGAGCATCACCGGAATCCAGTACTGCCGGCGCATCCCGCGGGACAACATACCGTAGTATGTCGCGGTCCGTGACGCGTCCATCGTCCTCCTCTTCGCGGAAAGCGGTGATCATCGGCGGAGGCCCCGCGGGACTGACCGCGGCGTGGGAACTGCTCGACCGCACCGACGTCCATCCGATCGTCATCGAAGCGAGCGATCACCTCGGCGGCATCTCCCGCACCGTGAATTTCAAGGGCAACCGCATCGACATCGGCGGCCATCGCTTCTTCTCGAAATCCGACCGCGTCATGCAGTGGTGGCTGGCGCGCCTGCCGCTGCAGCGCGTCGAAGGCGCGGCGCAGACCATCACCTATCAAAACCGCACCGCCGACGTCGCGGCCGGCGGCGGCGTCGATCCCGACGCAAACGATCGGGTCATGCTGCTGCGCCGCCGCCGCTCGCGCATCTACTTCAACCGCCGCTTCTTCGACTATCCGATCAGCCTCTCGCCCGACACGCTGCGCAAGCTCGGCTTCGTCCGCTCGGTGCGCATCGCCCTGTCGTATCTGCGCAGCGCCATCCGCCCGATCCGGCCGGAGCAGAATCTCGAGCAGTTTTTCATCAACCGCTTCGGGCGCGAGCTCTATCGCACCTTCTTCCGCGACTACACGGAGAAGGTCTGGGGCGTGCCCTGCCGCGACATTCGCGCGGAATGGGGCGCGCAGCGCGTGAAGGGTCTCTCCATCGCCCGCGCGGTGCTGCACTTTTTTCGCAACCTCGCGGGCACGCGGCGCGACCTCGCCCAGAAGTCGACCGAAACTTCGCTCATCGAACAGTTCCTCTATCCGAAGTACGGGCCGGGGCAGATGTGGGAAACGACGGGCAGCGACATCGTCGCGCGCGGCGGCGAGATCCTCATGCGCCACGTGGTGACCGGCCTGCGCACCGAAGGCGATCGCGTGGTGGCGGTGCGCGTGAAGCGGCTCGACGACGGCTCAGAATCGGAGATCGCGTGTGAGTTCGTCTTCTCCTCGATGCCGGTGCGGTCTCTCGTCCGCGCCATCGACGTGCCGGTGCCGGATGAGGTGCGGGCGGTGTCGGAAGGTTTGGTCTATCGCGACTTCATCACCGTCGGCGTGCTGTTGCGCAAGCTGAAAGTGACGGAGCGCGACGGCAGCAGGATTCAGGACAACTGGATCTACATCCAGGAGCCGGACGTGCTCGTCGGACGCCTGCAGGTCTTCAACAACTGGAGCCCCTATCTCGTCGCCGATCCGAACACGACCTGGCTCGGCCTCGAGTATTTCTGCAACTCCACCGATCCGCTCTGGACCTCACCCGACGAAGAGATCTCCGCGCTCGCCGTCGAAGAGCTGGTGCGCCTCGGACTGGCCGACGCGCAGGACGTGCTCGACACGGTGGTCATCCGCATGCCGAAAACCTACCCGGCCTATTTCGGGACCTACGAGCACTTCGACGTGATCCGCCGCTGGACCGACCGCTTCGAGAATCTCTTTTTAGTCGGCCGCAACGGCATGCATCGCTACAACAATCAGGATCACTCGATGCTCACGGCCATGACCGCCGTCGACAACATCGTCGAAGGGCGCCGCGACAAGTCGAACATCTGGGACGTCAACACGGAAGAGGAGTATCACGAGGAGAAGAGCGCGTGATCGCGAGACTCACCGGCCGGGCAGTGGCGCGCCTCGGGCTCGGGCTCTCGCTCCTCGCCGCCGCGCTGATCCGGCTGCCGCACCTCCGCTTCGTACCGATCTGGGACTCGCGGCAGTATTGGGACGAGTGCCTGCAACCGGCGCTGAACGCACCCTTCGATCCGCTGGCTTTCAACTGCTTCGGCCACCGCTCGATGCTCTACATGCTGACCATCGGCTGGCCGCAGTATTTCTCGCAAGGGTCGGCGGTGCTGCTGAACCTCACGCACATGGTGGTGGCGCTGCTGACCATCGGCGCGTTCTACCTGATCGCCGTGCGCGTCTTTCCTCCCGATGCGCCGCCCGCGTCCGGCGCCGACGCCGCGCTGCTGACGCTGATCTTCGCGGTGATGCCGGTGTGGTCGGGTCCTTCGCTCAATCTCAATCCCGACATGGGCGTGCTGGCGGCGTTTCTCTGGACGCTCGCGCTGCTGATGAACGGGCGCCGCGGCTGGGCGATCGCGGCCGGCCTGTTCCTGGTGCTGTCGAAGGAGATCGGGCTGCTGCTCTGGCTGTTGCTCGCCGCGGTCGACATCGCGCTCGCGCTCTGGCAGCCGCGCGCCAGCCGCGCGCGCGAGCTGCTCGCACGCGCCGCGTACGCGCTGCCGCCGCTCGCCTACTGGGCCACCGGCGTCGCCCTGCAGTCGAAGCAGATCCCGGCGAACTGGCCGATCGCGGCGCGGCAGGAGCATTCGCTGCTGCGGATGTTCCTCACCTTCGATCTCTCCGCGCCGCATTACGTCGCCTACGCCGCCGACATTTTTCTCCTCAACTTCGCCTGGGTGATGACGCTGGTGATCGTGGCCTGGCTGGTGCGGCTGGTGACGCGCATCCTCACCCGTCAACCGGTGCTCATCCCCGTTGCCGATCGCCGCTCCGCCTTCATCCTCGGCATCGTCGCGCCGGCGGTCTACTACCTGGTCACCCGCTACCCGACGTACAACAACGTGCGCTACCTGCTCACGTTTTTTCCGCTGCTGGTGCTCGCCTTCGGCGCGGCGTCGGTGTCGCTGGTGCGGCGTCACGCGACACGCTGGGCTTTGTTCGCAATCGTCGCCGCGCTGCAGCTCGCGTCGATGTGGCGCAGCGCCGATCCGGTGTCGCGCTTCATGTACGGCACGTTTCCGTTCGGCCGCCACGACATGCTGAACATGACCTCGATCCGCGGCGAGTGCTGTGGCTTCGGCCGCGATCAACTCGTCTACAACCTGCAGTTCACCCACTTTCACTACGTGCAGGACGCGCTCTTCACGCGCATGCGCCCCGGCAACGACGACGTGCTGGCCATCACGCGCGCCGCGAAGTGGTTCCTGATCGGCTCACTCGACGCGCAGACCTTCCGCCGCACGCTGCGCAAGGACGGCGTCGTGCAGCCGAAGATCCTCACGCTGATCGACGTCGCCTACGGCGCGCCGCTGCCGGAGCGCCTCCGCTACGTGGCCTACGCGAACGTGGAGAACCACCCCGACCTCGCGCTCTACGCCCGCGCGTATCACATCCGCGGACCGTTCGTGGTCGACGAGCATGGCTACCGCGCGGCGTACTTTGAGCTGCAGCGGCGCGCGGTGCCGTTGCGCGTGGTGCCGTCGCGGGTGGTCAAGACGCGGCCCTGACGCGGGCCGCCAGCAGCGGCAGCGGGAGGCCGGCCTGTTCCACCACTTGCACCTCGTAGCCGTGGCTCTCGAGGATCGATCGCACGGCGTCGTCGGTGCGCGCGCCTCTGACGAAATGCACTTCGATCACGAACGCCGGGCGATGGCGCTCGATGAAGGCGGCGCTGCTCTGGAGGATGGCCACCTCGGAGCCTTCCACATCCATCTTCACGAAATCGACGCGCTCGATCTGCTGCTCGCGGCAGTAGTCGTCGAGCGTCACCACGTCGATGGTCTGCTGCGTGGCGCTCTCGCGCGCCGACGCTTCGACGACGGCGGAGCCCATGTTGCCTTCGGCCTGAAAGACGGTCGTGCCGCTGTGCGACCAGACGCCGCGCCGTTGCAACACGACGTTGCGGAGGTCGTGCAGCTCGACGTTGCGGCGGAGGCAGTCATAGCTTTTCGGATCGGGCTCGAAGGCGTGCACGCGGCCGCTGTCGCCGACGATGCGCGAGAAGTGATACGTCGCGCCGCCGGCGTATGCGCCGAGGTCGAGCACGGTCTGGCCGATCTCGAGGCGCGCGTAGTCGAGATAGAGCGCGGTGGTGGCCATCGACTCGGCCAGCTCCGGAAACCAGAAAGGCAGCCCGTCGGCGGTCATCGTGTGCAGCGCCGGCCGGCTGTAGTCGACGACGTCGATGTTCCTTTCACGGCGCGGCTGCACGACCTCAAAGTAGTAGTCGAAGTCGCGGATGAGATCCTGCGCGTACACCTGATTTTCGCTGGAGATCCGGATTTCCTTCGTTCCGTACCGCACCGCCACGTAGGCGCGACGCGCCATCACCGACATGCCGCGCTCGCGCGCCAGCCCGCGCAGAAACTGCAGCTCGTTGCGCCGCGCGCGGAACGCGGCGATCGGGCGGCGGAGCGCGTCAGGAAGAGGCAATCGCATTCGAGCTGAGCATCCGCGAGCGGAAGAGTAGCAGCACGACCGGGATGCCGACGGCGGTGCAGGCGAGGTTCACCGCCGCGATGTCGACGAGAGTCCCGACGTGCGCGGCAAGCCAGACCGCGAGGATCGTGGCGATGCTGCCGGCCACGCTCGCGACGAGCAGCGGCTCGCGCCCTTCGGCGCGCAGGAAGACGGCGAAGCAGGCCACGATGTGATGGATCACCGCGGTGGCGAGGATGAGCGTGGTGGTGAGCGTGTCGGGCAGACGCTGCGCGAGCGGAATGCCGAACGCGCGCGCCTTCCAGAGCACGAACGCCAGCGACGCCGCGGCGAGCGCGGCGATCAGCGACGAGGCCACGAACATCCGCGGGAACTCGCGCCGCAGCCGCGCATGTCCGCCGCTCGCGTAGAGCGCCGCGTAGTGCGCGGCCTGGCTCAGCGGCCAGGCGGTGGTGACGGCGATCAGCAGATTCATGAAGGCGATCGCCAGTCCGAACTGCCCCGCGGCGACGGCGCCTTTCTCCAGCAGCACCAGCGGCGAGAAGGCGCGGAAGATCAGAAAGCCCGACAGTCCGCTCACGCCGATCTTCCACTGAAACGGCCACACCTCGGCCATCCACCGCCGCAGTGAATACGCGTCGGCGCCGCTGCTTGCCAGGCGATCGAACACGCCGAGCCAGACGCCCGCGACCAGCGCGCGCACGAGCGGCAGCATGGCCAGGCTGTACAGACCGGCGCCGAAGTGCAGCGCGAGCAGACACGCGGCGCCGGCGGTCCATTCCTGCACGAGCCGCAGCGCCCACATCTGCGCCACCTTGCCGCTGCCTTCGCGCAGCGAGATGCGCGGCATCGTCAGTTGATTCGCGAAGACCGCCGCGAGATAGACCGCCCACGGCTTCGCCCAGGCGATGCCGGTGACGCCAGACGAGAACGTGGCCGAGCCGAGGATGGCCACGACGATCGAGGCGACGGCGGTGGCGGCGAGGTTCCAGGACGCGACGCGGCGCGCGAGCGACGGCAGCTCGTGCAGCCGTCCGGTGCCGGCGAGTTGCCCGGCAGTTTGCAGCGACGCGTACGAGAGTCCGAAGTCGCCGAGCTGCACGAGCGCGCCGAAAGAAAGGAACGAGAAGAAGAGGCCGAGCTCCGCGCCGGAGAGCCGCCGCGCCGCCAGCGAGGCGATGGCGAAGAGCACCAGACCCGCGCTGGCGGTGCTCGCCATGGCCAGCACCGCGCGCCGCTCGGTCATGCCGCCCGGCTCGCCGCCCGCGCTCTCCGCCGCGCCTCGGCCAGCATCCTGCTGCGCAGCAGCCACCGCGGCGCGACGAGCGCGGCGATCACGCGGATCCAGGGCGAGCGGTCGCGCGCGCGCAGGTACGGCAGCGCCGGACGCACGGTGCGCAGCAGCTTCACGCGCCGCTCGCCGCGCAGCGCCTGCCAGACGAACTGATTCGCCGTCGACCGCGCCAGAAATCTTCGCGAGTACTCGCGCAATGACTGCCGCGAGAACGGCAGCGCCGGCGCCGACTCGCACGTCGCCAGAATGTCGTTCACCCAACGCTCCGTGTCGGCCGCCCACGTCAGCACCGGAGTGCCGCCGGCACTGCCGTCGCTCGACTCGCGATAGCAGACGTAGTGCGACACCGGCTTCTCCACGCAGCCGACGTCGCCGCGCGCGGCGATCTTCGTCCAGAAAAACATGTCGCCGCAGACGACATCGGAAGGGATCGGGCCGATGCGCCGCAGGTCGCTCGTGCGCGTCACGCAGGCGCACCAGCAGACGTTGCGCTCGCCCGCGAGAAAGGCCGCGAGAAAGTCGGTGCCGCTCTCGATCTCCGGCCCGGTCTGCGCCGGCATGGCCACCGACCCGTAGTGGATCATGCAGCCGGTCCAGACGAAGGCGAGATCGGGGCGGCGGTCGAAGAGCTCCATCACGCGCGCGGTGAAATCGGGCTCGAGCCAGTCGTCGTCGGAGAGGCCGAGGAAAAACTCGCCGCGCGCGGCGTCGATCAGCGCGTTGCCGTGATCGGTGGCGGGAATGGTGACGTCGCGGTGCAGGATGCGCAGCCGCGGCGCGCCTTCGTAGCGCGCGAGCACCTCGCGCGTGGCGTCGGTCGAGCCGTTGTTCGACACGATGATCTCGAGCGACGGATAGGTTTGCGCGAGCGCGCTCTCGACCGCACGGCCGACGAGTGAAGCGCGATTGACCGTTGGGATGACGATCGTGAGTCGGGGAGACTCCACGGGAACCATCGTTTGCCGCGACTATAGCACCGCGCGTCACGCTTGACGCGGCGCCGCCTCGCCGCTGAACATCGCGCGCAATGAGCGACTTACAAGCGCTCGTCGCCGCCGGCGCCGCGGCGGCGGAATCGTCGCGCGACCAGGTGCGGCGGCTGCTCGCGCACGCGCCGGTGGTGATCGCCGGCGCCGGCGCGCTCGGGCGCAAGCTCGCCCGAGGCCTGCGCGCGCACGGCGTCGAGGTCGCGCTCTTCGTCGACAACGATCCGTCGCGCGGCGGCTCTTCGGTCGACGGCATCGCGGTCGCGAGCGCGGCCGATGCGGCGCAACGCTTCGGCAGCAGCGCGATGTTCGTCGTCGCGATCTGGAACGCCGGACGGCGCCGCAATCAGGTCGACGTGCAGCGGCAGCTCCGCGGCCTCGGCTGCCGACACGTGGTCACGTTCGGCCACGTGTTTCGCTGCTTTCCGGAGACGTTCCTTCCGTACTTCGCGGTCGATCGATTCGAGGGCGTCGTCGACGCGACCGAGACCATCGCGCGCGCGTACGACCTGCTCGGCGACGATGCCTCACGCTCGCTGTTCGAAGAGCAGTTGCGCTGGCGGCTCACGCTCGACTACGAGCAGCTCGGCTCACCCGGCGACGAGCCGCAGTACTTTCCTCCGGACATCTACACTGCCGGACCTACGGAACGCTTCGCCGACTGCGGCGCGTACGACGGCGACACGCTGCGCGCGCTGCTCGCGCTCACCGGCTCGTTCGACCGCTACTGGGCGCTCGAGCCCGACCCGGTGAACTTCGCCGCGCTCGAACGCTTCGTGGCCTCGCTGCCGCCGCAGCTCGCGTCGCGCGTGAGCTGTCTCGATCTCGCCGCGTCCGATCACCGCGGGACCGAGCGCTTCGACTCGCGCGGCAGCGCGTCGTCGGTGCTGAGCGAGAGCGGCGACACCACCATCCGCTGCGCGCCGCTCGACGAGCTGGTCGACGAGCCGACGATCATCAAGCTCGACGTCGAAGGCGCGGAGCCGAAGGTGCTGGAAGGCGCGCGCCGCGTCATCGGCCAGTCGGCGCCGGTGCTCGCCGTCTCCGCGTATCACACGCAGAGCCACCTCTGGGAACTGCCCCTGCAGGTGCACGCGCTGCACCCCGGCTACCGCCTCCGCTATCGCGCGCACAACGAAGAGGCGTTCGACCTTGTGCTGTATGCGACAGGGAACGACGAGAGGCCTCCGGCGGCCGGGGCCACGGGCCCCGGAGCCCGCTGATTGGCCTAGCCTCCGCGACACAGTGTCGCGAGCTAGGAGGCAGTGTCGCGGAGGCTAGGCCAACCAATGGGGTCTGGGGCCCTCGGCCCCAGCCGCCGGAGGCCCCTGGTCGTCCCCCGTTACAACCCGCGCGACGCGATCTTCTCGCGCAGCGCGGGATTCGACGCGTACGGACTGTCGAACGAGTCGAGCATCAGCGGCTGATGTGCGACCAGCGGCTTGCTCAGCGGCTCGCCTCCGATCAGCTCGCGGCAGGAGATCTGTCCCTTCTGCAGCGGGACCGCGAGGTAGACGTCGTCGGCCGTGATGCGATGTCCCGCCGGCAGGTCCTGCTTCGCATAGACGCCGCGCACCAGCGCGTCGAGGTACGCGATCTCGCGATTGCCGGGGATGCGCTTCTGCTCGCCCGACGCGCCGCACATCGCCTTCGCCTTGTGAAACGCCTGGAACCAGACGTCGCACTGCTCCGGCAGCGTGCAATACGGCGAGACCTGGATGCCGTCGGAGTCGATGTCGATGTGCCGCTCGAACGTGCGCGCGCCTTTCGCGTACGCGATCAGCATCGACGAGGTCCAGTCGTGATACTCGTGCGTCGAGAAGCCGATGGTGATGCCGGGATAGCGATTCCGCAGGAAGTCGATCTGGTTCATCTCCAGCTCGTTGTCCTCGGTCGGATAGAGCGACACGCAGTGATTCAGCGCGAGCGGAATGTTGCGGTTCGAGAAGAACGTGACCAGGTCGTCCATGTCCTTCAGCGACGAGCCGCCGGTCGAGGCGATCACCGGCTTCTTCGTCGTGGCGATCTTCTCGATCAGGATCCAGTCGTTGATGTCGGAGCTGGCGATCTTGATGATCTCGCAGTCGAGCTCCACGCAGAGGTCGACCGACTTCTCGTCGAACGGCGTCGCCATCCGGATGAAGCCGCTCTTCCGGATGTGCTCCATCATCACCGCGAAGTCGTCGCGCGAGAGCCGCGTGTCCATCGTCTTCTTGATGTAGCGGATGTCGGTGCGGCCGCGGAAATCGCGATGGATGAAGTTGTCGACGTCGCGGAACTGCAGCTTGATGGCGGCGCGCACGTTGTTGTAGCGCGCCACTTTGGCGAAGTCGGAAATGATCTTGAGGCCACGATCGAGCTTGCCGAGGTGGTTGTTGGCCAGCTCGAGGACAAAAAGCTCGTCGAAGATGTTGCGGTTCATCACGGCTGTCATCGTGAGTCTCCTGCCACTGCGGGAATGAGGACGATCGGCGAAGGGAACGGGATCGATTCCGCGAATGTTCCAGCCCGCCTCACGACTGCACCGTCGGCACGAGCATGTTCGACGCGAGCTCGTCGCGGTCGAGGAACGGGAACATGTCCTCGAGCGGCGCCGAGACCATGCGCCCGTCCGGCAGTCTGCGCGACGACGTCTTCGGCGCGAACGGCTGCTCCGGATCGAGGAACACCTCGCAGAGCTGCGGACCATCGGTGGCGAGCGTCTCGTTGATCGCGGCTTCGAGCTCGGCGTGCGTGCGCGCGGCGCGGTAGCCGAAGCCGTACGCCGCGGCGATCGCCTCGAAGCGCGGGATGCCGACGCCGCTGCCGGGATCGCAGCCGACCGGATTGTCGGGAAAGAAATTTTTCTGCGTGAGGCGGATCGAGAGATAGCCGTTGTTGTTGAAGACGAAGATCGAGATCGGCAGGCGATTCGTGGCGATCGTCTGCAGCTCCTGAATGTTCATCTGGATGCTGCCGTCGCCGGCCAGACAGACCGTGCGGCGCCGGCCGCTGCCGACGCACGCGCCGAGCGCGCCCGGCACGTCGAAGCCCATCGGCGCGGAGCCGCCGTCGCTGTAGAGCCGCTGCCCGCGCTTGAGCGCCGCGGCCTGGAACGTCGCCACGCAGGACGTGCCGTCGCCGGTGACGACGATCATCTCCTCGGGCATGGCCGCGAAGAGCCGCTCGATGAAGACGTACGGATTGACGCCGCGCGAGTCGTCGCGCGCGTACTCCGGCAGCACCACCGGATAGCGCGCTTTGCGCTCGCGGCACCAGTCGAGCCACTCGTCGTGCGCGGCCGGACGGGCGCGATCGGGCAACTGCTCGAGCAGCGCGAAGAGATCGGCGACGTCGGCGTGCACCGGCAGGTCGGGCTTGATGGTCGGCTTCCGCAGCTCCGCCTCGTCGATGTCGACGACGACTTTGAATGCGTCGCGCGCGAAGTTTTCCCAGTTGTAGCTGAGCTGGCGGATGGTGAGACGCGAGCCGAAGACGAGCAGCAGATCGGAGTTCTGCACCGCGAAGTTGCCGGCGCGATCGCCGATGGTGCCTTGCCGTCCGACGTAGCACGGATGCGTGTCCCAGACGAGATCGTGGGCGTTGAAGCCGGTCACCACCGGGACTTTCCAACGATCGACGAGCCGCAGGAACGCCTCTTCGGCGCGGCCGAGGCGGATGCCGCTGCCGGCGAAGATCACCGGCCGCTTCGCCTCGGACAGCCGGCGCACGATCTCTTCGGCTGCGTCGCGCAGAGACTCGCGCGGCGGCGCTTCCGACTCCGGCTCGAAGCCCTGCAGCGTGGCCGGATCGATCACCGCGCCCTGCACGTTCATCGGCACGTCGATCCAGACCGGTCCCGGCCTGCCGCTCGCCGCCAGGTGCAGCGCCTTCTCGAGATGAAAGCGCACCGACTGCGGATCGGTGAGCATCACCGCGTATTTCGTGATCGGCGCGACGAGCGTGGCGATGTCGAGCTCCTGATCGCCGAGCTGGCGCAGCGGCAGCGGCGTGCTGCGGACGGTGGTCTCGAACTTCACCTGGCCGGAGATGACGATCATGCCGAGGGACTCGACCCAGGCGCCGAAGACTCCGGTGATCGCGTTCGTGCCGCCGGGGCC
>DASVQE010000006.1:0-38773 GCA_036389275.1 Thermoanaerobaculia bacterium
CAGTGTCGCGGAGGCTAGGCCAACCAAATGGGGTCTGGGGCCCTCGGCCCCAGCCGCCGGAGGCCCCTCGTCGTCCCCCGTTCCATCGGCAAAGCCAAAGCATGGAAGGCCCCGCGCGGGCGCGCTGTTCCGAAGCTCGCAACCATGTCGAGCGAAGCTATTCCCAACGCGCGTGCACTTGATCGCGTGGCCGCATTGCAGGCCAACGTGGAGCGCGTCATTCGCGGCAAGTCGGAAGTCGTGCAGTTCTGCATCGCCGCGCTGCTGGCCAAAGGCCACATCCTCCTCGAGGACGTTCCCGGCGTCGGCAAGACCACCCTCGCGCACGCGCTGGCGCGCTCGCTCTCGCTCGCCTTTCAGCGCATCCAGTTCACCAGCGACCTGCTCCCGGCCGACATCGTCGGCGTGACCGTGTTCAATCAGGAACAGCAGGAATTCGAGTTCGTCTCCGGCCCGATCTTCACCAACGTCCTCCTGGCGGACGAGATCAATCGCGCCACGCCGAAGTCCCAGTCGGCGCTCCTCGAGGCGATGAGCGAGAGCACCATCACCATCGAGAAGCGGCGCATGCCGCTGCCCGATCCGTTCCTCGTCATCGCCACCCAGAATCCGGTCGAGCACGTCGGCACCTATCCGCTGCCGGAGTCGCAGCTCGATCGCTTTCTGATGAAGCTCACCATTGGATATCCGAGTGCGGGCGACGAGAAGAAGCTGCTCCGCGCCGGCGGCGCGCAGGACGTGCTCGAGCATCTGCAGCCGGTGCTCGACGTCGACGAGCTGCAGGAGCTGCAGGCGAGCGTCGGCGACGTGCATGTGAGCGAGCCGCTGGTCGACTATCTGATGTCGATCGTGCAGACCACGCGCACGCACGCCGACGTCGCCCTCGGCGTCTCGACGCGCGGCGCGCTCACGTACTTCAAGGCCTGTCAGGCGCTGGCCATGGTCAGCGGCCGCGACTTCGTCGTACCGGACGACATCAAGCGGCTGGCCGGTCCGGTGCTCTCACATCGCATCGTGATGAAAGACCGCCGCATGGGCCGCGGCGACTTCACGCCGGAGCTCCGCTTCGTGCAGCGGATCGTGGCCGAGATCTCCGTGCCGCGGTGACAACGACGATGACAGCGACGACGCTGCCGCGGCCCGCCTTCGCCTTCGAGGGAGTGGTCCGTCTCACGAAGATCGGTGTCACGTATATCGTTTCCACGATCATCCTCGCGGTGGCCGCGCTCAACACCGGCAATAACGCGCTCTACATCGCCGTCGCCTTCATGCTCGGCTGCCTGCTGCTGTCGGGCGTGGCCTCGAAGGGCGGGCTCAAACACATCGACGTGGAGATCGCCGGGATCGACGAGGCGTGGGCGGAGCGGCCGGCGCACGGCACGCTGCGTCTGCGCAACCGCTCGCGCATCTGGAACGTGCGCGATCTGGTGCTGCTCTCCGACGCGCTGGCCGAGCCGGTGCTGGTGCCGCTGCTGAATCGCCGCGGCGCCATCGAAGTCGACGCGGCGTTTCTCTTCCGCCGCCGCGGCCTCGCGCACGTGAACGTGATCGACTCGTACACGCGCTATCCGTTCGGCTTCTTTCACAAGAAGCGGCGCCTGCGCGTCTCGAGCGACGTGGTGGTCTATCCGCGCCTGCTGCCGGAGAGCGCGCGCGACGAGCGGTTGCGCGCCACGCTCGGCGACCAGAGCGCGGCCGGACGTCCCGGACCCGGCACCGAGGTGCATTCGTTCCGCGACTACGTGCGCGGCGACTCGCTGCGCCAGGTGTACTGGAAAAAGTCGGCGAGCCTCGGCCGCTGGATCATGAAACAGACCGAGGCGGAGTCGGCGCATGCGGTGCACGTCGTGATCGATCCGTACAAACCGCGCGCGGTGTCTGACGAAGCGTTCGAGGAGATGATCAGCGCCGCGGCGACGTTCCTCTACGACGCCGCCGGACGCGACGCCGACGTGTTGCTCTCGCTGCCGCGCAGCGACGTGCGTGTGCGCCAGGGCGAGCGCGCCGCGCCGCTGTTCCGCGCGCTCGCGCTTCTCGAGCCGATGCACGAGCCGCTCGCGCAGACCCTCGACCGCGACTCGGTGCTCTTCTCCGTCGCCGGAGGCGCGGCATGAGAAGCCGCACGCGCGAGCTCGAGGCGCTGCTGCTGGCGATGTACGCGGCGGTGCCGCTCTACCTCACGCGCGCCATCGGCGTGGTGCCGCTGGTGGTCTTTCACGCGGTGATGGGCGCGATTGCGCTGCGCGTTGCGTCGGGACGCGGACCCGATCTGCTGCCGGCGCGCGCGATGCGCTGGCTGGCCATCGCCTACGTGCCGTTCTACATCCTCGATGCGGCGGTGATCTCGCGCGGCGCCATCGCCGCGTCGACACATCTCGTGCTCTTCATCGCCGCCTATCAGCCGGTCGAGTCGATCCAGCGGGAGAATCACGCCCAACGCCTGCTGACCTCGACGCTGATCTTCGTGGCCAGCCTGGCCACGTCCACGCACATCACCATCGTCTTCTTCGTGATCGGCTTCGCCTTCTTCACCTTCCGGCAGTTGATGACGATCAGTCACGCCGAAACCGCCCGCGCCCTCGGCCGCACGTACGACGAGGCGCCGTCCGGCCGCGCCGCCGGTTTCTATCTCGCCGGCGCCGCGCTCGCCGGCGCGCTGCTCTTTCCGCTGCTGCCGCGCGTGCGCAATCCGTTCGTGCAGGGCATCACCGGCAATCTGCAGGGCGCGACGACGGGTCTGAGCGAGACGATCGACTTCCGCGAGCCGCGCACGAGCACCGCCGACTCGACGGTGGTCGCGCGCATCTGGATGAGCGATCAGGCCGCCGCGTTCTTCGCGCCGGTGCGGCTGCGCGGCACGGTGTACGACCGCTTCCGCCAGGGCGAGTGGCAGCAGACGTTCCGCGGACTGCGCCCGGTGCTGCCGCGCGGCGGCCGCTTCAACGTCGCGCGCCGCCGCGGCGCGGTGCAGAGCGCGATCGTGCAACTGCGGCCGCAGAAGGGAAAGCTCTTCCTGCCGGTCGGCACGTATTCGATCGCCGGATTGTCGAATGTGTACGAAGGTCCGACGCGCGAGAGTTACTACACGTACCAGCCGGGCAGTCTCCGCCTCGACGTCGACATGGCGTATTCGCCCGAGCCGCTGCGCGCGGTGCATGTGACCACGACCGGCTATCCGGTGTCGCCGGAGATCGAGGCGCTGGCGCGGCGCATCGTCGGCAAGGAGACGCGTCCCGAGCCGCAGGCGGAGCTGATCGAGTCGTACATGACGCGCAATTTCCGCTACGTCGCCAATCCCGCGGATCTGGGCAAGCCGATGTCGGTCGATCAGTTCCTGCTGCGCACGCACGCCGGGCACTGCGAGTATTTCGCGGCCGGCATGGTCACGCTGATGACGGCGCTCGACGTGCCGGCGCGCATCGCCGGCGGTTTCTACGGCGGCCGCCGCAATCCGCTCACCGGCTATTACACGATCCGCCGCGAGGACGCACATGCATGGACGGAAGTGTGGAACGGCGAGCGCTGGCTGACGTACGACTCGACGCCGCCCGCATTGCGGCCCGGCAGCGCCGATGAAGGCGCGCTGCGCAGTTACCTCGCCGCGATCGGCGATTCGGTGACGTTTTTCTGGGATCGCTACGTGCTGACGTTCGGTCTCTCGGATCAGATCGCGCTCTTCTCCGACGCGATCACCTGGCTGCGCGACGCAATGACCTCCGGCCGCGCGCAGGTCGCGTCCGCCGCGTCGTCGCTGCGCCGCGTGCTGCCGCTCGTCATCGCCGCGTCCGCACTCCTGGCAATGCTCGGCGCCTGGATCGCCCGGAGACGCCGCGGTCTTTTCGACGTAGTCGCCACCGCACTCGCACAACGCGGCGTAAAAATCGACGCAGCGATGACGGCCGAGGACGCGCTGCGCGCCTTACGCGAGCGCGACCAGGAAGCCGCCGAAGAGCTCGCACCCTTGATCGCAATCTACGAGCAGGAACAGTTCGGCGCCCACCGCACCCGCACCCGCCGCCGCGACCTCCTGCACCGCTTCGCCACGCTGCCTCGCTGAGGGTTTTGCGTGTGGTGCAACAGGGGACGACGAGAGGCCTCCGGCGGCCGGGGCCACGGGCCCCGGACCCCGTTGATTGGCCTAGCCTCCGCGACACAGTGTGGCGAGCTTGGAGGCAGTGTCGCGGAGGCTAGGCCAACCAAATGGGGTCTGGGGCCCTCGGCCCCAGCCGCCGGAGGCCTCCGGTCGTTCCCTGTTGCACCACGCGAAAAGCTTCAGCGCGGCAGGCGGCGCGGGCTGCGCATCAGGGCGGCCATTTCGCGGACGGCGGCTTCGAGCCCGACCAGGGCGGCGCGCGAGATGATCGAGTGGCCGATGTTCAGCTCCTCGATCTCCGGGATCGAGGCGATCGCGTCGATGTTGCGGTAGGTGAGTCCGTGCCCGGCGTAGACGCTCAGGCCGAGCTTCTTCGCGGCGCGTGCGGCCGTCGCGACCTTCTCCAGCTCCGCGCTCCAGGTCCCGCTCTTCCAGGCGTCGGCGAACTTTCCCGTGTTGATCTCGATCTTCGGTGCGCGCAGCTTGTGGCACTGGCGGATTTGCTCGATCGACGGATCGACGAAGATCGAGACATCGATGCGCGCGTCGAGCAACTGCCCGATCGCCTTCTCGAGATTTCCCGAGTGCAGCACCACGTCGAGCCCGCCCTCCGTCGTCACTTCATCCTTCCGCTCCGGCACCAGCGTCACCTGATGCGGCTTCTGCGTCTGGGCGATGCGCACCATCTCCGTCGTCGCCGCCATCTCCACATTGAGATGCGTCGTGACCGTCTTGCGCAGCAGCTCCACGTCGCGATCCTGGATGTGCCGCCGGTCGCCGCGCAGATGCACCGTGATCCCTTGCGCGCCGGCCAGCTCGCACAGCACCGCCGCCGCGACCGGGTCGGGCTCGTCCGTCTTCCGCGCCTCGCGGATCGTGGCGATGTGATCGATGTTGACGGCCAGCCGCATGCGCGTAAGGTTAGCAGCGTGCGACGGCGTCATATCGCGGTTGTCATAGCAATCGTCCTCACCCTCGGCGCGGGCGCGTTCTACGTCTACGGCCGCTCGCTCTGGTATCCGCTGCTCCTGCGCATCACCGGCCCGCGCACGGTTGCCGACGTCGTGGCGAAATACGGCCCGGCGGCGCGTGCGCGGCTGCTGCCGCACTTCCGGAAGGCAGGAGTGACGTATCCCCCGAAGTCCGTCGCGCTGCTCGTCTTCAAGCAGGAGCGGCGCGTCTCGCTCTGGGCCGACGGCCGCTTCATCCGCGCCTATCCGATCCTCGCCGCCAGCGGCCACGCCGGGCCGAAATTGCGCGAAGGCGACTACCAGGTGCCGGAAGGCCTCTACCGCATCGCTTACCTGAATCCCAGCAGCAGCTACCACCTCTCGATGAAGGTGAGCTATCCGAACGCCTTCGACCTGCAGATGGCCAAACGCGACGGCCGCACGCAGCTCGGCGGCGACATCTTCATGCACGGAAAGAATCTCTCCATCGGCTGCGTGGCCGTCGGCGATCCGGCCATCGAGGAGCTCTTCACCCTCGTCGCGCAGAGCGGCCTGGCGCGCGTGCGCGTGCTCATCGCGCCGAACGATCTCCGCGCGCGCGGCGCCATCGTCCATCCCGCCGCACCGCTCTGGGTGGGCGAGCTCTACGCGACGCTCCGGAAGAGCCTCGCCGCCTATCCGCTCGAGCAGGAGTCCGACGCCTCATTCGACGTGCGCGGAATGCCGAAAGTCGTTCCGATATTCAAATGAGCGCTCATGCTCTACCGCTTCGACAACGTCGAGAAAAGCTACGGCCCGCATGACGTCCTGCGCGGCGTCACCTGGCAGCACAACCCCGGCGAGCACGTCGGCCTCGTCGGCCGCAACGGCGCCGGCAAGACCACGCTCTTCCGTCTCCTCCTGAAACAGGAAGAGCCCGACCGCGGGCAGATCCTCCGTTCGTCCGGCTTCACCGCCGGCCACGTCGGGCAGCACCTCGACGCCGAGCCGGGGATGTCGCTCTTCGACTATGTCGAGACGGCGTTCGCCGAGGTGCAGCGCATCGAGCGGAAGATGCGGGCCATCGAGCACGACCTGGCCGACACCGCGCGCGGCGACCACGAGCGGCTGCTCGAAAAGTACGCCGAGCTGCAGCACGAGTTCGAGCATGCCGACGGCTACACGCTGCACGCGGAAGTCGAGCGCGTGCTCACCGGCGTCGGCTTCGGCGACAAGAACGAATGGGACCGCCCCATCCACGAGTTCAGCGGCGGGCAGCAGAACCGGGCCATGCTCGCGCGCGTCCTGCTGACGAAAGTCGACCTGCTGCTGCTCGACGAGCCGACCAACCATCTCGACCTCAAGGGCATCGAGTTCCTCGAGGAGTTCCTGCAGGACTTCAAGGGCAGCTATCTGCTGATCTCGCACGACCGCACGTTTCTCAACCGCACCGTCGGCAAGATCGTCGAGCTCGCGCACGGGAAACTGGTCGAGTACCACGGCAACTACGAGAAGTTCCTGCAGCTCCGCGCCGAGCGCATGGAGAAGATGGCGAAGGACTACGAGCGCCAGCAGGAGTACATCGCCGAGACGCAGGAGTTCATCCGCCGCAACATCGCCGGGCAGAAGACCAAGCAGGCGAAGTCGCGGCGCAAGCAGCTCGACAAGCTGGACGAAGTCGAGCGTCCCGAGACCGACGAGACGCTGGCGAACTTCAAGCTCGACGGCGGCGCGCGCTCCGGCGCGGTGGCGCTCACGATCGATCGCGTCAGCGCCGGCTACGGCCCCAAACGCGTGGTCGAGAACTTCTCGCTGCAGGTGCGCCGCGGCGAGCGCTACGCGATCATGGGTCCGAACGGCTCCGGAAAATCGACGCTGCTCAAGACCTTCGCCGCGCGCCTCGAGCCGCTGGCCGGCAGCGTCACCTACGGCCACAACGTGCAGGTCGGCTATTACGACCAGACCCTCGGCGATCTCAAGCCGGCCGGCCGCGTCATCGACGAGGTGTGGGACCTCGACCACAACCAGACCGAGGAGGAGGTGCGGTCGTATTTGGCCCAGTTCTCGTTCTTTGATGATGATGTGTTCAAGAAGACGCGCGACCTGTCGGGCGGCGAGAAAGGGCGGCTGGCGCTGGCGAAGATCATGTACGCCGGCGGCAACGTGATGCTGCTCGACGAGCCGACGAATCACCTCGACGTCTACACGCGCGAGGCGCTCGAAGAGGCGCTGGAGAACTTCACCGGCGCGCTGATCGTCGTCTCGCACGACCGCTATTTCATCGACCGCGTGGCCGAGAACATCATCCTCGTCGAAGACGGCGCGGCGGAGGTCTACAGCGGCAACTACAGCGATCTCGTGACGCGCTTCAAGGAAGGCGTGGCCGTGCCGGTGACGCCGCAGGTGGTCGTCGCGCCGCCGCCTCCGCCGAAGCCGGCGCCGCGCGACGAGGCGGCGCCGCCGCCGAAGGTGGTCGTCGACCGCGGCGAGCAGCGCAAGCGCGACAAGCGCATCCGCAAGATCGACGAGGAGATCGCGCAGCTCGAAGCGCGCATCGCCGCGGCGGAAGGTGAGCGCGAGCGCAACGACCTCCTGCTCTGCTCGCAGGAAGTCTTTCGCGACGGCGATCGCGTCAAGAAGATCCAGCAGCAGAACCACGACCTCAAAGCGATGATCGATCTGCTGTACGGCAAGTGGGAAGCGCTCTCGCGCGAGAAAGAGGAGCTCGAGGGCGCGGTCGTTTAAGATCGCGCGCCATGGACGCCGCGATCGTCGCCGTCGGCTCGGAGATGCTCGGGCCGGAGCGCGTCGACACGAACTCGCTCAAGATCACCGCCGCGCTGGAGCGCTACGGCATTCCGGTCGTCCGCAAGTCCGTCGTTGGGGATCTGCTGCAGGACATCGTTGCGGAATTGCGTCATTCCGTCGCCCGCGCCGACGTGGTCTTCGTCACCGGCGGCCTCGGTCCCACCGACGATGACCGCACCCGCGACGCGCTGGCGCAGGCGTTCGGCCTGACCATGCAGATCGACGAGCGCATCGTCGAGCGCATCGCCGCACGCTTCGCCGCGCGCGGCTGGACGATGCCGGAAGTGAATCGCCGGCAGGCCAACGTCTTCGACGGCCAGACCACGCTCACCAACGAGCGCGGCACCGCGCCGGCGTTTCATCTCGAGGTCGAAGGGAAAGACGTCTGGGTCTTTCCCGGCGTGCCGCACGAGCTCGAATGGATGATCGCCACGTACCTGGTGCCGTGGCTGTCGGAGCGCAGCGGCGGCCGCGTGCGCCATCGCCGCGTCCTCAAAGTGGCGGGCCTCACGGAGTCAGGCTTGGAGGAGAAGCTCGCGCCGTACTACGCCGCGCATCCCGGCGAGCTGCTGACGATTCTCGCCAGCCACGCCCAGCTCGAGATCCATCTGAGCGGCGAGTCGACGGACGACATCGCCGCGCGCGAGCGCGAGCTCACCGCGCTCCTCGGCGAGCGTCTCTTCGGCTACGACGACGACACGCTCGAAGGTGTGGTCGGCGGGCTGCTCGCCGCGCGCGGCGAGACGCTGGCCGTGGCGGAGTCGTGCACCGGCGGACTGCTCGGCTCGCGCATCACCGACGTCCCCGGCAGCTCGGCGTACTTTTCGGGCGGCGCGATCTGCTACACCGCCGCCGCGAAGATCGCGCAGGCGAATGTCGATCCCGCACTGATCGCCGCGCATGGCGAAGTGTCCGAGGAAGTGGCCATCGCGCTCGCGCGCGGCATCCGCGAGCGCTTCGGTTCGACGTGGGGCTGCGGCATCACCGGCATCGCCGGCCCGACCGGCGGCACTCCCACGAAACCGGTGGGCACGGTGCACATCGCCGTCGCCGGCCCAACCGCCACGAAGCACCGCCATCTGCTCTGGCAAGGTCCGCGCGCCATCGTGAAGTGGTACTCCACCCAACAAACCCTCGACCTCCTGCGGCGGATGTTGCGGTGATGGATCGGGGGACGACGGGGGGCCTCCGGACCGGCGTCACCCGTTGCGCAGCCGCAGCACGTTGCTGATCACGTCGTTGTAGAGCACGACGATCATCAGCGTGGCGATGGCGGCGAAGCCGAACTGCTGGATCCGTTCTTTCACGCGCAGCGACAGATCGCGGCGGGCGATCCCTTCGATCAGCAGGATCATGATGTGTCCGCCGTCGAGCACCGGGATCGGGAGCAGATTCATCACGCCGAGCTGCAGCGAGATCATCGCCATCAGCCCCATCACGTCGCGCCAACTGCGGCGCAGCGCTTCGCCGGAGATGCGCGCGATGTTGATCGGGCCGCTCAACTCCTTCACGCTTCCCTCGGGCCGGAACATGCGCCGGATCGCGGCGCCGGTGACCTTCAGCATCCGCCAGTTTTCCTGCACGCCGTAGCGCAGCGCCGGGAAGAACGACAGCTTGATCAGCCGCGTCTGCGCGCTCACTCCGCGCGCGATCGCGTCGTCGCCGGTGGCCGTGCCGAGCGTGACCGAGAACGTCTGCGCGCCGCGCTGCACGAGCAGCGGCAGCGGCTGATTTTTCGCTTTGCCTGATGCTTCCGCGTAATCCGTCAGCTCGCGCACCGGCGTCGAGCCGGCGCGGAGAATCCGGTCGCCGCTGCGCAGCCCGGCGCGGCCCGCGGGCGAGTCCGGCTCCACCGCGCCGATCACGGGCTCGAATCCGTACGCGATCCCGGCCCGGCCTACCGGCCCGAAGTCGCCGTCTTCGCGCTCCGGCGTGAGCGTGGTCGTGCGCGTCACGCCGTCGCGGACGTACACCACGCGCAGCGGCGTGCCGGCGTTCATCGAGATCACCAGGCGGAGATCGTCGAAGTCTTCCACCTTCTCGCCTTTCACGGTGAGGATGCGGTCGCCCTTCTGCAGGCCGGCGCGCGCGGCCGCCTTGCCCGGCATCACCTGGCCGACGATCGCCTTCGTGATCGGCTGCTGAATCCCGAGCATCACCAGGATGGCCACGAAGAGGATGGCCACGACGATGTTCACCGCCGGTCCGGCCAGGAGGATCAGGAAGCGCTGCCACTTCGGCTTCGACAGGAACTCGTCGGGATTGCCGGGGACATTCTCCTCCGGCGTATCGCCGGCCATGCGCACGTAGCCGCCGAGCGGCACGAGCGAGACGCGGTAGTCCGTATCGCCGCGGCGGAAGCCGAACAGCCGCTTGCCGAAGCCGAACGAGAAGACCAGCACGCGCACGCGAAACAGCTTCGCCAGGCAGAAGTGCCCAGACTCGTGCGCGAAGACGAGAAAGCCGAGGACGACGACGAATCCGAGAATGTTCGTGAGGAAGTCTTGAGCCATGGCGACCTTAGCGCTCGACTGCAACATCGATTCCGCGGGCTTCGTTGCGCGCCCAGGAATCCCAGTGCAACGCCTCTTCGACGGACGAGATGGCGCTGACGTTCCCGGCGTGGCGGTCGAGCACGCGTTTGACGATGTCTACGATGGCCGTGAAGGGAAGTTCTCCGGCCAGGAATCGCTCCACCGCCACTTCGTTCGCGGCGTTGAGCACGGCGGGCAGCGAGCCGCCGCCGCGGCACGCCGCATATGCGAGCTCCACCGCCGGAAAGCGGCGCGCATCGACCGGGAAAAACTCCAGCGTGCGGATGCGCGCCAGATCGAGCCGCGCGAACGGTGCCGCCACGCGGTCGGGATAGAGCAGCGCGTACTGGATCGGGAACTTCATGTCGGTGGTCGAGAGCTGCGCGATGATCGAGCCGTCGACGTACTCGACCATCGAGTGCACGATCGACTGCGGATGGATGACGATGTCGATGCGGTCCGCCGGCTCGTCGAAGAGATGATGCGCCTCGATCACTTCGAGGCCTTTGTTCATCATCGTGGCGGAGTCGATGGAGATCTTGTTGCCCATGCGCCAGGTCGGGTGGGCGAGTGCGGCTTCGATGCTGATCTCGCCGAAGGTCTCCAGATCGCGATGGAGAAACGGTCCGCCGGACGCGGTGAGGATGATGCGCTGCACCTCGGCGCGCGTGCCGCAGCGGATGGCCTGATGCACGGCGTTGTGCTCGGAGTCGACCGGCAGGATCTCGCCGCCGTGCTCGCGCGCGGCGCGCGTCATCACGTCGCCGGCGGCGACGAGCACTTCCTTGTTGGCGATGCCGACGCGCTTGCCGGCGCGCAGCGCGGCGTAGACCGGCGGAATGCCGGCCGCGCCGACGATGGCGGCGATGACTGCATCGGCGGATGACATCGACGCCACCGCGCACGCGCCTTCGATCCCCGGCACGATCTCCACGTTGCCGCCGGTGAGCGCGCGCAGCCGCCGCGCATCTTCCTCGCCGCGCACCGAGACCAGCTCCGGCTGATAGCGCTTCACCTGCTCGGCGAGCAGCTCCACGTTCGCGCCGGCGGCGAGACCGACCACGCGCAGCTCGTCAGGGAACGCGTCGACCACCGCGAGCGTGCTCCGTCCGACCGAGCCGGTGCTGCCGAGGATGGCGACGTTACGAGGCATGGTGCGCGACATGGTATGAGGTATGAGGCATGAGGTATGAGGTATGAGGTCGCTCATCACTCATGCCTCATCCCTCATGCCTCATGCCTAACTACCCCGACATGATGTTCAGCGAGCGGAAGCCGTGCACGAGGAGCGTCCAGTAGCAATAGAGGATCGGCGCGGTGAAGAGGATCGAGTCGAAGCGGTCGAGAAAGCCGCCGTGGCCCGGCAGCAGCGAGCCGCTGTCCTTGACCGCTGCGGAGCGTTTCCACATCGACTCCGCCAGGTCGCCGACCACGCCGGCGAACGAGAGCAGCACGCCGGCGGCGATGGCGTGCGCGAGCGGAAAGCGCTCGAAGAACGTGTAGTGGATGATCACCGCCGTGAGGATCGACGTGGCGATCCCGCCGAGGAGACCTTCCACGGTTTTCTTCGGACTGATGCGCGGCGAGAGCTTGTGGCGGCCGAACGACTTGCCGACGTAGTACGCGCCGCTGTCGCCGAGCCACACCACCAGCAGCAGGAAGAAGACGAGCTTCCATCCTTCCGGAAAGTCGGCGCGCAGCCGGATCAGCGAGCCGGCCAGCATGCCGACGTACGTCGTGGCCAGCACCGCGATCGCGCTCGACGGCAGCGAGTCGTCGAGATCCTTCTTCGCCACCACGTACCACGCCGGGATCACCAGCAGCGCGGCGAACATCCCCACTTCCACCGACAGATCGTGCAGCACGAAGGCGGCGATGATCACCACCATGATGGCCACGCAGAGCGGCGTCGGCACGTCGTAGCCTTTGGCGCGGCCGAGCGAGAGAAACTCGTGCAGCGCGAGCACGGCGATGATGGCGATGAACGCGTCGAAGACGTACTCGTGACTCCAGCCGATCACCCAGATGACGATCGGGGAGAGGACGGCTGCGGTGATCTCGCGGGCGAAGCGCATTCGTCAGGAGGAGGCGGCGGAGTCGTCCGCCTCGATGAACATCTCGGCGTCCGCTCCCTCGACTCCGCCGTAGCGACGCTCGCGCGACTGGAAGTCGATGATGGCCTCGAACAGATGGCGGCGGCGAAAGTCGGGCCAGAGCGTTTTCGTCACGTGGATCTCGGCGTAGGCGATCTGCCACAGCAGGAAGTTCGACACGCGCAGCTCGCCGCTGGTGCGGATCAGCAGATCGGGATCGTGGACGTTGGCGGTGTAGAGGTGATCGGAGAAGAAGGCCTCGTCGATCACCGCGTCGCTCATCTCCTTCTCCCGCAGGATGGTCATGATGCGGTTGCAGGTGTCGACGATCTCGGCGCGGCCGCCGTAGTTGAGCGCGATCTGGAACAGCAGCCCGCTGTTCTCCGCGGTCTTCTCCTCGGCGTACCGCAGCTCGCGCTGCACGCTCGGATCGAGCCCGTCCACGCGCCCGATCGGCGTGAAGCGGATGTTGTTCTCCATCAGGGTCTGCAGCTCCTTCCGGAGGTACTCCTTGAGGAGCATCATCAGCGTGGCCACTTCGAGGCGCGGGCGCTTCCAGTTCTCGACCGAGAAGGCGTAGAGCGTGATCACGCCGAGCTCGAGACGCGCCGCGGTCTCGACCGTCTCACGCACCGAGGCGATGCCGGCGCGGTGACCTTCCACGCGAGGCAGGCTGCGCGCGCGCGCCCAGCGGCCGTTGCCGTCCATGATCACGGCGATGTGCCGCGGCAGCCGCTTGAGATCGACCCGTTCGAGGAGCGTCTCCTCGATCGAGCCCGGCTCGGCCAGTTTCCTGACGTCGATCACAGAAGGCGGATGTTAGCACTTCAGTACTCGACGGCCACCAGCACCAGACCGCGGGCCGGCGCCGTCCAGCGCGCTTCGGCGAAGAGCGCATCGGGCGCCACTTTTCCGCGTCCCACTTCGATCAGTGAGCCGGCGATGCGGCGGACCATGTAGCGGAGGAAGCCGTCCGCGCTGACGGTGATGCGCACCACTTCGCCGTCGCCGGCGACGTCGATGCTGCGAATGGTGCGGATGGTCGACTCCACTTCCGGATCGGCCACCGTGAACGCAGCAAAGTCGTGCGTGCCGGCCAGCGTGTGCGCCGCCGCTTGCATCGCTTCCAGATCGAGCGGCCGCGCTACGTGCGCGTGCGTCTCGGCGGCGAACACGTCCGCGACCTCGCCGTTCCAGATGCGGTACTGATACGTCTTGCCGCGCGCCGAGAAGCGCGCGTGAAAGTCGTCGGCGACCTCGTCGACGCGCGTGATGCGCACGTCGGACGGAAGGATCTGATTCATCCCGAGCACCAGCCCGCGCGGCGGAATGGCGAACGGCACGTCCGCATGCGCGCGTTGCGCGAGCGCGTGCACGCCGGCATCGGTGCGTCCCGCGCCATGCACGCGCACCGCCTCGCCGAAGAGCTTCGCCAGCGCCTCTTCGACGACGCTCTGCACCGACACCGCATTCGCCTGCGCCTGCCACCCGGCGTAGCGGGTGCCGAGATACTGGACGGTCAGCAGCAGGCGCATGGGCGGTCGGGCCGCGTCACTGGTTCTGGGCGATGATCTGTTCCCGCCGGAACCCGGTCACGTTCGAGACGCTGTCGACCACGCCGATGGAGATCTTGTTGAGGCCGCGCTCCATCAGCAGGTCGAGGGTGTAGGTGTAGAACTTTCCTTTGATGTCGCCGATCTGCGAGGCCGGCACGTGCAGTTGGTGGGTCTTGCGCGCGACGTCGGACATGTCGTTGTCCTTGTTGCCCACCACCACGTAGACGTCGAAGCCGCCGGCGTAGTCGGTCTCGCCCTGCGGGATCAGCGTGAGCGACTCCATCGGAATCTGGATGTCGACCGGCACGCGGAACAGGCCGTCTTCGACCGGCCGCGGGCTGCCGACGCGCGCCAGGATCTTCAGGTCGTTTTCTTTCTGCGCGTAGAGGAGATTCGCCACCACGCGGTCGCTCATCTCCGCGTACACCGACTTCTCGACGAAGCTCTGGCGCGCGCGGGCGCGGTACTCCTTGTTCTTCATCCGCACCTGCAGGTAGCGCTGCCGGTCGACGCGCTCGGTGCCGGCGCGGTAGCCGAGCGAGTAGTAGGAGTCGAGATCGCGCTGGATTTTTTTGAAGGCGTCGGCGAAGTTGTTCGTCTGCACGGAGGCCACGCCGCCGGTCATCTGCGCCATGAGCTGCAGCGACTCGGTGGTGTTGGTGATGGCGGCATTCGAGACCGCATACGACACCGGCTGCTGCCGCTCGGCCGACATCTCGTTGCCGGCGCCGAGGCCGCCCGCGTGAATGGTGTAGAGCGTGATGCCGTTGGCGTTGGCGGTACGGGCGATGGCCTGGATCTGCGTGGCGCCGTCGTACTGCATCGGCTCGAGCATCGTCGCGCCGACGTTCGACCAACCCTTCTCCTTGCCGATCTCGTCGACCATGTAGAACGCCTCGCGGCCCGGCTGCATCGGGAAGCCTTCGCTGGTGAGCACCAGGATCTTTTTCCCTTCGACGCCGGCCAGCGTGGTCATGAGCGCGTTGAGCGAGGCCACGCTCTGACGCAGGTCGTGCTCGATGGAGGCGGCGTACGAGCGCGCCGCGGCCATGGCGTCGCCGTAGCCCTGCGCGTCGCGGATGCGCTCCTCGATCTGCCGACGCTCGCTCTGCACCGCCACGCCCAGCCCCGACTCGCCGGCGATCTGGTCGAGCATCGAGTTGATCTGGTTGACGTCGCGCGTGAACGGCACGCGCACTTTCATGCTGCGGTTGTACGTGGCGATCATCGCCTCGTCGCCCGGCCGCATCGACTCCTTCACGAACTGCTTCATCTGCGTGAAGACGCGGTTGCGGTTGAACGGCGCCAGCGAGAGGTTGTCGACGTAGAAGATGATCCGCCGCTTGAGCGACTCCGACACTTCCGGCGGCGGCGCGGTCTCTGCCGCCGGCGCCGTGCCGCTGCCGCCGCTGACCTCGGCCACGAAGTTCTTCGCCTTGCTGCCCGAGACCTCGTAGAAGTTCGTGATCGGCTTGACCACGCCGTTCTCCAGCACTTCGAAGTCGTCGCGGGTCAGCCCCGTGACGGGATTGCCGCGGCGGTCGGTCACGACCACGTCGACGTTGATGACGCGCACGTCGATGGTCTCGGTGAGCTTCGGCAGCTCGGGATCGACCTGTTTCTGGGCGAGAACGGGAGCGGCGAGCGCGAGCGCCGCGATGCTGGCGAGAATACGGTTCAAGAAAGGCCTCCGGCGTCTTGGACGAGCGGCCGCCGCGCACGGTTTCCGGGCGGTGGCGCGCCTCGTGCGAGAATGCGGAGGCCGAGCGTGGAAATTCCGATGCAAATGCAACCGGGCAAACAAGATGCGGTGAACTTCTCGAAGATGGCCGGAGGCGGAAACGACTTCGTCGTCATCGACAACCGCGGCGGCGGCATCGCCGATCCGTCGACGCTCACCCGGCGCATCTGCACGCGCGCGCTTTCGGTCGGCGCCGACGGCTTGATCCTCATCGAGACGTCGGCCCGCGCCAGCGTGCGCATGCGCTACTACAACTCCGACGGCGGCCTGGCCGCGTTCTGCGCGAACGGCACGCGCTGCGCCGCGCGCTTCGCCTTTCTCAACGTCATCGCCGGCCGCACCATGACCATCGAGACCGACGCCGGCGTGGTCGGCGCGGAGATCGGCGAGGGCGGCATGGTGACGCTGAGTCTCCCGTCGCCGCACTCCTTCCGTCCGGAGCGGCCGCTGCAGGTCGGGCCGACGCTCGTGCGCGGCAGCTCGATCGTGGTGGGCGTGCCGCACTACGTGATCTTCCTGCGCGACGAGCCGTGGCCGCACGACATCGCCCCGATCGGCCGCGCCATCCGCACGCATCGCGATCTGGCGCCCGACGGCGGCGCGAACGTGAACTTCGTCTACGTGCGCGATGCGCATGCGATCGAGGTGCGCACCTACGAGCGCGGCGTCGAAGGCGAGACGCTTTCCTGCGGCTCCGGCGTCGTCGCTTCGGCGGTGACGAGCGCGCTGTTCGGCAAGGTGCAGTCGCCGGTGTCGGTGCTCACGCGCAGCGGCATCACGCTCGAGGTGTCGTTCGGCGATCCGCTGGAGCAGGTGCGGCTGAAAGGCGACGCGCGGCTCATCTATCGCGCTACCATCACGCCCGAGACTCTCGAAGGGTTCGATCCGGAGTTCGTCCGCGACCCTGCTTCGAGAGCCACGGTCAGTTAGTGCGCGAACGCATTCTGCTCGCTCTCGGGTGGTTGGCTGCCGCCGCGCTGTCGGCGTACGCCTGCGGTCTCGCCGCGATCTACGCCACTCCCATCGACCGCGCTCTGCCGCTGCTCGGCGTGCTGGCGACGCTGGCCGCCTGGGCTACGTATCCCGCGCTGATGCTGGCCGTTCCGCTGCTGATCGCCGCCTCGATGTCGTTGCCGAATGAGACCACGCGGCTGCTCGCGTTTGGGGCGGTTCTGGCGGTGACGTTTGGGGTGGCGGTTGCCTCGGTTCCTCGGTTCCTCGGTTCCTCGGTTCCTCGGGAGGCGGCCCCGAGGAACCCGAGGAACCGAGGAACCGAGGAACCCTCGCATGCCGCACCACTCCTCACCATCCTCATCCTCATCGCCCTGCGCTGGATTCCGGTCCCGTCGCTGTACATCCGCGAGACGCTTCTGCTGCTGCTCGCTCTCACCATCGTCTTCGTCCTCGGGCGCACGCCGCTGGCGATCGCCGTGGCCGTGATCGCGGTGCTGGTGACGCCCGCGGTTCCGCTGCGGACGCTCGTCGTGCCGCTGGCGGTGCTGTTCGTCGGCGTGCTGGCGCGGCTGTTCGGCGCGCCGGCGTTGCGTCTGACGGCGCCGTCGGTGGCGGCGATCGCGTTCGCGCTGACGTTCTTCGCCTGGAGCGGCATCGTCGCCCGCGCATTTCCCTACTTCCTCAGATCCGCAACTCCGCAACTCCGGCGTGCCGTCGTCGACCAGGCCCTCGGACCGAATGCCTCAACGCTGCTCGACGTGCCCGACGGCGCGCAGGCGCTGATCGTCTCCGGCGCGAACGTGCCGCGCCTCCGCAGCGGCGCGCTCCTCGGCCGCATCGATCCCGGCGGCACGCCCGTGCGCATCGGCGACGCCGCCGACTGGGGCTACCTCCGCCGCGAGCATTACTACGGCTCGCGCAATCCGCTGCCGCGCGATCCGGCCGGCCTCGTGCGCGGCTACGGCTACGAGGCGTGGCTCGACGGCGCGGGACGCCTGCCGCTGCCGCGCGGCGCGCGCGTCATCCGCGTCACGGCCGACGCCTCGCTGCCGAAAGACGCCGCGCTGCAGGTGGTCGCCTTCGAGATGAAGCCGCAATGATGACGGCCGTGCTGATCGCGCTCGCCGCGCTGCCGCTGGTCGTGCTGCGGCGCTCGACGCTCGCGGCGTACTACGTCACCGCGGCGATGACGTGGCTCTTCGCATTGCTGCTCCGGCGGCGCGTGCCGTCGTTCGATGCGGAGCTCGGCTTCACCGCCGTCGCCGCGATCACACTGGCCATCCTCGGGCTCTTCATCGCCCGCGGCAGTCACGTGGTCTGGTCGCCGAATCGCGGCGCGCTGATCGCCGCGCTGATCTACGCGCTGGCGATTCCGGCGATGCTGCGCGCACCGATCGACGGCGACGAGCCGTACTACCTGCTGGTGACGGAGTCGCTCGCGCGCGACGGCGACGTCGATCTCGCCAATCAGTATCGCGACCTCGCGCACACGGCCAGCGGCCGCACCGATCTCGCGCCGCAGACCGGCGACCGCCGCGGCGCGCACGGCGAGCAGTACTCGCGTCACGAGCCGTTCCTGCCGCTGTTGATGGTGCCGGGCTACTGGCTGGGCGGGCTGCATGGCGCGCTGGCGACGATCGCGCTCTTCGGCGTGCTGCTGGTGCGCTCGACGCTGCGCTGGATGGAAGACGAGGGCATTCCCGACGCGCACGCGCGCGCCGTTTTCGCGCTCTTCGCCCTCGGCCCGCCGCTGCTCTTCTTCTCCGCGCGCATCTGGCCGGAGGTGCCGGCGGCGTTCTTCTTCGTCGAGACGCTGCGCGGCTTGCGCGAGGAGCGCACGAAGCGCTGGCTGCCGTCGCTGCTGCTGATGGTGTTGCTGAAGTTGCGATTCGGACTCGTGGCCATCGGCTGCATCGCCGTCTGGCTGGCCGGCTCGCGCAAGCGGCTGCGGCCGGCGCTGATCGCGCTGGCGCTGCTCGCGATTCCGGTGGCGTTCGTGGCGCGCACGACGGTGCACACCTGGCGCGAGCTCATCCCGTCCTCGCCGCGGCTGTATGCGATCGGCTTCGCCGGCCTCATCGCCGACGGCATGAGCGGCATCGCTTTCCAGGCGCCGTTCTATCTCCTCGGCCTCTTCGCGCTGACGCGCTGGCGCTCGCTGCCGCGCGGCGTGCGCGCCGGGCTCGTGGCCTCGCTGCCGTACGTCGTTTACCTGCTGCCGCGCGGCGAGTGGTTCGGCGGCTGGGCTCCGCCGCTGCGCTACATCGCCTTCCTCACGCCGCTGCTCGCAGTCGCCGCGGCGTCGGTGTGGGATCGGATCGGCGGCGGCGCGATCGCGCTGGTCGCGGCGATGACGGTGGCCATCGACATTCACGGGGTGCGCTATCCGTGGCGCCTCTTCCACCCCGCGAACGGCGAGAACGCAGTCGGCGACTGGTTTTCGGAACGCTATCTCTCCGATTTCTCGCGCCTCTTTCCGAGCTTCATCCGCCTCAATCACGCCGCCTGGATCGGCGCTGCGGCGGTGGTGCTCGCGATCGTGCTGCTGGTGCGCCGCGGCGCACTCGACCTGGTCATTCCGGCAGCGGCGCTGGCGCTGGCGTCGGGATTCACCCTGGCGCGGCAGCCCGCCTCGCGGGTCGAGCTCGAAGACGCGCACGTCACCCACGACGGCGGCCGGCTCTATCCCGATCTCTACGTCGCCTACCGCGTCGGCTATCGCGGCGGCTGGATCCTCGAGGGCGGCGACGCGCTGACGTTCCTGGCGCGGCGCGGCGACTGGACGCTGCACTACATCACCGGCCTTGGCGCGCGCTTCGAGCTGGCCGGGCGGATCTACTCCGTACCGCCCGGCGACCGCTACGCCACCATTCGCGTCGCCATTCCGCAGAGCGGACCGGCCACGCTGCGATGTATTGACGGTGCCATCAATGTTGATCGGATGGATCAATGAATGACGTCGACGTGATCGTGCTCGACGTCGACGGCGGCGCGATGCTCGCCGAGTGCCTCGACTCGATCCGCGCCCAGAACCATCCGCCGGCGCGCCTGCTGGTCTTCGACAACGGTTCGCGCACGCCGGTGCGCGCCGCGGCGGAGGTGGTGCGGAGCGAGCGCAACCTCGGCTTCGCCCGCGGCGTGAACGAGGCGTACGCGCGCACGACCGCCGCGTACGTCGCCCTGGTCAACAACGACGTCGTCCTCGATGCCGACTGGCTGGCGCTCACGCGCGACGCGCTCGAGCGCGACGAGAAGCTCGGCGCGGTGCAGACCATCATCCGCCGTCCGGACGGAGCGATCGACGGCGCCGGCATCGACATCAGCGACGGCACCTTCCGCCAGATCGGTCACGGTCTGCCGGTCGGCGCGCCGCTGGCCGTGGCCTGGGGCGTCTCTGCCACCGCCACGCTTTACCGCCGCGCCGCGCTCGGCGTGCGCGTGTTCGACGAGCGTTTCTTCGCCTACTACGAGGACGTCGAGCTCTGCGCGCGATTGCGCGCCGGCGGCTGGCGCCTCTCCGTGCTGCCGGTCGTCCGCGCGACGCATCGCGGCTCGTCGAGCGCCTCAGTCCTCGGCCGCGACGCGCTTCGCCTCCGCACGCGCAACCGCTACTTCGTCGCGCGCATGCATCCCGGCATCGGCCGCATCGGCGCGTTGCTGTGGGAAGATGCGCGGCTCGCGCTGCGCGGCCGCACTTCGCCGGCCGGCATCGCGCAAGGTCTATGGTCCACGTTGTAATCCACACGCCCGACGTCGTCGGCACGCGCATGGCCGGTCCGGGCATTCGCGCGTTTCACCTTGCCGAGGAGCTGGCGAAGCATGTCCCGACGACGCTGATTGCGAAACGTGAAGGCGAGTTTGCGAACGTCGTCGAGCATGGCAGCGCCGAGGCGCGCGCGGCGCTGCGCGACGCCACCATTCTCATCGGCCAGCCGGCGCGCGGGTTTCGCAAGCGCCGCCGCGCGCAGCGCATCGTCTACGACCTCTTCGACCCGGCGGTGCTCGAGCTGCGCGAGTTGTACGGCAGCCATCCGTCGCCGCGGCAGCGCGTCCATCTCGCGGCGGAATGGTGGCGGCTCTCCGAGGCGCTGCTGACGGCCGACCTGCTCATCTGCGCGGCGCGCAAACAGCGGGAGTTTTACGAGCGGCTGCAGGGCGGCGAGGCGCCGTGGATCGAGGTGCCGTTCGGCATCGAGCGCGAAGAGCGGCGCGCGTGCGAGAAGCCGCGCGACAACGTCATCGTCTGGGGCGGTGGCTTGTGGGAATGGCTCGATCCTGCCGCGGCCGTGGAAGCGGTCGTGCGCGTGAACCGCCGCGGCCTGCGCGCGAAGCTCCTCTTCCTCGGCCGCGGACGGCCGAACCGCAACCTCATCGACCGCCGCCGCGACGACCGCTTCGACGCGCTGCTCGCGCGCGGCGGCGCGCACGTGTCGGCGAATGACGAATGGGTCCCGTACCGCGAGCGCCTCGCGTGGCTGCGCGCCGGCAAAATCGCTATCATGCTGCACCGTCGTACGGCGGAGGCCGAGTACTCGATCCGCACGCGGCTCTTCGACGCCATCGCCGCCGGCACGCCGGTGATCGCCTCGGCCGGAGGGTTCGCCGCGGAGCTGGTAGGGCATGAAGGTCTCGGCATCGTCGTGCCAGCCGAGGAGCCGGAGGCGGTGGCAGAAGCCATCGAGCGACTGCTGACGGACGACGAATTCCATGCCGCGTGCGTACAGAATCTCGAGCGCATCCGCCCTCGCTTCGCGTGGGACCTCGTCACGAAGCCGCTGGTGCGCGCGATCCTGCAATGGCAAACGTAATGTTCGATGAGCGTCAGCAAGCGCCGCCGCGGCACGCCGCGCGCGCGCTCGACCTCTCGATCCTGATCGTGACGTGGAACAGCGAGCGCTGGATCGAGCGCTGCCTCCGGTCGATTCCGGCCGCGTGCGAAGGACTCGAGTACGAAGTGCTCGTCCACGACAACGCCTCGAGCGACGCCACCGTGCAACTGATCGAGCACGCGCAGGTGCTTCGCTCGAACGAGAACGCCGGCTTCGCCGCCGGCACCAACCGCGCCTTCGCCGCGTCGCGCGGACGTTACGTCTTCCTGCTCAATCCCGACTGCGAGCTCGCGCCGCGCGCGCTCACGCTGCTGCACGAATTCCTCGAGTCGCATCCGCACATCGCCGCCGCCGCGCCGCTGCTGCTCGACGAGGGCGGCGGCTCGCAGCGCGAGTTCCAGTTGCGCCGTCTGCCGACCCTCGGCACCTTCGCGGCGGAGCTGCTGATGCTCGACAAGCTCTTCCCGCGCAATCGGACCACGGCGCGCTACCGCTATCGCGATCTCGATCTCACCGAGCCGCGCCGCATCGAGCAGCCCGCCGCCGCGGCGCTGCTGCTGCGGCGCGAGGTCGTCGACGAAGTCGGCGCGCTCGATGAGCAGTTCGCGCCGGCGTGGTTCGAGGACGTCGACTACTGCCGCAGGCTGGCCGGCAGGAAGAAGGAGATCTGGGTCGTGCCGGCCGCGCGCGTGCGCCACTTCGGCGGCGCGAGCCTCGAGCACATGCCGTTCGCGCGCTTCGCCGGCATCTGGTACGGCAACCTGTGGAAGTACGCGCGCAAGTGGATGCGCCCCGGCGAAGTGGAGGCGCTGCGCTGGACCATCATCGCCGGCATGCTGCTGCGCGTCGCCGCCGGCGCGTTCGGCCTGCGGCCCGCCGGCGTCGGCCGCCGCGACGCGTTCCGCGCCTACGCCCACGTTTTGGAGAGAGCCTTTCATCGATGGAGCAACCGCTCGTCTCCGTCGTCCTCGTAACCTGGAACAGCGCGCCTTACCTGCGCCGCTGTCTCGAGGGAATCGCCCGGCAGACGCACGCGCCGGTCGAGCTGATCGCGGTCGACAACGGCTCGTCCGACGACTCCGCCGCGCTCGTCGCGCCGCACGCCGCGCGCGTGATCCGCAACGACGGCAATCGCGGATTCGCCGCGGCGGTGAACCAGGGCATCGCCGCCGCGCGCGGCGAGCTGGTGCAGCTCGTCAATCCCGACTGCTACCTCGCGCCCGACTACATCGCCACGCTCGTGCGCGCGTTGGGTGAGTCGGGCCCGCGCTTCGGCGCCGCCACCGGCAAGCTGCTGCGCGCGCGCGGCTACGACATCGCGCCGGCGCAAGGCGTCGACTCCGCCGGCATGCGCATGACCCGCAGCGGACGCCATCTCGACATCGATGAGGACGTGCAGGAGCGGCGGGAAGTCTTTGGCGTCTCCGGCGCTGCGGCGCTTTTCCGCATGTCGTTCCTTCAGGATGTGCGGATCGATGGAGAAGTGCTGGATGAGGACTTCCACACCTACCGCGAAGACGCCGACCTGGCCTGGCGCAGCCAGCTCCTCGGATGGCGCGCCGTCTGCGAGCCGGCCGCCGTCGCCTGGCACGTGCGCCGCGTGACGCCCGAGGCGCGGCGTGCGTTGCCGCCCGACATCAACATGCACTCGGTGAAGAACCGTTTCCTGCTGCGGCTGAAAAACGAGGGCGCGTATCTCGCGCTGCGCAACGCGCCGTTCGAGCTCGCCCGCGACTTCGTTGTGATTGCCGCGGCGCTGACCATCGAGCGCACCTCGTTGCCGGCATTCGCCTGGCTGTGGCGCAATCGCGCGCGCGTCGCCGCGAAGCGGCGCGAGATTCAGCGGCGGCGCGTGGTGAGCGACCGCGCGCTGGCACGGTGGTTCCGTTGAAGCTGGCCATCCTCGGCACGCGCGGCGTGCCGCCGAATTACGGCGGTTTCGAGACCATGGCCGCGGAGCTCGGCACGCGCCTCATCGCCCGCGGTCACGAGGTGTGGGTCTACTCGCGCGCCGAAGGTCCGGCGGTCTGGAACGGCATCCACCGCATCGTCCTGCCGAGCGTCGGCGCGAAGTACCTCGAGACCGTCTCGCACTCCTTCTTCTCCGCGCTCGACGCGCTGCGGCGCGGCTTCGACGCGGTGCTGGTTTGCAATGCCGCGAATGCCTTCGTGCTGCCGCTGCTGCGCGCGTCGCGCACGCGCACGGCCATCAACGTCGACGGCATCGAGCGGAAGCGGCGCAAGTGGAACGTCTTCGGCCGCGCGGTCTACACCATTGGCGAAGCATTTTCGGCCAGCTTCGCCGACCGCGTCGTCGCCGACGCTGATGTCATCGCCGACTACTACCGCACGCACTACGGCATCGAGCCGGCCGTGATCGCGTACGGCGCCGACTTTCCGGAGGAGGAAGACTCCGACGTGCTGGCGCAGCTCGGGCTCGCGGAGCGCGACTACATTCTTTACGTGAGCCGCTTCGAGCCGGAGAACAATCCGCTGGAAGTGGTCGAGGCGTACGAGAAGCTCGGCGCCGCGCCGCCGCTGGTGATGCTCGGCAAAGGGCTTTACGCGCCCGAGCTCGTGCGGCGGCTGCACGCGCACGCGAGCGAGCGCATTCTCTTTCCCGGCGCGCTCTACGGCCGCGACTACCGTACCTTGCAGCGTCACGCGCGCATCTACGTGCAGGCCACGGAAGTCGGCGGCACGCATCCGGCCATGATCGAGGCGATGGCCTCCGGCGGCTGCGTCGTCGCTCACGGCACGCCGGAGAATCGCGAAGTCGGCGGCGACGCGGTCGGCTACTTCGAGCTCCGTCCGAACGAGACGCTGTCGGCGATCCTCCGCGAGTGGCTCGAGCATCCCGAGATCGCTGACGAGATGCGGCAGCGCGCGCGGCGGCGCGCGGCGGAGCGCTACTCGTGGGACCGCGTGACCGATCAGTACGAGCGGTTGCTGCAGTCGCTGTGATGCAGGAGCCGCGCAATCCGATCGGATTGCGCGGCTCCTGCGCGCGTCAGCGCTTGCGACGGAGGAGCTGCTTGTCGGGCGTGGCGCTCGTGCCCGAGCAGAAGGTCTTGGGGATGGCCACGGTGCTGTTCGGCTTCACCGTCATCACCACCGCCTGCGCGCCCGAGCTCACCGGCGGCACGAAGATGACCGAGCCGTTGCCGTCCTTGCCGGCGCAGGCCATGCCGAACTGCTGCGCGCCGGGCGCGAGCGTGCCCTGGAAGATGGCCCGCGTGTAGACGGCCGAGCCGACCTGCAACAGGCACATCTCGTCGCCGACGGCGAAGCCGCTGACCGACGAGCTGCAGGTGTTGGCAATCTGGAAGAACAAGCCGGGCTGGGTGGTCTGGGCGGAGACTGCAAGCGGGCAGAGGAGCAGGAGGATCGCCAGGGGAAGGATCACATTCACTCGCATGACTCTCTCCTATTATTTGATTGCCGTCCGTATTGACGGCAGGCGGTCAATATATACCTTCAGGGGGACGACCAGGGGCCTCCGGCGGCTGGGGCCGAGGGCCCCAGACCCCATTTGGTTGGCCCAGCCTCCGCGACACGGCTTCCACGCTGGCGACACGGTGTCGCGGAGGCTAGGCCAACCAACGGGGTCTGGGGCCCGTGGCCCCAGCCGCCGGAGGCCTCTCGTCGTCCCCCTAGACACATCGCACCGCGCTTCCGTATACGTCTCGAGTCAATGCTGAAACAGCAAGCGCGCCTGATTGCGAGGATCGTCTACATTTCCGATCTCGCATTGACGTCGGCGGCCTTTTTCGCCGCCTTCTTCATCCGCGACCTGCTGCTGCCGGTCCTCGACCCCGTCCACTTCCCGACCGGCCTCTTTCCGCTCGCCGAGTACCTGAAGATCTACCCGCTGGTGCTGGTGATCTGGTCGGTGCTCCTCTTCACCTACGAGAGCTATCACTCCCACCGCACCATCCCGCTGACGCGCGAGGCCTTCACCACCATCCGCGTGGTCGTGGTCGGCAACGCGATCCTGGCCACCGCCGCTTACTTGTTGCCGCTGCGGCAGCTCTCGCGCTCCTGGTTCCTGCTGTTCGCGATGCTCGCGGCGGTGCTGCTCGTCGCCGAGAAGATCCTGGTGCGCGCCATCGCCCGCTGGGTGCGCTCGAAGGGTCTCAACTATCGAACGGTCCTCATCGTCGGCACCGGCCGCCGCGCCACCGACATCGCCCGGATGATCGTCGGGCACAAGTACTGGGGCTACAAGATCCTCGGCTTCGTCTCCGACGGCCACCATCTCTCGAACGGCTGGGCGCGATACCGCATCTACGGCACCGTGCCGGACCTCAAGCGCATCCTCGAGTCGAACGAGATCGCCGAGCCGATCGACGAGATCGTCTTCGCCGTCACGCGCAAGAAGCTCGACGAGATGAAGCAGATCTTTCTGATGTGCGAGGAGCTCGGCATCCGCACGCGCGTGGCCATGAACATCTTCCAGAACCGCGTCGCGCGCGTCGAGATCGAGGAGCTGGAAGGCGTGCCGTTCCTCACCTTCACCACCACGCCCTCGAACGAGGCGCAGCTCGCGCTCAAGCGGCTGCTCGACGTGGCCATCTCGCTGCTGCTGCTCGCGCTGACCTTCCCGGTGATCGCCTTCGCCGCGCTGGCCATCAAGCTCACCTCGCCCGGCTCGGTGGTGTTCAAGCAGAAGCGCATCGGCCTGAACGGCCGGATGTTCACCCTCTACAAGTTCCGCACGATGATCGAGGATGCGCACGCGCGCCGCGAAGAGGTCGCGCACCTCAACGCCATGAACGGCCCGGCCTTCAAGGCGAAGGACGATCCGCGCATCACGCCGGTGGGACGCTGGCTGCGCCGCTTCTCCCTCGACGAGATCCCGCAGCTCTGGAACGTGCTCAAGGGCGACATGAGCCTGGTCGGGCCGCGCCCGCCGATCCCGGAGGAGGTGGCCGTCTATCACCGCTGGCATCGCCGCCGCCTCTCGATGAAGCCCGGCCTGACCTGCCTCTGGCAGATCAGCGGCCGCAACGACATCCAGGACTTCGACCGCTGGATGCAGCTCGACCTGCAGTACATCGACAACTGGTCGCCGTCGCTCGATCTGAAGATCCTGCTGCGGACCATCCCTGCGGTGCTGTCGGGCAAGGGCGCGTCATAATCGCGCCGCGCGCTAGAATCGCGCGCGCATGGCAGAGATCCTCCGGCAGCGCCTCACCGCGGAGATCGAAGGCGACTTCTGCGTCTTCATCATCGGCATGCGCGTGAACCGCCTCTGGAAGCTGCACAAGTGGCTGCCGGTGGCGATGGCCATGGGTCCGATGCTGAAAGAGCTGTTCGCGAATCCGCAGCTCGGGTTCCTCGGCGCGCAGACGCCGTTCTCCTGGCCGCCGGTGCTCATTCAATACTGGCGCTCCTTCGACGCGCTCGAGTCGTACGCGAAGAGCCGCGAGCACACGCATCTGCCGGCGTGGGCCGCCTTCAACCGCCGCGTCGGACAGAGCGGCGAGGTCGGCATCTGGCACGAGACGTATCTTGTCCGGGCCGGCGAGTACGAGACCATCTACAACAACATGCCGCCGTACGGCCTGGCCAAGGCCTCGCGCGCCGTGCCGGCCACCGGCGCGCGTGAAGGCGCGCGCGGCAGAATCGCGGGCCGAGCATGAAGCTCGATCCGACGACCGAGGAGTTCCGCGCCGCCGCCCATCGCGCCGTCGACCGCGTGGCCGACTATCTCGAGCGGATCCGCGAGTACGACGTGCTCGCGCGCGTGCAGCCGGGTGAGATCGAGCAGCAGTTCGCGGGCGCCGCTTCCGAGGATGGGAAATCGTACGACGAGCTCCTCGGCGAGTTCGACTCGAAGATCCTTCCCGGCATCACCCACTGGAACCACCCTTCCTTCTTTGCGTACTTCAGTATCACCGGATCGCAGGCAGGAATTCTCGCGGAGCTGCTGATCGCCGCTATCAACGCGAACGGCATGCTCTGGAAGACCTCGCCGTCGCTGACCGAGCTCGAGACGCTGGCGCTGCGCTGGCTGCGCGACGCGGCCGGGCTGCCGCCGAACCTCTTCGGCATCATCAACGACACCGCCTCGATCAACGTCTTTCTCGCGCTGGCCGCCGCGCGCGAAGCGCTCGGACTCGACATCCGCAAGCAAGGGATGACCGGCCGCGCGCTGCCGCCGCTGCGCGTCTACTGTTCCGAGCACGCTCACTCCTCGGTCGACAAGGCGGCGCTGGCCCTCGGCTTCGGGCAGAGCGGCATCGTCCACGTGCCGAGCGACGGCGACTTCCGCATGCGCGCCGACGTACTGGCGGAGCTGATCGCCCGCGACCGCGCCGCCGGCGCGCTGCCGTGCGCAGTCGTGGCCACCCTCGGAACGACTTCCACCGCCGCCGTCGATCCGCTGCCTGCGATCGCCGCGATCGCGCGGCGGGAGAACCTCTGGCTGCACGCCGACGCCGCCTACGCCGGCTCGGCCACGATCTGTCCCGAGTACCGCTTCCTCTGGGACGGCATCGAGCACGCCGACTCGCTGGTGATGAATCCGCACAAGTGGCTCTTCACTCCCATCGACTGCAGCGTCCTCTACACGAAGCGTCCCGACGTGCTGCGCGAGACCTTCTCGCTCGTGCCGGAGTACCTCAAGACCACCGACACGGCCGAGATCAACTACATGGATTACGGCCTCCAGCTCGGCCGCCGTTTCCGCGCGCTCAAGCTCTGGATGGTGCTCGAGCACTACGGCCTCGAGCGCCTGCGCAACGTCATCCGCGGCCACGTCGGCTTCGCCGAGCGCCTCGCGCAGGAGCTCCGCGCGCGCGACGGCGTCGAAGTCGTCTCGCAATCCTTCAGCGTGGTCGTCTTCCGCCTAGCCGCCGGCGACGACGCGACGGCCGCGCTGCTCGAGCGGATGAACGCCAGCGGCGCGCTCTTCGTCTCGCACACGAAACTGCGCGACCGCTACGCCATCCGCATCGCCATCGGCAACGGCGCCACGGAATGGGATGACGTGGCGCGGATCCTCAGCTTCCTGTGATCACGCGCACGACCGCGCTGCCGAACGCTTCCAGCTTCGCATCGCCGATGCCGTAGATGCCGCGCAGCTCGTAGAGCGTGGTCGGCCGGACGCGGGCCAGCTCGCGCAGGGTCTTGTCGCTGAAGATGACGTAGGGCGGGACGCCGCGCTCTTCCGCCTCGCCGCGGCGCCAGGCGCGCAGCGACTGGAAGAGATCGCGATCGTAGTCGCGGTTGTCGTCGAGCGGCGTGCGCGTCGCGCGCGGCGTGCCGGGGTCTTTCTTCCGCACCGCCGGCTGCCGCAGCTTCACCTGGGCCACGCCGCGCAGCACTTCGCGTGCGCGCGGGCCGAGGCGGAGGACCGGATATTCGTCGGCCGTCTGCATCAGGAAATCCTGGGCGATGAGTTGATAGATCCATTCGCGCACGTCGTGGCGCGTCTCGCCTTTGAGCAGGCCGAACGTCGAGAGCTGATCGTGGCCGCGCGCGCGGATCCGCTCGGTGTCCTCGCCGCGGAGGATGCCGGCCACGTGGCCGACGCCGAACGCGCCGTGCACGCGGTGCACGCAGGAGAGGATCTTCTGCGCCACGATCAGCGCGTCCTCGACCTCCGCCGTCTCGCCGAGGCAGAGATCGCAGGCGTTGCAGGCCTGGGCGCCGTGCGATTGCCCGAAATACTCGACCAGCGCGCGATGGCGGCAGACCGCCGACGCGCAGTAGCGATCCATGTCGTAGAGATGCCGCAGCGCCGACTCCGGCGCCGGATGATCGGCGAGCATCGACTTCCAGAGCATCACGTCGGCGCCGGAGTAGAGCAGCACGCACTCCGCCTCGAGCCCGTCGCGGCCGGCGCGTCCCGACTCCTGCTGATAGTGCTCGATCGACTTCGGCATGGCCGTGTGCAGCACGAAGCGGACGTTCGAGCGATCGATGCCCATGCCGAACGCCACCGTCGCCACGACCAGATCGCACTTTTCGTTCGCGAACGCATCCTGCGCGGCGCGCCGCTCCTCCTGCGTGAGGCCCGCGTGGTAGGCGACCACGTTCTGCCCGCGCTGCCGCAGCTTCGCGGCCAGCGAGTCGACGTCTTTCCGGCGCATGCAGTAGATGATGCCGGCCTCGCCGCGGTGGCGCTCGATCACGTCGAAGACCTGCTTCGACTCGTCCTGCCGCGGCAGCACGCGGTAGGTGAGGTTCGGCCGGTCGAAGTCGCCGACCAGCACCATCGGCTCGCGCAGCCCGAGTTGCTGAATGATGTCGTTCCGCACTTCCGGAGTGGCGGTGGCGGTGTAGGCGTGCACCGAGACATCCGGGAACTCCTCGCGCAGCGCGTTGAGTTGCCGGTACTCCGGGCGGAAATCGTGACCCCAGTGGCTGATGCAGTGCGCTTCGTCGATGGCGAACGTGCGCACGTTCGCCCGGCGGAGAAAGTCGCGGAACTGCGGCATGGCCAGCCGCTCCGGGGAGACGAACAGCAGCTTCATCTCTCCGCGCAGCACGGCCCGTTCTACAGAGCGTAGATCGTCGAGGGACTGGGCGCTGTTGAGCTGTCCGGCGGGCACGCCGCACTCGCGCAGCCCGTCCACCTGATCCTTCATCAGCGAGATCAGCGGCGAGACCACCACCGTGACCGATTCCTGCAGCACGGCCGGGGCCTGATAGCAGAGCGATTTGCCGCCGCCGGTGGGCATGACCACGAGGGCGTCGCGGCCGGAGAGCGTGGCCAGCATGGCCTCTTCCTGCAGCGGCCGGAGCGTGTCGTAACCCCAATGCCGCTGAATGATCTCGAGGAGGCGGGCCTTCACTGGCGACGATTATCGCATCTGTGTTATCTCTCGCGGCCGATGCACGCGATCCGCGCCACGCCGCGTTACTCCCGCGCCATTCACGCCGTCGCGGAGCTGTTGCAGCGCGCGCGGATCGAGTCGGTGTTCGTCGGCAACGTCGCGCGCTCGGCCTGGCTCGACAGCGAGGTCGACGCCGGCGCCATCGACGTGCTGGCGCTGATGAGCGGCGCGCAGAAGAATCAGGTGGCGATGATGGCGGCGAACCGCGGCTTCCGCGTCGAGCGCGATGAGATCGAGGCGACCGACGAGCTCGACCTCGTGCCGCTGAACTTCATCGACGAGGAAGGCGAGGTGCGCGTGCACGTGCTGCTGGCGTCGAACGCGCTGTACGGCCGGATGGTCTCGGCCGGTCACGCCACCGCCATCGGCGAGCTGCCGCTGCGCGTGCCGGCGGCGGAGGATCTCGCGCTGATGCTGCTGGTCGCCGACGACGACGGCACGGTGCGCAAACTGACGGAGCTGCCGGAGTTCGACCGCCGCGCCTTCGGCGAGCGGCTGCGCGCCATCGGACTCGGCTCGCGGGCGGCTGCCGAATGATGTGGATCGACCGCCAGCAGGAGCTCGACGACGCGCTGGCGCGCGCGGCTTCGCATGCGCAGCTCGCCGTCGACACCGAGGCCGACTCGCTGCATTCGTACTTTGACAAGGTGTGTCTGATCCAGATGTCGACCACCGACGAGGATCTCGTGGTGGATCCGCTGGTGCGCATCGATCTGGCGCGCTTCGGCGAGGTGCTGGCCGACGAGAAGATCACCAAGGTCTTTCACGGCGGCGACTACGACCTGCGCATCCTCAACCGCGACTTCGGCTTCACCGTCCGCAATCTGATCGACACGTCGATCTGCGCGCAGCTCCTCGGCTACGAAGGTCTCGGCCTGGCGGCGTTGCTCGACCGCCACTTCGGGCTCAAGTTGAACAAGACCCATCAGCGCGCCGACTGGTCGATCCGCCCGCTGCCGCAGGACATGCTCGAATACGCGACGACCGATACGCACTACCTCATTCCGCTCGCCGCGAAGCTGCGCGAAGAGCTGGAGGCCCTCGGCCGCTGGGAGTGGGCGGTCGAAGAGTTCGCGCGGCTCGAGCACGTCCGCTACAAGGAAGTCGACGAGGATGCGGAGACCTGGCGGAAGCTGAAGAACATCGGCACGCTCGACCGCCGCTCGCTGGCGATCGTGCGCGACCTGCACCGCTGGCGCGACGCGCTGGCGCGCAAGGCCGATCGTCCGCCGTTCAAGATCCTCGGCAACGACGTGATCGTGGAGCTCGCCCGTACGAAGCCGGCCGCGTTCCGCGACCTCGGCAGCGTGAAGGGTCTCTCGCGCTATCACATCGATCGCTACGGCCGGGAGATGGTGGCCATCGTGCGCGAGGCGATGGAGCTGGCGGAGGAGGCGCTGCCGGAGCGCAACGACCCGAAGCCGTGGATCCGCGACAAAGCGCTCGAAGCGCGTATCGACCGCCTCAAGCGCGTGCGCGACAAGTACGCGAAGGAGCTGAAGATCGATCCGTCCGTCCTCGGCGCGCGGCACATTCTCACGGCGGTGGCGACGGCGAACTCGCTCGACGTGCCGACGATGCGCGAGTGGCAGAAGCAGGTGATGGGGCGCGAGCTGCTGGCGGTGCTGCAGCCGGAGCCGAAACTGTTCTGATGAAGATCGTGAAACGCTCGCTTGCTCTGCTCGTCCTGTTCGCCGTCGGTTGTTCGTCCGCTGCACCGGCGGCGCGTCCGGCGGTGGAGATGACGCAGACCGTGCCGCTCACCGAGCGCGCGCGGACGATCGTCACGCGCATCACTGAAGGAGCGGACGTCACGGGCGACTTCAACGACGAGATGCGCGCAAAGCTCTCCGCCGACGCGCTGCGCAACGTCTGGTCGCAGCTCACCACGCAGACCGGCGAGCTGCGTCTCGTCGGCGAGCCGCAGCAGACGAGCGAGGCCGGCTACGACGTGGTCTACGTGCCGCTGACGTTCGCGAATGGATCGCTCCGCGCGAAAGTCGTCTTCGATCGCGAAGGAGACGTGGCCGGCCTTTTTTTTACCCGCTGACAGCGGCGCCTAACGCCGCGCCGCCGCCGGTGCCGGAGAGCGAGGTGGTGCTGGCGCACGTCCGCGGCGCGCTGATCGTGCCGCGCGCGGAGCAGGCCATCGCGGGCGTGGTCTTCCTCGGCGGCTCCGGCCCCGTCGATCGGGACAGCACCATCGGACTGCGCAAGCCGCTGCGCGATCTCGCCTGGGGTCTCGCCGCTCGCGGCATCGCCTCGCTCCGCTTCGACAAGCGCACGTACCTCGGCGACCGCGACGTGCGCACCGTCGAAGAGGAAGTGCTCGCCGACGCGCGCGAGGCCATCGCCCGTCTGGCGCGCGAGCCGGGTGTCGACGCGTCGAAAATTTTCCTCGTCGGCCACAGCCTCGGCGGCATGCTCGTCCCACGGCTGCTGGCGACCACGCCCGGCATCCGCGGCGCGGTGATGCTCGCCGCACCGAGCCGCCCGCTGCACGTCGTGCTCATCGATCAGCTCACGCGTTACGGCGGCTCGCCGGAGATGCTGCGCGACGCGCAGTCGCTCGCCGCCGCCATCGAGCACGGCACGCTCGGCGAAGGGATGTACTTGGGCGCGCCGCGCGCGTACTGGCTCGACCTCGCCGCGTACGACGCCGCGGCCACGCTCCGCACCCTCGACGCGCCGGTCGTGCTCTTCTTCGCCGGCGCTGACGTGCAGGTCACCGCCGACGACGAGCGCGGCTGGCGCACCGGACTGCCGCACGCCGACATCCGCACCTTCGCCGCGCTCGATCATCTTTTCATGCACGACGGCGAGCACGTGGACGCCGCGGTGATCGCCGCGATCGCGAACTGGATCGCGCAGCGGTAGGGAAAACCTCGCCCCACGTCTCTCCCTTCAACCGGAGGAGAGCGCATGGCCACACGCAAAGAGCAGCAGGCGGTGCGGAGTGAAGTCGACGAGGTGTTGAAGCGGCGCGCGCGCGCCTTGCGTGCGCGGCAGCGGGCGCTGGCGGCGGTGCCGGCGGCGGCGATGGCGGAGCTGGAGGTGGCGCGCGTCGACACGCCGCACATGGCCCTCGCGGCGTCGGCGGCCGGAACGCGCGGCTGGGTCATCGCCGAAGGAGACTCCTGGTTCGATTACCCGGGCGAAGACATCCTCGACCATCTGCACACGATGGGCTACAGCATCGAGTCCGTCGCACGCGCCGGCGACCGCGCGGAGATGATGGCCTTCGGCCGCGGGCAGCTCGACAAATTCGCCGCTGCAGTCGACAAGGTCATCGCCACGCGGCAGCAGATCGCGGCCGTCCTCTTGTCCGGCGGCGGCAACGACATCGCCGGCGCCGAGTTCGGGTTTCTCATCAATCACGCCGGCTCGCCGACCGCGGGCCTCAACGACAACATCGTCACCGGCGTGATCGACGAGCGCGTGCGCAACGCGTATCTGCACATCCTCCAGAAAGTGCGCACGCTCTGCCAGAGCATGCTCGGCTTCGTCCCGACCATCGTCCTGCACGGCTACGGCTATCCGGTGCCGGACGGCAAGGGCGTCCTCGGCGGATGGGGACCGCTGCCCGGCCCGTGGCTGCGCCCCCGCTTCATCGAGAAAGGCTTCGACGATCTCGCGCAGAACACGCTCACGGTGAAGAAGCTGATCGACCGCTTCAACGTGATGGTGAAGGGCGTGGCCGACAGCTTCGGCGACGGAAAGGTCAAGTACGTCGACCTCCGGCCGTTGCTGCCGGCGGAGAAGCGACTCTGGGCGAACGAGCTCCATCCGAAGGAACCGGGATTCCGCGCCGCCGCGGAAGCGATCGCCGGGGCGTTCTGATCATGCGACGCGCCACGATCCTGCTGCTGGCCGCGTTCTGCTTCTCGTCGTGCACGACGCTGCGCTGCGTCTTCATGACGCACCACTCGAAGGCCGCCGGCGGACATCACGAGGCCGCACCGCAGGACGCATGGGAAGACGACCAGCCGGTCGACGGGATGAAGGTCTACGTGAAGGGCAATCCCGACGATCCGCCCATTCTGCTGCTGCACGAGCTGCCCGGCCTCCTGCCGCAGACCGTCGCCTTCGCCGACGAGATCGTGAAGCGTCACTACCGCGTCTACATGCCGCTGCTGTTCGGCGGCTTCGGCCGCGAAGCGCCGCTCGCGCGGCAACTGCTGCTCTGCGCCGGCCCGAACTTCAACTGCCTCTCGACGCACGAGAGCCGCGTGGCCGGCAAGCTGCGCGTGCTGCGCGATCGCATCTACGCGCGGCATCACCGCGAGCTCGGCGTCATCGGGATGTGTCTCACCGGCGCGATGCCGCTCGCGCTCGCCGACGACAAAGTCGCGGCGGTCGTGCTCAGCCAGCCGGCCATTCCCTTTCCGCTGACCGCGGCGACGCGGCGCGCCCTCGGCGTCGATCCGAAGGTCTTGCCGGTCACGCACGCGCAGGTGCTGCGCATCCGCTTCGAGCAGGACTGCCTCGTCCCGCAGGAGCGCTTCGACGCCATCGCCGCCGTCGTGCCGAAAGATCACCTGGAGACCATCGTCGTGCCGACCAACGATCCGCGCCAGCACTCGGTGCTCACCGTCGAGGCGGGCGGCGCCGAAGCGCGCAAGGCGGTGGATCAGGCGCTCGACTTCCTGGGCGAACATGTGAGGCGGTAGCGCGCAGTACAATGCGCGCCGCCATGGAAACGGTCAGCGAGTATCAGGTCGTCATCATCGGGTCGGGGCCGGCAGGCTGCACGGCCGCGCTCTATCTGTCGCGCGCGAACATCAAGACCGTCGTGCTCGAGGGATTGCAGCCGGGCGGCCAGCTCACCATCACCACCGACGTCGAGAATTACCCCGGATTCCCCGAGGGGATCCTGGGGCCGAAACTGATGGACCTGATGCGGCAGCAGGCCGAGCGCTTCGGCGCGGTCTTCCGCGCCCTCGAGCCGGTCGAGAGCGTGAACTTCCGCACGCATCCTTTCGAGGTCGTCACCGAGTCGGCGCGCTTCATCGCTCCGGCCGTGATCGTCGCCTCCGGCGCCTCGGCCAAGCAGATCGGACTTCCATCCGAGCAGGCCCTGCAGGGCTTCGGCGTTTCCTACTGCGCCACGTGCGACGGCTTCTTCTTCAAGGAGAAAGAGATCGTCGTCGTCGGCGGCGGCGACTCGGCGATGGAAGAGGCGACGTTCCTCACGAAATTCGCGAAGAAAGTCACCGTCGTCCATCGCCGCGAAGAGCTGCGCGCCTCGAAGATCATGCAGGACCGCGCCCGCTCCAATCCGAAGATCGACTTCATCTTCAACACCACTGTCGACGAGGTCGTCGGCACGAAAGAGAACGGCGTCACCTCGCTCAAGCTGCGCAACCTCGTGAATGGCGAGACGCGCGAGCTGGCGGCGCAGGGACTCTTCGTCGCCATCGGCCACACGCCCAACACCGCGCCGTACGTCGGCCAGCTCGAGCTCGACCAGGCCGGCTACATCTGCCTGCCGCACCGCCACTCGACCCAGACCAACATCCACGGAGTCTTCGCCTGCGGCGACGTCGTCGATCACGTCTATCGCCAGGCGATCACCGCCGCCGGCAGCGGCTGTCAGGCCGCGCTCGACTGCGAGCGCTGGCTCACGCACGCGCGCATCACCGAGCGTTGGGGACTGGCGCAGGGTGAGGAAGACCGCGCCGAATAGAAAAAATGCCGAGTGCGCAGGAACGCACTCGGCATTTTGCGCGCGCGGCGCTTTTCTTAGAACGCGTTGAGGATGTACTCGAGCGGATTGACCGGATTGTTGTTCACGCGCACCTCGTAGTGCAGGTGCGGTCCGGTCGAGCGGCCGGTGGAGCCGACGTAGCCGATGATGTCGCCGCGCTTGATGCGCTGGCCGGGACGGGCGGCGAACGACGACAGGTGACCGTAACGCGTCGAGTAGCCGTAGCCGTGCGAGATGAAGATCACGTTGCCGTAGCCGTTGGCCCATTCGGCCTTGACCACGATGCCGTCGGCCGGCGAGCGCACCGGCTGGCCGATGGCCGAGGAGATGTCGACGGCGTTGTGCTGCCCCGGCTCGCCCGTGAAGGGATCGGAGCGGCCGCCGAAGCCGTCGGTGAGCACGCCGCGGACCGGCGCGATCGAAGGAGTCGAGGAGAGGAGGCGCGACTGCGCGGTGAACTTCTGTTCGAGGACGTTCAGGTCGCTCTGCAGGCGGTGCGAGCGGAACGTCATCTTGTCGACGTCGTCCCGGTAGGGATTCGCCGTCAGCTCGTCATTGCGCAGACCGCCGGAGCCGCCCTGGCTCGCCTCGTCCAGCGTGGTGATGCCGGCGATGATGGCCAGCTTGCGCGTCCGGTCTTCCACCGTCCGCAACTGCCCGCGCAGCGACTCGACCGACTTGCTGAACTGCTCGTTGGCCGACTGCAGCTCGCGATTCTCGCGCCGGAGCTTCGAGAGCTCGTGCGTCTGGGAAAGAGAGGTGAAGTACTGCACCGAGAAGAACGTCGACAGGCACAGCGACGAGGTCACCAGCGAGACGATCGAGAAGAGCAGCCGGTGCGACACCTTCAACTTTCGGAACTTGGCCCGCGCGTGCGGGACAAAGATGATCGTTGAATAGCGTGAATTCATGCGTGCTCCGGTATCGAAAGTGTGAACTACAGATCCGTGGGTGAGCGCGTATTCTGTAGAGATCGGGTAGGCGAGTCAACGAAAAACTCGCCCAAAACCCCACAATTACGGAATGTGGGCGGTCTCACCTAAACCCTCGCAAAGTCAGCACTTGCAGCCCGATATTATGTCGAAACCGCATAAACGAGCGCCATCAGGCGATGTTCTCGTCCATAATGACAAATAACTTCGCTCCATTTTGATTATCTCAACCGACGTGTAGAATCTCGCTCCTCCATGCGCGCGGATTGGAACACCTACTTCATGGGCATCGCCCACCAGGCGGCCACCCGGGCTACCTGCATGCGCAAGCACGTCGGGGCGGTGATCGTACGCGACCGGACCGTCCTCTCGACCGGCTACAACGGGTCGATCCGCGGGCTGCCGCACTGCGAGGACGTCGGCTGCGTGGTTGAGGATGGGCACTGCGTCACTACCGTGCACGCCGAGGCGAACGCAATCCTGCAGGCGGCCAAGAACGGCGTCTCGCTCGACGGCGGTGAGCTCTACACGACCGCCTCTCCTTGCTGGAACTGTTTCAAGCTGATCGCGAACGCCGGCATCCGCACCATCTATTACGGCGAGTTCTATCGCGACGAGCGCTCGCGTGAGACGGCCGCGAAGATCGGCATCACTCTCACCGACCTCGGCATGCCGGCCAAGCCGTGATCGTCCTCGCCGCCGATACCTCGCTGCCGATCCTTTCCGTCGCGCTGGTGAACGACGGCGCGCTGGTCGGCGCGATCGCGCTCGAAGGACGCGGCTCGCGCAACGAGAAGCTGCTGCCGGCCATCGATTTTCTGCTGACGGAGAACAGTATCGATCGCCGCACCGTCGATCTCTTCGCCGTGACGCGCGGCCCCGGCTCGTTCACCGGCGTGCGCATCGGCCTGGCTACGATGCAGGGTCTGGCTCTCGCCCTCGGCCGTCCGGTCTGCGCGATGTCGACGCACGAGGCAATCGCGCACGGCACGCGCGGCCGCATCACGATCCGCGACGACGCCGGGCGCGGCGAGTGGTACGTGTCGGAGTTCGAGGACGGGCGCGAGACGCGCGCGCCGCATCTCGCCACGAGCGTGGCCGACGACGCGCTCGCGATCGCCGAGCTGCTGCAGCACGACAACGTGGCGCTCCGCTGCGCGCGCCGCGCGCTGGAGATCGAGCGCAACGGCGAAGGCGGCCGCTATCGCGACGTGACGCCGATCTACGTGCGGCTGGCCGAGGCCGAGGTGAAGCTGCGGCAGAGAGAAGGATGAGCGAGCTCGAGATCGTGGCAGCCACCGGCGCCGATCTCGATGACATCGTGCGCATCGAAACGGAGTCGTTTCCGATCGCCTGGCACCGCCACTTTTTCGAGAGCGAGCTGCACGCGCCGCACCGCCATCAGCTCGTCGCCAGACGCCACGGAGTCGTGATCGGGTACGTGTTCGCGATGTGGATCCTCGACGAGATGCACATCAACAAGATCGCCGTCGACGCGCGCGAGCGCCGCAAGGGCGTGGCGGAGGCGCTGATGGCGCACTGCTTCGACTTTGCGCGCGCAAACGGGATCGCGTCGATCTCACTCGAAGTGCGCCGCTCGAATCACGGCGCACAGGAGTTCTACCGCGCGCTCGACTTCCGCTCCACCTACGTCCGCCCGCGCTACTACCCGGATGGCGAGTCGGCGGTGATCATGGTGCGGGAGGTTTGATTGAGGGAACGACGAGGGGCCTCCGGCGGCTGGGGCCGAG
>DASVQE010000007.1:0-6412 GCA_036389275.1 Thermoanaerobaculia bacterium
CTCGGCCCCAGCCGCCGGAGGCCCCTCGTCGTCCCCTACACGAACAGATCCGCGATGCGTGCGCCGATGTGCGACGGTGCGGTGGCGGCGGCTTCGACGGCGAGCACGCGCAGTTGCTCGCGCTCGACTGCGGCGAGTCCGCGCATGCGGCGGCGGAGGACGGCGCGGGCCAGCGTGAACTTCGTCGCCGACAGCGAAGCGATGCCCGGCAGTTCGGCGAGCAGCTTGTCGCGCGGGCGGTGCTCGAGCATCTCTGCGAGCTCGGCCATGTCGGTGAATGTAGCCGCGCGCGTTCCGCGGCGGAGCAGGGTGGTATCGAAGTCGATCGGGTCGAGCGCGGCGGCGGTCATGCGCGGCGGTAGTGCAAGAACGACTGCCAACTCCGCGCGGCGCGTGATGCGCGTCACGCCCGCCGCGCGCGTACCTCGCCCATTGCGCCGCTGACGATGCCGAGCCAATACGTGAGGTGATGCGCGGCGAAAGCGAACGGGAGCATCGGCCAGTAGCGCATCGGCAAGCGCGTCGCCGCGGCGCCGAGGATGAACGTTGCGATGTAATACGGAATCGCGACGAGCGGCGCGAAGAGCAGGCCGAGCGCGCCGGCCACGAGAAACGCGGCGATCTTCGGATTGCGCCGATGCGCGCGCGAGCCGCGCACGAGGAGCTGTCCCGTCTTCACGCGATAGCGCCAGCGCTGCCGCAGGTACGGGCCAGGAAAGGCGCGGCGGCGATGCGCGACGCGCACGTCGTGGTGATAGACCACGCGGCCGCGCGCGAGCAGCTCTTCGACGAGGCGCGTGTCTTCGCCGATGTAGCCGATCGACTCGTCGAAGCCGGTGAAGACCTCGCGCCGCACGAAGAGATTCACCAGCGCGATGTCGCTCGCGTGCTGCACGTCGAAGACGCCGCGGCGGTCCTGATGGCAGGCCACGCCGCTGCCGATCCAGCGCGCGGCGAGCAGCGTGTCGGACACCAGCTCCGCCGCCGTCGAGTCGTCGGGCGCCGGATCGGGACCGCCGAGGGCGAGGACGTCGGGATGCGCGTCGAGATACGCGCAGGCGGTGGCCAGCCAGCGCCGATCGGCGGTGGCATCGTCGTCGATGAACGCCAGCACCTCACCCGTGGCGACGGAAGCCGCTCGATTTCTGCGAGTTGCGGGATTACGATCCGGCTCGACAACGTTCCTTACCCGGATTTCCCCGTCCCGCTGGAGCGGTGCCGCGGAGACGACGATCAGCTCGAACGGAAACGGCGCCTCCTGTGCGAGGACCGAGGCGATGGCGCGGTCGGCATCGCCGCCCAGCCGCTCGACCGGCATGATCACACTCACTTTCACTTTATGAAGCTTATCGTTCAAATCCCAGCCTTCAACGAGGAGGCGAACATCGCCGCGGCGATCCGCGAGCTGCCGAAGAAGATCGAAGGCATCGGCGCCGTCGAGATCCTGGTGATCGACGACGGCTCGACCGACGGCACCGCCGCCGCCGCGCGCAAAGCGGGTGCACATCATCTTGTGCAGCTCAAAACGCACCGCGGTCTCTCCGCCGCCTTCGTGGCCGGCATCGACGCCGCGCTCCGCCTCGGCGCCGACGTCATCGTCAACACCGACGCCGACAATCAATACGCCGCCGCCGACATCGCCAGACTCGTCGCGCCGATCGTCAAAGGCTCGGCCGAGGTGGTCATCGGCGACCGCCAGGTCGCGCAGTCGCCGCACATGTCGGGCCTCAAGAAGCTGCTGCAGCGCGCCGGCAGTTGGACGGTGGGACTGGCGTCGGGCGTGCGCGTGGCCGACGTCACCAGCGGCTTTCGCGCGTTCTCGCGCGAGGCGGCCATGCAGATCAACGTGTTCAACCCGTTCACCTACACGCTCGAGACGGTCATTCAGGCCGGCAACCGCAACCTCGGCGTGCAGAGCGTGCCGGTGCGCACGAACGCGCCCACCCGTCCGTCGCGTCTCTATCAGGGTGTCGGTACGTACTTGCGCAAATCCGTAGCGACGATCTTCCGCATCTACACCCTTTATCGCCCGCTGAAGACGTTCTTCGCCATCGGCGCCGTGCTGATGTTCCTCGGCATCGCCCTCGGCGCGCGTTTCGTCTGGTACTTTGCGAATGGCGATCGCGGCGGTCACATCCAGTCGCTCATCCTCGCCGCCGTCTTTCTGATCACCGGCTTTCACACCTGGCTGATCGCGCTGCTCGCCGACCTCATCGCGGTGAATCGCCGCCTGTCGGAGGATGTGCTCGTGCGCGTGAAGCGCCTCGAGTCGCCGGCGCGCGCGACGCAACAGCCGCAGCGCGAGCGGCGCCCGATGCGCGAGCCGCAGGCGCTGCCGGCGACGTCCACACCGGCGCAGCCGCAGCCGCAACCGCAGCGCGAGCGCCGTCCCATGCCGCCTGCTGCCGCCGCGGCGAAGTCGCAGCCGGCTACGCAGTGGGTGTGGCTGCTCGACGAGGAGAAGCTCAACGGCCGCGCGAACGATGCGAAGACGGAGGCGAAGCCACAGCCGCCCGCGATCGTCGAGGAAGAGCGCGACGAGGCCGATGTCACCGAGCCGACAGCCGCCGGTCCCCGGCGCCGCAGACGCCGCCGCGGCGGTGGCGGTGGCGGCGGTACGCGCCCGGCCACCGAGGTGCTTCCCGGAAATCGCGGCAAGCATCTCGCCTCGGGCGACGACAGCGAGTAGAAAAAAGAGGGCCGGCGGATCGCCGGCCCTCGTCGTTTGCGCTATTTCTCGTGGCGCGGCGGTTTGCCATGACCGCCATGACCGCCGCCGTGCTCGTCGTCGTCCGTCGGCGGCGGGAATCCCTGATTGGCGATGTCGGGATCGAGGCTGCCGCCTTTCCATACTACGTCGTAGTAGTAATAGTCGATCTCTCCATCGATCTGCACCTGGTGATTGATGTTGGCCTGATACTGATTCGCGCCCGGACCGGCCGTCACGCGGCTGCCCGGCCACGGCTTGTACGGCGGAACGTGCGGTTTCGCCGTGGTCGGGAAGGTGATCGGCGGATCGAGAAAGACGATCCTCCCACCCGAGGCGTTGTTGATGTTCCACACCAGTTGCTGGTTGTTGCGGTTTGCCGTGGCGACCGGCGGATTGACCGTGACCTTTCCGCTCGGATCGGCGGTGATGGTGATGACGACCTGACCCTGACCCATACGTTTTCTCCTCTTTCCCTATGAATGTTGCGGCACCCGGACCTCCTGCCGCTCGGAGACGTAGTCGGGATATCGATAGCCGGCGCGGTCGAGACGCGCCATCAGCGGCGCCGCTTCGGCGGCGCGGCCGAGGCGCACCAGCGTCCGCACCAAAAGACTCTGCGCGTTGAGGTCGTTCGACGCCGCCGGCAGCGTCCGCAGCCCGTCGAGGGCGGCGCTCCAGTGCGCGCGCGCACCGGCCGCATCGCCGCGCGCGCGCAGCACGTCGCCGTGCACGACGTCGATCTCGGCGCGCGTGCGGATCATCACCACGTCGGTGTACGCGCCGATCTGCGCGCGCGCCGCATTCACCGCCGCGGCCGCGGCGTCGGTATGTCCGGTCACGAGCTGCGCGCGCGCTTGGGTGAGATAGAGGATGGCCAGCTCGCGATGCCAGGCCTTCCGTTGCGGATCTTTCGCGAGCAGCTCCTGCATCAGTTTCTGCCCGGTGACCGCGTGCGCGAGCGCTTCGCCCGCGCGATGCTGCATCGTCAGCAGCGACGCGGTGTGCCAGTGCGCCATCGCGAGATTGCGCGTCCACTGCGTATTCGATGGATCGAAGTCGTGCAGCGTGGTGGTGCGCGCCACTTCTTCCCGCTCGTGCTCCAGCGCGCCGTCGACGTCGCCGAGGACTTCGAGCGCGCCGGCGTAGAAGCCGTGGCTGCGCGTCAGCCCTTCCTGCCACATCTTGTTCTGCGGGTCGCGCGCGGCGAGCCGCTGCCATGTGGCGAGCTCGCGCGCCAGATATTCGCGCGCCTCGACCAGCCGTCCAAGCCGGTAGAGCACGAAGCCGATCTTGTTGTCGGTCACGGCGAGATCCGACTGCCGTTCGGCATCGGCCGGGCTCGCGGCGAGCCGCGCCGCCTTCACCACGCGCGTCATCTGAAACTCTTCGAGCGCGTGCTGCAGATCGCCCTGCGCCTCGAGGATCGTCCCGACCACGCTGTGGCCGTACGCGCGCTCGAGCTGGTAGGTGTCGTTGAGCGGAAAGTTCTGCGCGAGCTGCTCCGCCGCCTCTTCGTACTGCCGCATGTGCACGAGCGCGCGCGCGTTGTCGCCGAGGAGCCGGTAGGCGTTGCCGACCCAGAAATGGCTCGTGCCATACGCGAGCTGCACTTCGGGATCGGCGGGATCGCGGCGCATCGCCACGCTGGTGAACGCGAGCGCGCGATTGGCGAGATCGAGCGCCTGGCGGAGATTGCCCTGGGCGATGCGCACCTCGGCGATCTGGTCGAGCGCCTTCGCGTTGCGCACGAGCTCTTCGGCGGAGACGACGTTCATGTTCAGCGACGTGACGTACGCGAGCGCGCGCTCGCCGACGTCGTCGAGGATGTCGAGGCGGCCGACCGGCTCGAGTTTCTTGCGGAGGTCGCCGACCATGAAGTTGATGAGGTCCTCCGCCTGCGCGCGGCGATGCTCGGCGTCGGCGCGCGCGGCCACGGCGATGGCGCGCTCGCGGCGCAGATCGACGGTGTAGCGCCAGCCGCCGAACATCGCCAGCAGCAGCGCGGCGGCGGCGGCGGAGCGGCGCGCGATGCGCTGCGGCTTGTCGTGCAGCCAGCGCAGCCGCTCGACGGTCTCGATGGCGGTGGGACGATCGGCGGGCGCGAACTGTTCGAGGCGATTGATCAGCGCGGTCACGTCGCCGGCTACGCCCTGCACCGGCACGATCGTGCCGCGCGCCGCGCGCAGGATCACTTCGCGTGCGCCGAGGTCGGGCGGATGCGGCTCGATGCCGGAGAAGAGCACCTGCAGCACGAGGCCGAACGAGAACATGTCGCTGGCCGGCGTGAGCGCCTCGCCGCGCGCCTGCTCGGGACTCATGTACAGCGGCGTGCCGAGGGTGATGCCGGCGGCGGTGGCGAGATAGTCGGGGCGTCCGGAGACGAGCTGCGGTCCCTCGGGTGCGGCCATCATCAGCGTGCTCTCGCCGTGGTCGGTGGCGCGGAACGGCAACTGGATCGCCGGCACTTTTCCCGACGAGCGGCTGCGCGCGCGCGTGAGCCAGCGCGCCAGGCCGAAGTCGAGCACTTTCACCTCGCCCGCCGCGGTGAGCATGATGTTGTCCGGCTTGAGGTCGCGATGGAGGATGCCGGCGCGGTGCGCCGTCACCAGCACTTCGGCGATGGCGATGGCGATGCGCAGCTTTTCGTTGCGCGGCATGTTGCCGGCGCTGATGGCCTGCTGCAGCGTGCGGCCGTCGATGTACTCGAGCACGAGCAGGTCGACTTCGCCCGTCTCGATGTAGTCGTGGATGCGGCAGATGTTGCGATGCTCGAGCTTCGAGAGCGCGCGCGCCTCGCGCAGCAGCCGCTCGCGCGCCTCGTCATCGAGACGCTGGTCGGCGTGCAGGACTTTGAGCGCGACTTTGCGCTCGAGCTTCTCGTCGTAGCCGGCGTACACCGCTCCCATGCCGCCTTCGCCGACGACATCGGTGACGTGTATGTGGCCGAACTTCCGGCCGATGAGCTCCAATGAAGAGACCTCCGCCGACGTCGTGCTGCATGGAACGGACAGGTGTCATTGTAGGTGCAATCGCGAACGGCCGCGGAAGCGCACCGTTACAATCACGACGCGTGAAGATTCTGGCGATCTCGGGCAGCATTCGCGCCGACTCCACGAACCGCCGCCTGCTCCGCGCCGCCGCGGCGGTTGCACCGGAAGGTGTGCAGGTCACCTTGTTCGAAGGGTTGGCCGCGCTGCCGCACTTCAATCCCGATCTCGACGTCGAAGGCGCGATCGCGCCGGAAGCGGTGGCGTCGTGGCGCGAAGCGGTCGGCGCGGCCGATGCGCTGCTGATCTCGACGCCGGAGTACGCGCACGGCGTGCCCGGCACGCTCAAGAACGCACTCGACTGGCTGGTGAGCTCACCCGAGGTGATCGGCAAACCAATCGCGGTGCTCAATGCCTCGGCGCGCTCGCATCACGCCGACGCGTCGCTCAAAGAAACGCTGCGCACGATGTCCGCGCGCATCATCGACGAGGCCTCGATCGTGATCGCGTTGGACGGCCGGCGCCTGACCACCGAGCAGATGCTCGAAGATCCTTCGATCGCCGAAGCATTGCGCGCGGCGCTCGCGGCGGTGGGGAACGACGAGAGGCCTCCGGCGGCCGGGGCCACGGGCCCCGGACCCCGCTGATTGGCCTAGCCTCCGCGACACAGTGTCGCGAGCTTGGAGGCAGTGTCGCGGAGGCTAGGCCAACCAAT
>DASVQE010000008.1:0-52070 GCA_036389275.1 Thermoanaerobaculia bacterium
CCCCCCCCGCCGGAGGCCCCCGGTCGTCCCCCGATCACACCGTCGATGCCGGCTCGGCGGCAGGCGCGACCGCGTCCGACCAGTTTGAGTGCGGCTTGCGGTTGAGGATCAGGTAGCGCCACACCAGTTCGCCGTAGCTGCGCGCGACGATGCCGCGCTTCTCGTAGAACGGCGTCAGGAGCTTCTGCAGGCGCGGCAGGTTGTAGAACGGCACGCCGGGGAAGTAGTGGTGCTCGAGGTGGTAGTTCGAGAAGAGGAAGACAAAGTCCCAGAACCACGAACCCTTCACCAGCGTCGACCACTTGGCCGGATCGGACGGATCGATGTCGTAATGCTGACCAAGGCGGTTCAGCGCGAACGCGATCGGAAAGACGAAGAAGATCGGGACGAGGTAGAGCTTCCAGGCCACGTACCAGCCGCCGAGCAAAGCGATGACGGCGAGGACGGACAGTTGGAACGCGATCGTGCCGAGGCGTTCGCGGGCGATGCGCTTGCGCAGCTCCGGCTCGTACGTCGACGTCTCCTGCGCCGCGGCTCGGAAATAGATCGGGAAGAGCGCCGGCGTGAAGTAGAGGAACTTCAGCCAGCGGGCGTTGATCTTCGGCGAGAGATAGTGACGCTTCGGATCGTCGAGATCGGAGCCGAGGCCGGCGTGATGATCGAGATGCCACCGCGTGAACTGCGACGACGAGATGCCGCTCGGGATGGCGTAGAGAAATCCGAGGAAGCGGTAGCCCGGCTCGCTCGACTTCTCCAGCACCGCGCGATGCACCACCTCGTGCAGCAGCACCGTGCAGTTGAAGACCGCGAAGCCGGCCACGAAGGCGAACGGCAGCCAGAGATACCAGCGCTCGAAGTGCACGATGGCGAAGCCGGCGGCGACGAGCGCGGCGAGATTCGCCAGCGCTACCGCCGCGTGCAGCAGCGGCCGCTTGCGGTGCAGCTCGCGTAAAGCGTCGACCGGAATCTCGCGCGCGAGATCCCGCTTGAGCTGCTGCGCATGATCGGCATAGTAGGAAGGCATTCGAGCTAACTATGTTGAATCGTATCTACACGATCGGCCATTCCACCCGCACGCTGGAGGAATTTGTGGCGCTCCTGCGCGAGCACGGAATCGCGCGGCTGGCCGACATCCGCCGCTATCCCGGCTCCCGCCGTTATCCTCATTTTGCCGGAGAATCCCTGGCGCAGTCGCTGCCCGCGCACGAGGTCGCCTACGAACACTTCGCCGACCTCGGCGGGCGCCGCCGTCCCGCCGCCGATTCTCCGAACGCCGCCTGGACCAACGAGCAGTTCCGCGGCTACGCCGATCACATGTCGAGCCCAGCCTTTCGCACGGCGATCGAACGCTTGCTGACGGACGATCGCGCTTCCGCGGTCATGTGCGCCGAAGCCGTGCCGTGGCGCTGCCATCGCAACCTGCTCGCCGACGATCTGGTGCGGCGCGAGATCGAAGTGGTGCACATCATCGCGCCGCATTCGACCAAGCTGCACGAGCTCTCGCCGATGGCGCGTCTCGAAAGCGATCGCGTGGTCTATCCGCCGGAACAGGGACGGATGTTTTCCTGACGCGTATAATCCCGCCACCCCATCATGTCCATCACGGCACAGCCGTCTGCAGCGGAGCGCGACGTCGTCCTCGCCGTCGACGACAACGAGCAGAACCTGCAACTGCTCGAGGAGTATCTCTGGAGCTGGGGTTATGACGCGGTGCTCGCGCGCGACGGGCGCGAGGCGGTCGAGCTCTTCCCGCGGCACAACCCGTCCATCATCGTCCTCGACGTGATGATGCCGAACATGGACGGCTACGAGGCCTGCCGCATCATCAAGAGCTCGCCCGCGGGCCGCACCATTCCGGTGCTGATGCTGACCGCGCTCACCGGCAGCGAGGACAAGATCCGCGCGCTTGAAGCGGGCGCGGACGATTTCCTCAACAAGCCCATCAACCGCGAAGAGCTGCGCGCGCGCATCCGCTCGCTCATCAAGATCCGCAATCTCCGCAAGGAGCTCGACTCGAGCGAGAACATCATCATGACGCTCACGAGCGCGCTCGAGAGCAAGGACCCGCGCACGATGGGGCACGTGCACCGCGTGGCTGCGTACGCGTCGCGACTCTGCGACAAGCTCGGCATGTCGCCCGCCGAGAAAGAGACCATCGTCAAAGGCGCGATGCTCCACGACCTCGGCATGATCGGCGTGCCGGAGCATCTGCTCACCGCCACCGCGCTCGATGACGAGGAGCGCGGCCGCGTGGCCGATCACACGCGCATGGGCGCGTCGATCCTCGATCCGATGCACACCTTCCGGCAGTTCGTGCCGATCGTCCGCTGGCATCACGAGCGGTGGGACGGCAAGGGCTATCCGGATGGGCTGCAGGGCGACGAGATTCCGCTCGAGGCGCAGATCGTCGGCCTCGCCAACCGCTTCGACGAGATCCATCACGAGTCGCCGATGGCCGAAGCGGACGCGCTCGCGCAACTGCTGCGCGAGAGCGAGGGCGGCGCGTTCCAGCCGGAGCTGGCCCGCCTCTTCGCCGCGGCGCTGCAGGAAGAGTCGCCGCAGCCGGCGACCTCGAAGCACATGCGCGCGCGTCCCGACTCGAAGCCGTGCGTGCTCTGCGTCGACGACAACGCCATGAATCGCGAGCTGGTGACGGCGACGCTCGCCGACGCTGGCCTGCATCCGCTGCTCGCGCAGAACGGGCGCGAGGCGATGGAGCTGCTGGCGCGCTCGCCGGTCGACGTGGTGCTGCTCGACCTGGTGATGCCGGTGCAGGACGGGACGTCGACGCTGGCGGCGTTGCGCGCCGACGCGCGGTACGAGTTCCTGCCGGTGATCGTGCTGACGTCGCACCGCGACAGCGCCATGCGGCAGGAGGCGATCGTCGCGGGCGCGGACGATTTTCTGAACTATCCGCTGAACCGCCTCGAGCTGGTGACGCGCATTCACTCGCTGCTGCGGATCAAGGAGTATCACGCCGATCTCGAGCAGACGCAGAACGTGATCTGCGCGCTCGCGCTCGCGCTCGAGGCGAAGGACCGCTACACGCGCGGCCACTCGCAGCGCGTCGGCGATCTGGCGCGCACATTTGCGCTGCACCTCGGCCTCGCCGCCGCCGACGCGGAGCGCATCCGCATCGCCGGATTGCTGCACGACATCGGCAAGATCGCCGTGCCGGAGCGCTTGCTCAACAAGCAAGGGCCGCTCACGCGCGACGAGTTCCTGCGCGTGATCGATCATCCGGTGATCGGCGAGGAGATGGTGCGCCCGCTGACGACGCTGACGTCGGTGCTGCAGCTCATCCGCCACCATCACGAGCGCTACGATGGCCGCGGCTATCCCGACGGTCTCTCCGGCGACGCGATCCCGCGCGAGGTGCGCCTGCTGTCGATCGTCGACGCCTACGACGCGCTGACCTCGCACCGCTCTTACCGCCCGGCGCCGCTCACCCACGACGCCGCGATGGCCACGCTCCGCCGCGAAGCCGCCGGCGGCAAGTGGGACCCGCAGATGGTCGAAGCGTTCGCGAACATGCTTGGCACCGCCGCCCCGGCGTGGGACGTGATCTCGCTGCCGGCGCCGATGCTGCGGTTGGCGTGAAGAGGCGGTTCCTCGGTTCCTCGGGTTCCTCGGTTCCTCGGAGTTCCTCGGAGTGGCTGCCTTTTCTCCTCCGAGGAACCGAGGAACCGAGGAACCCGAGGAACTGCCTCACCTCACTTCACCTCATACTCCAACGCATAAAAATGCTTCCCGTCCTTGATCTCGATCGTCAGCGATCCGCTGATTCCGGCCAGCTCCTCGGTGCCTGATCCCGGCACTACGGTGATGGTCAGCGACTGCGTGCCGGCGTCCATCGTGCCGTTGTGTTGCAAGGCGAAGGTGCCGCGCTTTCCGTGCAGCGTGCCGCGCACGATCTCCATCGCAACGTAGCCGGCCGAGCCGCTTTGCGGCGAGCCGGCGGAGAGCATCTCGCCCTGACTGGTCGCTTCGAGATCGCCGTGGAACTGTTTGTCGAGAGTCATGCGGGCGACCGGCGTGTCGGCGGCCTTCGTCAACTTCACATCGAACGTTCCGGTGGCTCGGGTCATCTTCGTCTCCTTTGCGAGCGCGTGATGCGCGCGCAGCACGCGCAGCGTATCGCCGAGCGGCAGCGCTTTCACATCGCCGGCATCGGTCGCGGCGAAGAGCGAGTTCACGATCGCCTCTTCGGTCGCTTCGATCGCGGCGAGAAAGAGCGGCGAGAGATCGTCATTCTTCACCAGCGACGCGGCATCGCGCGCGGTGGAGAAGGCGATGGCGTAGTCGCCGCTGCCGTTCGTCGCCGCGGCGCCGGTGCGCGCCAGGCCGAACATCGCGCGCGCGCCGAGGCGGCGGAGATTGCGCGCGTCGACGGGAGCGTCGGTGGCGAGCACGATCATGATCGAGCCGTTCGCGTTCTCCAGTTCGTTCTGCAGGTAGTACTGCCCGAGCTCCCGTCCCACCGGCGCGCCGTTGATGGTGAGGATGCCGCCGTAATTCGTCTGCACCAGCGCGCCGATGGTCCAGCCGCCGAGCTTCGCGGGCAGCTTGCGCGACGCGGTGCCGATGCCGCCTTTCCATCCGAATGCGACGGTGCCCGCGCCCGCGCCGACGCTTCCTTCTTCCACCATTCCATCCTTCGCGTTGCGCAGCGCGGCGAAGACGTCGTCGCGATTCACCGGCCGCGCGCGAATGTCGTTGAGCCGCCCGTCGTTCGTCTCGCCGACGACGACGTTCATCGACTTCACCTCTTCGTTGCCCGGCAGTGCCAGCAGATGATCGAGCAGCGCGTCGGCCACGCGCGGCACGTTCAGCGTCGAGGTGAGCGCGATCGGCGACTCGAGCTCGCCCAGCTCGTCGATCTGCGTCGAGCCGATCAACTTGCCGAAGCCGTTGCCGACGAACACCGCTGCCGGCACTTTGTCGCGGAAGAGATTCCCGCCGTGCGGCAGCACGATGGTGACGCCGCTGCGCGCGTTGCCGCGCACGACGGTGGTCTGCCCGACGCGCACGCCGGCGACGTCGGTGATGGCGTTGAGCGGACCGGGCGGAAGGATGCCGAGGACTACGCCGGCGTCGCGGGCGCGCGGCCGTGCGGCGAAGAGCGGCAGCGTGAAGAAGAGGATGAGGACGAGTGCGCGCAGTCGCATCGCGTCAGTTTGCTACACTCGCGCGCCGTCCATGCTCGTCTTCAGCGATCCGCTCCGGCAGACCGATCTTCCGCGCGGCTGCGTAGCCACGATCGGCAACTTCGACGGCATGCACGTCGGCCATCAGCAGATCGTGCGCGGCGTGGTCGAGCGCGCGCGCGAGCTCGGGCGGCAGTCGGCGGTGATCACCTTTCATCCGCATCCGCTGTCGATCGTCGCGCCCGACCGCGTACCGCAGCAGATCCTGACGCTGGCGCAGAAGGAAGAGTTGTTGCGCGAGCTCGGCGTCGACGCGCTTTTGATCGTCCCGTTCACGCACGAGTTCTCCCGCTGGACCGCCGACCGTTTCATCGAGGAGTTCCTCGTGGCGGCCCTCGGCGTGGTGGAAGTGCGCATCGGCCGCGACTTCTGTTTCGGCGCCGGACGCGAAGGCAATCTCGCGCGCCTCGCCGCCGCCGGCGAGCGCTTCGGCTTCGCCGTGAGCGGCGCGGACGACGTGAAGCTGCGCGGCATGCGCGTCTCCAGCTCGATCGTGCGCGACGCCATTTCCAAAGGTGCCATGCGCCTGGTGACGCTCGCCCTCGGCCGCACGTACTTTATCGACGGGCGGGTCGAAACAGGGCGGCGCCTCGGACGGAAGATCGGCTTTCCGACCGTCAACGTCGCGCCGACCAACGAGCTCTTCCCCGAGGGCGGCGTGTTCGTGACCACCTGCCGCTTTGAAAGCTTCGACCGCTCGTTCGAGAGCGTCACCAACATCGGCGTGCGGCCGACGCTCTACGAGAACTACGCGCGCACGATCGAGAGCCACATCCTCGACTTCGACTCGAACGTCTACGGCGACACCGTGCGCCTCTACTTTCACCGGCTGCTGCGGCGCGAACAGCAGTTCCGCTCCGCGCTCGAGTTGACGAACCAGATCCGCAACGACATCGAGCGCTCGCGGCTCTTCTTCCTCCGCCATCCGATCGATCGCCAATTCTGACCACCATGTCCGACCCGGTCCTCGCGCTCGTGCTCACCGTTTCCTTCTTCGCGGCGATGGCCGCCGCGTCGTACTTCAAGACGCTCGACAGTTCCCTCGGCCGCGAGTCGCGCCTGCCGATCTTCGCCGGCCTGGTATGCGGCGTGATCGTGCGGCTGGGCGGTACGACGTCGCGCTATCACGCCGCGATCATCGGCGTGGTGCTCACCGTCGCCGCGCTCTACGTGCGGCTGACCGGGCGCGAGTCGGAGCCGGCCGACGGCATGATCCTCGGCGCGCTCACCGGCGCGGCGGCCGCGGTGCCGCTGGTGATCTCGGGCGAGCGCGAGCTGCTCGACTTCGCCGCCTGCATCCTGGCCGGCGCGGTGGCCGGCTTCGGCATCACCTTCGGACTCTCGCACGTGCGCGCGAAGCTGCGCCAGGCGCTGATCGACGCCGTCACCGCGGCGCTCGCGGTCGGCGCGGCGTGGCTGCCGGAGCTGGCCGTGCGCGGCCGCGTCACCGAGCGTCACGTCGCCTACGGCGCCGCCGCGCTGCTGCCGCTGCTCGTCGTCATCACCGTGTTCAAACAGTGGCCGGTCGTGCGCGCCGAGCTGCGTCACGAAGCGAGCCTCGGCTTCATCGACGAAGACGACGTCCGCACCACCGCCCATCCGCTGCGCCGCCTCGGCCGCGCCGGCTGGCACGACGCCGCCGCCCATCGCGAGTTCGTGCGCATCGCCAACAAGATCGCGCTGCGCAAGCGGCAGCAGCGCGCGCGCGCCGAGGATGTGGCGCGGCTGTATCAGCTCGAAGTCATCAAGCTGCGGATGGAACTGCAGGAGATGACGCGCATCGACCGGGCCATGCGCGCGCAGGCGCAGGCGACGACGACGTAGCGGCGTCAGAGCGTGAAGCCGCCGTAGTCGCCGTGCGCGATGTCGGTGTCGGAGTTGAGGCCGCACACCGATTGCTCCGGCCCTTGCTTGATCGCCCAGTCGGTGAATCGCGAGTAGCCGCTCCAGCCGGCCGACTGCGCGAGCCAGGCCAGCTTCGCGTATCCCGCGTTCGTGATCGCCGCGCAAACCTCGCCTGAACCGTAGACGCCGACGACATACGCGCTGCCGATCGCCGAGGCCACCGCCGCGAAGTACTCGTCGATCGCGCCTTCGATGTCGTCGGTGGCCGCGTCGTAATCGACGGTGAAGTAGATCGCCGACCCTTTCGGCTGCCCGATCGCCGCCGCCTGCTGCAGCGCGCCTTGCGCGTCGGCAGTGCCGCGCGACGCGCTGAAGTACTCGCAGTCGGTCGGCCCGTCCTCGTAAAGCGCGACGAGCTGCAGCCCGCCGTTCGAAATCGTCTGCGCTTCTTTCTTCGTGATCTTCTTCCCCTGAATCTGCGTCGTGCGGCTGTAGTAGCGGCCGACGAACTCGATTCCGTTGCCGACCAGGCATTTCACCGTCGAGGCCTTGCACGCACTCGACGCGTCGACACCCGACACGATGTTTCCCATGGCTCTGTCCTCGATCAGGAGAGCCGCGGCGGACGCGAAACCCTACCTTGGGGCTGATGTCCGTATTGCTGCGCGTCCGCAGCCGATCCCGAACTCGACGAAGTACCGTGACGCCGGCGCGAAGCCGGCCACCGGCCGCAGCGGCAGCGCGGCCATCCAGGCTCGCGCGCTGCGCGGCCTGACCCAAACCGACATCGACGTCACCACCGGAACGTTCGACGGGACGCAGCCGGCCGGGAAGCTCGACAAAGTCCAGATCAAGGTCTTGAACGGCCACGGCGACGCCATCGTCACCGACAACTATCGCAAGGGAACGCTCAACGGCGGCACCGGCACCTTCGCGTACGACTGGCCGTCGCGCGGCGAGAAGGTGCAGGTGCAGGCGAACGTCAGCGGCATCGATCCGAAGCGCACCGACGTCGTCACCGTCTCGACGAACGTCGCCCTCCGTCCCGACCTGAAGGTCACCGACATCACCGCGGTGAGCCAGGCAACCCTCGGCGCGAGCATCGACATCGCCGCGCTTGTCCGCGAATCGAACGGCGACCTCGGCGCGCGCGCGAACTGCGTGCTGACGATCGACGGAGCCGTCGCCGATCGCGCCGACGGCATCTGGGTCGACGCCGGCGACGCCGTCACCTGCCAGTTCCGCCACACCTTCACCACGCTCGGCACGAAGCAGCTCGAAGTGTCGGTCACGAACGTTGCGCCGGCCGACTACGACAGCGCGAACAACAGCAAGAGCGCGACGATCGAGATCGTCAATCCCGCGCTGCGTGTGCCGATCTGGTACGACGTGATCGCGAGCGACTCCATCAGCGAGCAAATCTCGCACAACACCGACCATCAGCAGTTCGAGAGCTACGATCCGTGGTACGCGAGCTGGATCTCCGACTCGGAGAGCGACTCCCGGATGGAGCAGCACAGCGTCTACTACCAGGCCGATCTGAATTCGACCGTCGCGCTGGCGTTCCCGGTCACGATCGAGAGCTCGTTGACGTCGGACGGCCAACTCTTCTCGTTCCCGAGCTTCACCATCGACGCGCCGAACTACACCTACTCGTATGCGGGATACTCCGAGGAGTGCGGCGAGACGTACGACAACAGCCGCTGGTATCGCGCCTGCCATCAACACGACGATGCCTCGTCGCTCGACGGCATGACCGTTTCGACGTCGGTCCGCGGCGGCAGCGTGACGTACGACGGCCGTACCGTCGGCTCGATCCGCTATCCCGACCTCGGCGTCGAGTACGTTTACGAATCGAACTACGGCCCATTCACGGACAGCATGGACGACCCGCTGCACCCGCTGCCGGAGACGCTCGGCAACAACCTTCGCGTCCGGGTCGTCATGAGCGACGCCGCGGACCATCACTTCGATGTCGAAGGCGCGGTGCAACTCGACGCGTATGGACCGGTCTCGTACTCCTACGATTTGCCCTGCATGACGTACGACTACTCGTATGACTACGGCCGCTACAGCGGCAACTCCTGCTGGCATACCGACACGACCGACAGCGGACGGAGCGGAATCGCTTTCGGATACATCGAGCAGTGACGCTGCAGTGAGTTCATCGAGTGCGGCGGCGCGCGCCGCCGCACTCACGCCGCTACCTCCGCCGCTCCACATGCGCGGCGATCGCCGCCGCGCGCGACTCGAGCAACCGCTGCAGATACGCGCGCAGCACGAACGTCTCGGCCACGCGGCCGAGGATGGCGAGCGGCGCCTCGAACTGCAGCAGGTCGGTCATGCGCGTGCCGTCGCCGTCGCGGGTGAAGAAGTGATCGTGCACGAAGGTGCGGAACGCGCCGCGCTGCATCTCGTCGCGGAAGTGATGGGGACGGTCGAAGGCGGTGATCTTCGAAGTGAAGTGCTGCATCACACCGAAGTGGCGGCCGCGCCAGGTCACGCTCTCGCCGAGCTCGATCAGCCCGGAGGTGCGGCCGGCCACGGCGCGCTCGCCGTCGCCGGCCACGGCGCGCTCTCCAGTGTGCGCGAGCGATTCCACGTGCAGATCGAGATCGCGCGCGGCGTCGAAACAGACTTCCGGACTGGCGGAGATCCGCCTTTCCACCACGACGTGTTTCATGAGGTGCGCGCGCCAGTGCATCACAACCATCCTCCGCCTTACAATGCCGCCACGAATGCGGAGATCCTTTTTCTGGCTGCTGCTGCTCCTCGCGGTTCCAGCCTTTGCCCAGATCCAGACGCCGGCCCAGCCCCCGAAATTCAAGTTCATCCCCGGGCCGAAGCCGGGCGGCGGTGAAGTGAAGTGGTCCGTCGCTGAGAACGGCACGGTCGAATACGAAAAAGGGGAGTACGTGCTGCTCGAGCGCGACGTGCGCGTCGAGTATCAGGACATCAAGCTGCAGTCCGACAAGATGTCGCTGAACCTGCGCACGAACGACGTCGTGGCCGAAGGGCACGTCATCATCGACCAGGGTCCGACGCGCCTCACCGCCGACCACGCCGTCTACAACCTCGACACCAAGACCGGCACCTTCTTCAAGGCCACCGCCACGATGGAGCCGTCGATGTACTTCTCCGGCGACCGCATCGAGAAGGTCGACCAGGACACCTACCGGATGTCGAACGGCGTCTTCACCTCGTGCGATCTCGACCGCCCGGCCTGGTCGTTCCACGTCGGCAGCGCCGACGTCACGCTCGACGACTACGCGCGCATGAGCAACATCTCGTTCCGTGCGAAAGGGCTGCCGGTGTTCTGGGCGCCGCGGCTGGTCTGGCCGACCAAGCGCGAGCGCTCGCAAGGGCTGCTGATTCCGCGGGCGCGCTACACGAACAAGTTCGGCACGCGCCTCGAGGCCGGCTACTTCGTACCGATCGGCGAGTCGGCCGACGCCACGATCTACGCGCACATCCCGACCACGCGCTACTTCGGCGCCGGCATCGAGGTGCGCTACGTGCCGACCGAGAACATCAAGATCGGCGACCTGCGCGCGCACGCGGTCAACAACGCCCTCGATCACCGCATCGAGTGGAAGTACCAGTTCCGCCACGCGCAGGAGAATCTCCCCGGCGGCTTCCGCGGCGTGGTCGACGTGCAGGACTTCTCGAACCTCGACTTCTTCCGGCAGTACGACGACGACCCGAACGTGCTCACGCAGTCGCAGATCTACTCGTCGGCGTACCTGACCCGCAACCGCCCGAAGTATTCGCTGAACATCCTCACCGACCGCCGCGACCTGGTCTTCCTCGGCACGCGCCAGCGCTTCGAGCAGCAGCCGTCGCTGCAGCTCCGGATGTATCCGCAGCGCGTCGGTCCGACGCCGCTCTACTTCTCGATGGAGTCGTCGTCGTCGCGGCTGCGCTCGGGCGGCGTGAGCAGCACCGGCGTCGAGACGATCGTCGCCGACTACTACCGCACCGATCTCTTCCCGACGCTGTCGATGCAACTGCGCACGCCGCCGTGGTTCTCGATCAAGCCGCAGATCTCATTGCGTGAGACGTACTACTCGGCCAGCCTCGACGAGTCGCGCAAGATCGACGACGGCGAGTCGGTGCGCCGCTCGTACGCGCAGGGTCAGGTGGAGATGGTCGGGCCGTCGTTCTCGCGCGTCTACAACCGCGCCGCCGGCGGCTTCTCGAAGTTCAAGCACGTGATCGAGCCGCGCGTGCGCTACGTCTACACCTCGAACGTGCCGAATCAGGACCGCATCATCCGCTTCGACACGGTCGACTCGCCGTTCCTGCCGATCGTGCAGAACTCGGTCGAGTATTCGCTCACGCAGCGCATCATCGGCAAGGAGGCGGGCGAAGGCGGCAACCCGCGCGAGGTGCTCTCGTTCGCGCTGCGCCAGAGCGCCGCGCTCTCCGACCCGTTTCCCGGCAGCCGCTCGACGTTCACCTCCACCGCGCAGCGCTTCACGCCGCTGCAGGCCAGCCTCCGCTTCAATCCGTATCAGTCGATGACGGTCGACGCGGCGGCGGCGTTCGGCAATCAGTCGCACCAGCTCGACCAGATCAGCCTCTCGGCGAACCTGATCGGCACGGGCGAGCGGAGCGACAAGTATCTGAGCGCGACCTGGTTCGCCACGTTCCGCGCGCCGGTGGGCGTGATCTCGAGCAGCTCGAGCCAGATCCGCCTCAACGCCGGCTCGTCGCTGGTGCGCGACCGCGTGCGCGCCGACGTGCAGCTCAACTTCGACGCCAAGGAGGCGCGCTTCCTCGAGCAGCGCTACCTCGGCGGCTGGACGGGCTCCTGCTACGGCATCGCCCTCGAGTACCGCCGCTATCTCGTCTTCGGCGCCGGCGGCTCGGACACGCTCTCGAATTACGGCATCGCCATCACTCTGAAGAACGTCGGGACGATCGGCTCGCATTGATGATCGTGCGCCGTCTCGCGATCGTCGCCGCGCTCGCGCTGGTCGCGTGTACGCGCGAGCAGCCCGACACGCGCGAGGCCAAGCTGCGCGCGCAGCTCACCGAAATGCGCGCCGCCATCGCCCGCTTTCAAAAGGACAACGGCCGCCGGCCGCACTCGCTGCAGGAGCTCGTGCCGCGCTATCTCCGCGCGATTCCTGAAGACCCGTTTACAAACTCGAACGCGACCTGGCGCGTCGACACGGAAGAGGAGGTGCAGCCGTCCGCCGACTTCACCACCTCGGCCACGCGGACCGAGGTGTTCGTGCTCGACGTGCACAGCGGCGCCGGCAAGCCGTACTCGGATTACTGACATGCCGAACGTCTACACGTTCAAAGATTTCGAAGGCAGCAGCCATCGCATCCTGATCGATCTGATCCGGCGCCACGCGAAGCGCGACGGCGTGCTGCTCGACCTCGGCGCCGCGGCCGGCGAGCTCGGCTCGGCGGTGCGCGATCACTTCAGCCGCACCATCGGCTTCGAGTACAACGTCGACTGCCTGGTCGATCTGCGCGGCCGCTTCAACGGCGTAGTCGTGGCGGATCTGGAAAAGGTGAAGGAACTGCCGCACGGCGCCGACGCCATCGTGCTGGCCGACGTGCTCGAGCATCTCCGCAATCCCGCCGCCGCGCTGCGCCTCGTGCACGACGCCCTCGGCCGCGACGGGCGGCTCTTCGTCTCCGTGCCGAACATCGCCAACATCACCGTGCGCCTCGGCCTGCTGTTCGGCATCTTCGAGTACCGCGAGCGCGGCATCCTCGATCACACGCATCTCCGCTTCTACACGCTGCGCACGATCCGCCGCGAGATCGAGCGCGCCGGCTTCCGCATCCTCGAGACGCGCGGCTCGTCGGTGCCGATCCGCCTGATCGTCGGCCGCTTTACGCCGGAGCCGCTGCTGCGCTTCGGCGAGCGGATCCTTTCGATGATCACGCGACTCTGGCGCTCGCTCTTCGCCTACCAGATCATCCTGGTCGCCGCGCCGAAATGACGTCGTACGCGAGCGCCGCGGCGAGCGCCGCGGCGCCGGCGAATGCGATCCACCACCAGCCGCGGGCGATGCGGCGCGAGTAGACGACCTCGTGCCGGCCGGCGGGCACGACCGTGCCGGCGAAGAGCAGGTCGCACTGCACCGGCCGCACGCGTTTGCCGTCGATGGCGATCGCCAGCTCCGGCGTCAGCTTCTCCGACGAGGCGAGGAAGAAGGCCGACGGCGACTCGACGACGACCCGCTGCTCGTCGGGCGCGTAGTGCTGCAGCGTGACGCGCGCGCGCGACTCGGCGAGCGACGGCGGCTGATAGCGCGCGTCGGTGACGATCGACTCGTATGCGAAGTCGATGTCGCGCGCGGCGAGGAACTCGTCGCCGCTCAGCTTGCGCAAGCGCGAAACGGCCCGGAAGCGCGGCAGCTCGGCGAGATTGCGGAAGAGCCGCCCGTCCGGCAGCTCGCGCTCGAACACCACCGGCGTCATCACCCGGCCGTAGTAAACGCCGTCGGCCGCGCGCAGCATCGTGCCGGTCAGTCCGACCGATTGCACGCGCAGCGTCACCGTCTCCGGATAGCGCGCGTACGGCCGCAGCGGGATGTAGACCTTGCTGATCGCATTCGCATCGGCGGCGGTGAACGCGCGCGACCAGACCGGCGCGCCGTTCTTGAGCAGCGTGACGATGAGGCGCGGATTGGCGCCGCGCGTTGCATCGACGTTCACCGGCAGCTCGATGGCCCAGAACGGCTCCGCCTCGATGCGCACCGTGCGCTCGACGATCGTGCCCGGCTGCATCGTCAGCGCGCCGGTCTCCTTCACGCCCGGCACCGTCGCCGAGAAGATCATCCACTTGATGATGTCGATCTCTTTGTGCTCGAGATACCAGCGGATGCCGAGCAGTCCGGCGACCGGATCGCTGAAGTTGAACTTCAGGCTGTTCAGCGTGAGCACGGTGGAGTTGCCGCCCCATGCGGTCGGGTCGAGGCGCTGCAGCAGCCGCCGGTACGCGGCCTCGGAACCGAAGTGGCTGCGCACGTCTTCGAGTCGCACCAGCTCCGAGGTGTTCGGCCAGAGGTAGTTGAAAAACGGGGCGATGCGGAACGGCGGACGCTCGCGGCGCAGCAGGTCGAGCATCGGCGTCGACGGCACGCGCGCCTGGTCGAGCGGCAGGTAGGGATGAAAGCGTCCGGCGACGAGCGCGAGATCGAAGGCGAGCAGCGCGGCGATGGCGGCGCCGGCGACTGCGTGCGCGCGGCGCATGCGGCGCGGCGTGCCCGCCGCGGCGAGGTAGCCGGCCGGCAGTGGCAGCAGCAGCGCGACGCGCGCGAGCGCGGAGTATTTGAAGCCGGGAACTTTCGCCATCAATGGCGCGATGCCGGGCGCGCCGAACATGCAGGCGAACACGAACGCGGCGAAGGCGAGCCAGTACCAGCGCATGCGCGCGCGGCGGTTGAAGAGCGCGAAGAGCGCCAGCGGAATGGTCAGCAGCCCGAGGTAGACGGTCGACTCGACGTAGTTGTTCATCACGCCGAGGGATCGTTCGCCGGTCCAGTTTTTGTAGGCCTGATTGCCGAGGCGCTCGGGATCGAGAAAGCTCCGCCAGTGCGACGGAGGAAAGACCACGTCGAGCGCGGCGGTCTGACGCACTTCCAGATATCCGGAACGACGGAGAAGCTGCGCGAATGGGACGAGCGACGGCAGTGCGATCAGCAGCGCGATCGACGCGCCGGCGAAGAGCCGCGCCGCCGCGCTCCAGCGCACGCGGCTGCGGATCGCGCAGAGCAGCGCGTAGAGCGCCACCGCGTAGGCGCCGTACGCCATCGCCGCGGGAAAGCCGCTGAGCGCGTAGGCGAGTGCGATCAGCGCGATCAGCGCGACCGGCGTGCGGCGGCCGTTGAAGGTGCGCCGCACGAGCCAGAGCAGCGCGGGATAGAGCGCGGTGGCGTTCGTGATCTGCCAGAGCCAGCGCACCGCGTAGATCCCGCAGCCGGCCACCACCAGCGCGCCGACGGCGGCGCCGCGGCGGCCGAGGCGCTCTTCGCGCAGCCAGAGATAGGCAAAGACGAATGCCGCGTTTAGCTTCAGAAAAATGATGACCGTGTAGACCCACGGCAGCGGCACGAGCAGCACCGGCAGCAGGATGAACGGCGACAGCACCGCCGACGCCGATGAGCCGAAGCCGGGGATGCCGCAGGCGACGTAGGGATTCCAGTGAAAGGCGCGCCAGTCGTCCTTCACCAGCGACATCAGCGTGTAGTAGGCGGTGGGCGGATCGTTGACGAGCGAGTTCTGCGCGTGCGGCGACGAAGCCGGCCGCACCGCCGCCCACGGCGCGAAGTTGGAGTAGACGTCGTTCGGCGAAACGACGCGCCCCATGAAGGCGAGCGGAAAGAAAAAAACGAAGTTGTAGACGGCCAGGGCGATCAACGCCGCCTGCTGTTTCCGGACGAAACGTACCAAGCGTCTCAGTCTATCCTGAGCGGATGAAAAGGCTTCTGATCGCCGCCGACGTCGACGGAGCGCTCGACGAGCGCGCGCGCGGCGACGGCCGCTTCGAGATCGTGCGCAAGCCGGTGCGGAGCGAAGCGGAGCTGGCGGAGATCGTCGGCGACGCGCACGTGCTGGTGACGCGCGCGTACAACAAGGTGACGCGCCGCGTGCTCGAGCGCGCGCCGCACCTCGAGCTGATCGCGCAAGGCACCAGCGGCATCGACAATGTCGATCTCGAGACGGCGCGCGCGCGCGGCATCGAGGTCATCCACATGCCGGGCGTGAATGCCGACGCGGTGGCGGAGCTGGTCCTCGGCTTCATGATCAGTCTGACCCGCACCGTGCCGTTCTACACGCGTGCGATCGTGCGCGGCGCCTTCGACCGCGACGACTGCGCCACGCGCCACGAGCTGCGCCACTTCCGCCTCGGCATCGTCGGATTGGGCGAAGTCGGGCGGCGCGTGTCGAAACTGGCGAACGTCTTCGGCATGCGCGTGACCGCGTACGATCCTTACATCAGCGACGACGATTTTGCGGCGCGCGGCGCGGCGCGTGCGACGTCGATGGACGAGCTGCTGCGCGCCACCGACATCCTCACGTTGCACGTGCCGCTCACGAAGGAGACGCGCGGCATCGCCGGCGCGCGCGAGCTGGCGCTGCTGCCGCGCGGCGCGTACGTCATCAACGCCTCGCGCGGCGAAGTGCTCGATCAGCAGGCCGCGCTGGCGGCGCTCGCGAGCGATCACCTGGCCGGCCTCGCCCTCGACGTCTTCGATCCCGAGCCGCCGGAGACGACCTTTCCCGACGATCCGCGCCTGATCCTCACGCCGCACGTCGGCGGCTGCTCGTACGAGGTGAAGACGACGGTGGGCGGCAGGCTCTTCGAGAAAATCCGCGACTACTACGCGACGCGCGCGCCGTCGCGATAGACCTGCGTCACCAGGTTCACCCCGAAGTGGTAGACGAGGTGGAGGTAGCCGGGCGCGTCGAGCAGGACGAAGTCGGCGCGCTTGCCGATCTCGATCGAGCCCGTGTCGTGCGCGAGGCGCAGCGAGTAGGCGCCGTTGAGGGTGGCGGCGGTGAGCGACTCCTCGACCGTCATCTTCATCTGCAGCGTGGCGAGCTGCATCACCGTCTGCATCGACTCGGTCATCGACGAGCCGGGATTGCAGTCGGTCGAGAGCGAGACGATGGCGCCGCGCTCGATCAATCTGCGCGCCGGCGCGTAGCGGTCGGACATCAGAAAGAAGCTCGTGGCCGGCAGGAGGTTGGCGACGGTGTCGGAGGCCGCCAGCGCGTCGATGCCCGCGTCGGAGATGTACATCAGATGATCGGCGGAGGCGGCGTGCACGGACGCGGCGAGGCTGGCGCCGTCGGTGTCGGAGAGCTCGTCGGCGTGCAGCCGCGGGATCATCCCGAGCTCGGCGCCCGCGCGCAGCACGGCCTCTCCTTGCTCGCGCGTGAAGACGCCGCGCTCGACGAAGGCGTCGCAGAAGACGGCCAGCTTCTCCTCCGCCACCGCCGGCAAAATCTCGGCGAGGATCGTGGAGAGGTAGCCGTGCCGCGCCGACTCGCTGCCGCGCGACTCCGGCGGAAACTCGTGCGCGGCGAGACAGGTCGGGACGAGGCGCACCGGACTTTGTGCACTCGCGGACTTGATGGCGCGAAGCTGTTTGAGCTCGGTCTCCTTGGTCAGTCCGTAGCCGCTCTTCGCCTCCGCGGTGGTCGTGCCGTAGCGGGCCATCGTCGCCGCGCGCGCGAGCACGTTCTGCGCGAGCTGCTCCTCTGTGGCTGCGCGCGTCGCGTGCACGGTCGAGGCGATGCCGCCGCCGCTCGCCGCGATCTGTTCGTACGTCTCACCCTGCAGCCGCCGGTTGAACTCCGACTCGCGGAAGCCGGCGAACGGGATGTGCGTGTGCGAGTCGACAAAGCCGGGAACGGCCGTGACGCCGCGCGCGTCGACCTCGTCGTCGATGCGCAGGTCGCGCGGCAGCTCGCGCTCGGCGCCCACGTAAACGAAGCGGCCTCCGTCGATGACCAGGGCGGCGTTGTCGATGACGCGCAGCTCGCGCATCGCCTTGCCGCGCGCGGCGGTCGTGCCGGTGGCCGTGGCGATCTGGGCGAGGTTGCGGATCAGCAGCGTCACGAGTTGCGTTGCCGGAAGAGCGCGGTCAGCGGCTCGTCGTTCGCTTCTTCCTCGGCATCGAGGATGATCATCTGCTGGATCATCTCGATGGTCTGCTGCAGCTTGTTGCGCGCGGTGCGGCGCTCGACCTTCAGCTCGGCGATGGTGCGCTCGAGATCGCCCACGCGCTGCATGGCCTGGGCGATCACCCGGTCGGCCAGCAGCTCCGCATCCTTGACGATCAGCTCCGCTTCCTTGCGCGCGTTGGCCGTCAGATCCTCGGCCACTTTCTGCGCCGCGAGCAGCGTGTCCTTGAGGATGCGCTCGCGGTTCGAGTGATCCTCGAGGTCCTCGCGCAGCATCGCCGTCTCGCGCGAGAAGCGGTCGTTCTCACGCACCAGCCGCTCGATCTCCTCGGCGACGAGGTGGAGGTACGCACGCACCTCGTCCGGGTTGTACCCCTTGAGCGCTCGCGAAAAGGTCTGCTTCTGAATCTCGAGCGGAGTGAGGTTCTGCATACGCCCTCCCGACACAGGTTCCTCCGGGAGTATAGCGTGCCCGGCTCAGCGCCGCCGCGCGGTCATGGGTCGATGCGCCAGTACGTCTGCGTGCGATTGCTGTTCGCCAGCGCCTCGCGGATGTTGCCGACGTTGAAGGTGACGTCGGTGCGCATCAGCGCGCCCGCGTACGCTCCGCCGGTCTTGCCGTTGCTGCCGGTGCCCCATTGCACCTGGAACGTGGCGTACGTGTGGCTGCCGATCTTCTGCGCTTTCTGCAGGTCGATGCGCAGCGCTTTCACGAAGCCGGTCTTCCCTTCCATCGACTTGATGACGCCCTCGGAGTTGCTGTAGCGCGCCGGGATCAGGATCGGCGTGCCGAGGAGCACCTCGTCGGCTTTCCGGCCGGTGATCTGCGCCATCTTCGCCTGCAGGTACTCGCCGAGCCTGTTGACGCCTACCACCAGCTCGTACGTGTCGCCCGACATCGGCCCGGTGAATGCGCCGGAGTGGTTGTCTGTGATCGTTGCCATGAAATGCCTCCATCTCTCTCGATGGAAGGCATTCTACACTTAAATACGGCAAGAAGGAACTAAGTACCGAGGAGAATCCGGCGGGCGATGGCGGCGAGCAGCTCGCGAAGCAGCCAGATGACGAGCATCAGCACCAGCGGCGACCAGTCGATGCCGGCGGTGTCGAAGCGGCGCAGCCAGCGGCGGATGGGGCGGAGGAACGGGCGCGTCATCCGCTCGAAGATGTCGTTGAGCTGTTCGAGCACGCCGTAGAACTGGCGGTGGCGCCAGCGGAACTTGGAGTTGTGGAGGAAGAAGAGGATCCAGGAGAGGATCACCCAGACGAAGACGGTCCACTGCAGGATCGAGAGGATGAGATCGAGCGCGCGGAAGACGATCAGGAGGAAGTCCATCGGCCTTCAGTTTATGCCGAGCGCAGCGAGGCATCTCCGGCGGCACCGCGACGGATGCGCCACATGCGCGGACGATGCGGCTCGCGCCGCGCGGTGCCGCCGGAGACCTCTCGCTGCGCTCGAGGTGAACTTCATCGGCTCCCGAAAATCGCCCGTCCCACGCGCACGATCGTCGCGCCTTCTTCGATCGCCACTTCAAAGTCATCCGTCATTCCCATCGACAGCTCGGCGAGCGCGTGCTCGTCGCGCAGCGCGCGCAGCTCGCGAAAGTACGTGCGCATTTCCTCCGCTTCTCCGGCCGGCGGGATGGCCATCAGTCCGGAGAGATGCAGCGGCGTCATTCCGGAGATCGTGCGCACCAGCTCCGCCACCTCGCTGATCGCGGCGCCGCTCTTCTGCGGCTCGCGTCCGATGTTGACCTGCAAGAGCACTTCCTGACGTTTGCCGATCGACTCGGCGGCGCGGGCGAGCTTCTCCGCGAGCGCGATCGAGTCGACGCTCTGGATCACGTCGAAGAGTCGCACCGCGTCCTTCGCCTTGTTCGACTGCAGATGTCCGATGAGATGCCACCGCGCTTCGCCCGCGACGGACGGCTTCTTGTCGCGCGCTTCCTGCACCTTGTTCTCGCCGACGTCGGAGGCGCCGGCGGCGATGGCGTGCGCGACGTCGCTCGCGGGAAAGGTCTTCGTGACGGCGACGAGGCGCACGTCGGCGCGGTTGCGGCCAGCGCGTGCGCATGCGGCGGCGATGCGCGCTTCCACGGAAGCGAGGCGCTCGCGGATCTCGTCAGCTCTCGACACGTTTTCTCGCGACGTGGCGCCCGTCGGCGCGATCGACGGCCAGGTTGGCCAGACGGTCGGCGTCCTTGTTGCCGGCGCGCAGCGTGTGGCGGATGCGGAAGCGGGTGAAGCGGCGCGCCATCGACTTCGCCTTCTCGTACATCGGCACGAGGTTCGGGTGCTTGACGCGATAGACGCCGAGCATCTGCTTCACGAGCAGCTCGGAGTCGGAGACGATCTCCACTTCGCTCGCGCCTTCCTGCTGCGCGGTCTCGAGCGCCTCGAGCAGGCCGGCGTACTCGGCGACGTTGTTGGTGGCGCGGCCGAGGAAGCCGGCGATCTCGATGATCTCGCCGGAGTCGGTGGTCATGTAGACGCCGTAGCCGGCCGGGCCGGGATTGCCGCGCGCCGCGCCGTCGATGAAGGCCGTGATCTTCAGGATGCGGCTCGCTCCGGGTAGAGGATGCGGTGACAGCCTTCGCACTGTACGAGCTCGCCGCGCTTGAGCTGTTGCGCGAGCGCGGGACGGACGCGCGTGCGGCAGGAGGAGCAGGTGTCGCCGGCCACGCGCGCCACGGCCACCTGCTGGCGCTGTTTGTAGATGCGGTGGAACTCGTTTTTCATGCGCGGCGAGATGCCGGCCTCGATCTGCGCGGCGCGCGCGCGGAGCTGTTCCGCTTCCTTCTTCAGATCGCCGAGGGAATGCTGCCATGCCTCGTGCGCGGCGTCGTAGCGCGACTGCAGCTCGGCGTGGCCGTCGCGGCGCTCGTCGAGCTGTTTCTGGATCGCCTCGACCTCGGTCATGTTCTTGAGCGCCGACTCCTCGAGCTCCTTGACGTGCTTGCGCGTGGCGTCGATCTCTTTCCACGCGGCGGCGTACTGCTGCTGATTCTTCACCTGCATGAGCTGCCCCTGATACTTCTTGAGCGTCTCCTGCTGGTCGGAGAGCTCGCCGTCGACGCGGCGGCGCTCCCGGGCCATGGCGTCGAGCTGCTCCTGCAGCCGCGTCATCTCGGCGTTAGCGGCCTGATACTCGCGGTCCACGGCCGCGAAATCATCCGGCTTCACGGACATCTGTCTCTCTCGATCGTTCAGAGCGGAAAGGACCGTCTGCAACTCCCACAATTTGTCGACTTCGCTCAATGAATCTCCTCCGGTCGCGTGCGCATACAAAAAAGGCGTTCCGCGGTCGGAACGCCTCTGCTCGACGGATGCTCTTTCGGAAGTTCGATCAATGTTCTCAGCATCGCGCGTCTGGTGGGTCCACCAGGATTCGAACCTGGGACCTGCCGGTTATGAGCCGGTAGCTCTAACCGCTGAGCTATGGACCCGGACGGGCGATTCTATATCAGAGGAAACGTTTGCGCGCGACGCGGCTCTTTCGAACATGAATCGCCGCAAGGTTTTCCTCGAGATCGTACTCTGGACGCTGACGCTGCTGCTGGCCTGGATGTTCCTGCAGCAGGGCTGGGCGAAGTTCGACGACCGCAGCGGCTGGGCCAGCGCGTTCGCGCTCTGGCACTACCCGCGCTGGTTCCGGCTGGTGATCGGCGCGCTGGAGCTCGGCGCCGCGCTGCTGCTGCTCGTGCGCCCGGTTGCATTTCTCGGCGCGGCGATCATCATCGCGATCATGCTCGGCGCGATGGCGACGCACGTGCGGTGGCATCACCCTTCGCAAGTGAAGAGCGAGGTCGTGCCGCTCGTGCTCGCGACGACGATCTTCGCCGCGAGGTTGCGGCGATGAACGAGGAGATCGCGGAGCTGGTCGTGCGTGCGCGCGACGCCGCGCTCGCGGAACAGCATGCGGCGTTCGGCGAGCTGGTGACGCGCTTCGAGGAGCTCGCCTTCGTGACGGCGCTGCGCGCGCTCGGCGACGCGGAGGAGGCGCGCGACGCGGCGCAGGAGGCGTTTCTCACCGCCTGGCTGCGGCTGCGGCAGTTGCGCGAGCCGGCGGCGTTCGGCGTCTGGCTCACGCGCATCGTGCGCACCTCGTGCAATCGCCGGCTGCGTGCGCGCCGCGTCACGACGCCGCTGCCGGAGCTCGCGGCGTTCGACGACGATCGTGAGACGCGGCTCGCGATCGCGCGCGCGGTGGCGCGGCTCTCCGCATCGGAGCAGCGTCTGATCGCGCTCTTCTACGACCTCGGCCACACGCTCGATGAGATCGCGGCGCTGCTGCACATCGCGCGCGGCACCGCCGGCAAGCGGCTCTACGAGGCGCGGCTGAAGATCCGCGCCGCGCTGCCGCGATCGCTGCGCGATGCAACGCTGCCGAGGCAGCCGTTGTTCGCGCGCGCCGTCCGGGCCGGGCTCTTCGACGAGTACGCCGGCGTCTATCGCTTCGCCAAACGGCCGGAGCTCGTGGTGACGATCGTGCGCGAGCGCGATCAGCTCGTGAGCTACGGCGGCGGTCAGCGCAACGTGCTCGCCTCGCTCGGCGACCAGGCGCTGGCGACGAGCGCGTACGACGGCGAAGGACGCTTCCGCCGCGACCGCAAGGGTCGCATCAGCGGCTTCGTCTACTACGAATTCGGGCGAAGACTCGGCGTTGCGGAGAAGGTTGCCGGACTCTCTACCGCATCTCCACCTGATCGCCGATCAGCAGCTCGCGCCGCGCGCTGACGACGACCGCAGTGGCCGTATGCGCCTCGGTGGTGAGGATGCCGATCTGCCCGAGGACCACGCGCGGCTGGTCGGAGCGCGTGCTCGGACGGAACACGGTCAGGAAGTCGCCCGGCTGGAGCTGGTCGTCGCGGCCGAGATCGATCTGCACGAGATTCCCTTCGACCATGCCGAGGTTCCATTCGCGCGAGTCGACGATGAAGCCGCTCGTGCGGCCACTCGGCGGATCGCACCACTGCGCCATCTGCGGAATGCGCGCGATCGGGATCGGCAGTTGCGGCAGCGGCTTGAGGCGCGCGCCGACGTTGATCTCGCGGCAGGAGTTGACGACGATCGCGCGCGAGCGATTCGGCTCGGTGCAGAGGATGCGGATCTGGCCGACGTAGTTGTAGCGGCGGCCGAGGACTTCGCCGCTTTCGGGACGGCGCACGATGTCGGCCGGCTCGATGGCGAGATACGTCTCGCCGGCGACCAGGCCCGTCGCCGAGCCGCCGTGGATGTAGATCAGATCGCCCTCGGCCACCTGGCCCGCGAGCGGCGGCGTCTGCCGCGGCACGTACATCGTCTCGACGTCTTCGATCGATTCGAAGTAGTTCGGCATCGACTCGTTCGGATCGCCGATGTAGCCGTAGCAGTAGATGTCGGACTCGCTGGCCAGCGGAATGGGACGGCTGTCGACCTGCATGCGCGCGGTCGGGATGCCGCCGCTGCTCGTGTCGGTGGCGAAGATCGTCTGATCGCCGCTCGTGCCGACCTGAGGAACGTTTTCGTCGCCGCTGCCGCCGGTGGCCGCGTTGCCGGCGCCGGCAGTGCCGTCAGCGGTCGAGGCCGCGGCGGCGCCTTCGCCTTCGATCAGCAGCACGTCGCCCGGATAGATCCAGTGCGCGTCGGTGATCCAGGTGTTCGACTCCCAGAGCTGCGGCCAGAGGTAGGCGTTGTTGTAGTACTGCTGCGCGAGCGCCCAGAGCGTGTCGCCGCTCTTGATCGTGTGCGTGCGCGCGCCCGCCGGATAGGTGGCCGGATCGGGCGGGTTGTAGGCGGTCCAGTGATCGCCGGCGCGATGGAGATCGCGCGGCGGCGTCGACGACTGTTTCTGCGCGAACGCCGTCGTCGCCATCACCAGCAGGAGAACGGGAGCCACCCTACGCACACTGACCATTGTCCCTCCCCGGCTTTTCGCCAGTAGTTCCAGGGAGAAGTTAGCGCGAGTGTGGCAGTTACGTCAAACGGGAGCTAGCGCAGCGTGATCGTGCCGTCGGCCTCGGGCACCGATCCGCCGAGCTGTTCCTTCTGGTACTTCTCCAGCTCCTTGTTCCGTTTGTCGTAGTTGTGGAGCACTTTCTTCACGTACTGCCGCGTCTCGCGGAACGGCGGCACGCCGCGGTAGCGCTTCACGTTGCCTTCGCCGGCGTTGTAGGCGGCGATGGTCTTCTTCAGGTCGCCGTTGAAACGGCCGTTGAGGTACTTGATGTACTTCACGCCGGCGTCGATGTTCTGCGCCGGATCGTAGAGATTGCTCGCGCCCATCCAGCGGCCGGTGCGCGGCATGAGCTGCATGAGGCCGCGCGCGCCGACCTGGGACTTCGCGCCGGGACGGAACCTCGACTCCTGCTCGATCACCGCGGCCACGAGCGCCGGATCGACGTCGTACTTTTCCGCCTTCTCGTGAATCAGCTCGCCGTACGGGATCTCGCTGGCGAAGAACTCCGCGCGGATCGACGAGTTGATGCGCTTCATCTCCTCGAAGAAAAGATCGCGCGCGCGCTGCGGCAGCGCCGCCTGCGCGACTTCGGTGTCGGCATCGACCGGAATCCAGGTGTTGTCGAAGAGCGCGAGCTCGCGCGAGACGTAGCGGTCGGGCAGGACCTGCGAGAGCTTGAAGAGCGTGTTGCCGCGGAAGCCGTCGAGCTTCGCCACGACCTTCTGCTGCTCGCCATTCGTGCGCACGACGCGGACCGAGTCGAGGTCCTTCTGCACGAGAAAGTGCACGTGGTCGAGCGTCTCGGCGAGGCCGCCGATGGAGAGCGCGGTGCCGAGGAGCAGCGCGGTCGCGCCGCGGCCACCGATCGTGCGAACGACGCGATGGTTCGCCGCCGCTTTGCGCATCCGCGCAACGCGCGAGGTCAGACCATCGAAGACAGGACGCTGATCGGGCATTCGTGCTCCTCCTAAGTTATTTGGGGTTATATCACCGACTCGCCACGGAAAACGGGCAGGGGAGGATGATTATTGCGGTTTTCGCCGGACGCGACAGCTAAGTCGTTAACTGTCAGCAGTTAGCTCGGCAAAAACTTCGGCCGAAAACTTCTCGATCCGGCATTCCTGAGTCCGCCAGCAATCGGGTGAAAAGCCCGCTTTCATGCAGGTCTGGCTGAGAAACGTCTCCCGGTCCCAGCCGTACTCGGTGGCCACCTGCGGCAGGAGCAGGCCGGTGCGGCCGCCGCGGCTGATGATCAGGCCGTCGCGTCCGACTTCGATCTCGTTCACGTCTGTCACGCGCTCGATCGGTCCCATCACCGAGATCTCGAGATGGAGGCGCGGCACTTCGTCGCGGCCGACCGGACGGAAGCGCGGGTCGCGGAAGGCGGCGTTCATGGCGCTGGTGACGACGGCCTGCACGAGCGGCGCGGTCGGGACGATGGAGCCGACGCAGCCGCGCAGGTCGCCGCTCTTTGTGTGCAGCGAGACGAAGGCGCCGGCGGGACGGCGGAGGACCTCGTCGTAGTCGGCGAGATTCACCTCGACGCGGCGGCCGTCGAGCGCGGCCTCGATGGTCTCACGCGCGATCTGCAGGAGCTGCTGGCGTTGCTGAGGATTGAGCACGGTTGATGAGCATGAGGTTGCGGACGTAGACGATCAGTCCCGCACCCTGGCCGATGATGAACACCGGGTCGCGGCGGTGAATTGCGTAGACGGTGGTCACGATGCCGCCGCTGAGCGAGAGGTACCAGAACATGACCGGGATGTGGCTGGCCTTGCGCCGCTCGGAGGAGATCCACTGCACGATGAAGCGCGAGCCGAAGAGGAGCTGGCCGAGGAGACCGAAGGCGAGCCAGAGATCCCACTTCATTCGGCGTCGCGCACCTGGTAGTTGAGCATGCGCTTGCCCATCCAGCGGACGGCGAAGCAGTCGGCCAGGCCGCGGAAGGCGCGGTTCATCGCGCCGTACTTCGAGACGCCGAACTGCCGCGCGCGGTGATTGACCGGCATCTCGATCACCTTGTATCCGGCGTAGCGCACCAGCGTCGGCAGGAAGCGGTGCATGCCGGTGAAGAGCCGCACGCGATCGATGGCCTCGCGTTTGACGAGCTTGAGCGAGCAGCCGGTGTCGGTGATGCGGTCGCCGGTGATCCAGTTGCGCACGCCGTTGCCGACGCGCGACTGCATCTTGCGGCTCCAGGTGTCCTGCCGGTTCACGCGCACGCCGATGACCATGTCGGCGCCGCTTTTCTCGAGCTGCTCGATCATGCGCGGGATGTCGGCCGGATCGTTCTGCAGGTCGGCGTCGAGCGAGACCACGAGGCGTCCGCGCGCGGCGCGCCACGCGGCATCGAGCGCGGCGGTCTGCCCGCTGTTTTTCTCGAAGGCGAGCACGCGCAGGGTCGGGTAGTCGCGCTTCGCATCGCGCAGCACCTCGAGGCTGTGATCGCTCGAGCCGTCGTCGACCGCCACGATCTCGTACGTCCACCCTTTCCCGTCGACCGCGGCGCGGATCTCGCGCAGCAGGATGGGAACGTTTTCTTCCTCGTTGTAGACCGGGAAGACGACGGACAGATCGGGGCTCACGATCGCGGCAGTGTAACCGAGAAGACCCGCTCGAAATTTGCGGTGGTCTGCTCGGCGACGCGCTCGACCGGGACGTTCCAGAGCGTCGCCAGCAGCTCGGCGATTTTGACGACGTAGGCCGGCTCGTTGTCGCGCCCGCGGAACGGCACCGGCGCGAGGAACGGCGTGTCGGTCTCGATGAGCACGCGGTCGTGCGGCAGCGCTTTGGCGACTTCGCGCAGCGACTCGGCGGTGCGGAAGGTGACGATGCCGGAGAACGAGATCACGTAACCGAGGTCGATCAGGCGGCGCGCGGCGTCGAGCGATTCGGTGTAGGAGTGCAGGATGCCGCGCGCGCCTTTCGCTTCATCGGACGAGAGCAGCGCCAGCAGGTCGTCGGTCGACTCGCGGTTGTGGATGATGATCGGGAGGTCGAGCTCTTTGGCCAGCGCGACGTGGCGCAGCAGCACTGCGCGCTGCGTCTCGCGCGGCGAGTGCATGTAGTGATAGTCGAGTCCCGCCTCGCCGATGGCCACGACGCGCCGCATCTTGGCCAGCCGGACGATCTCGCGAAACGCGTCGTCGTCGCAGTCTTTCGCCTCGTGCGGGTGAAAGCCGACCGCCGCCCAGACGTCGTCGTGCTGCTGCGCGATCGCCACCGCCTGCGGCGCGTCGTCGAGCTTCGTGGCCGGCACGACGAATCCGCGCACGCCCGCCGCCCGCGCCGCCGCGAGATTCGCCTCGGCGTTGGACATGGTCAGGTGGCAGTGGGAGTCGGTGAAGATCATGTTCGAATTTATCCCGAGCGCAGCGAGGGATCTCCGGCGGCACCGCGCGGCACGTTCATCGCGGTGCCGCCGGAGACGCCGCGCTTCGCTCGGCGTGAACTGAGGACACCAGCAGCGAGAGCCCCATGCCTCCGCTGATGCAGAGCGTGGCCAGCCCCAGTTTCTTGTCGCGCGTTTCCAGCGCGTGCAACAGGGTGGTGGTGATGCGCGCGCCGGTGCAGCCGATCGGATGCCCGAGGGAGATGGCGCCGCCGTGCACGTTCAGCCTGGCCGGGTCGAAGTGCAGCTCGCGGTCGCAGGCGATGACTTGCGCGGCGAAGGCTTCGTTGAGCTCGATCAGATCGATGTCATCGAGCGACACGCCGGTCTCGTCGAGCAGCTTGCGCGTCGCCGGAACCGGTCCGATGCCCATGATCTTCGGATCGACGCCGGCCTGCGCGTAGCCGACGATGCGCGCCATCGGCTGGAGACCATGCGCGCGCACGGCCGCTTCGCTGGCGACGAGCATGCTGGCCGCGCCGTCGGTGATGCCGGAGGAGTTCCCGGCATGCACACTTCCGTTTTTCCGGAACACCGGAGGTAATTTGGCCATGCTGTCGAGCGATGCGTCGAATCGCGGATGCTCGTCGCGCTCGATCGTCACCTCGCCCTTTTTTCCGGCCACGCGCACGGGTGCGATCTCCTCGGCGAAGCGGTTCTCCTCGTATGCGCGTCCCGCCTTCGCCTGCGACTCGACGGCGAAGCGATCCTGTTCGTCGCGCGTGATGCCGTAGCGCTCGGCCAGCGTCTCCGCGGTCGAGCCCATCATCTCGTCGGCGAGCGGACAGAGGAAGCCGTCGCGCAGCATGCCGTCGACCACTTCGTCGTCGCCCATGCGATAGCCCCAGCGGGCGCGCGGCAGCAGGTACGGTGTGTTCGACATCGACTCGGTGCCGCCGGCCAGCACGACGCTGGCGTGGCCGAGGCGGATCTGATCGGCGGCGTTCATGATCGCGCGCAGGCCGGAGCCGCAGGCCTGGTTGACGGTGTACGCCGGCACCTCGTGACGGAGGCCGCTCTTGATCGCCACCTGCCGCGCGACGTTCGGGCCGACGCCGGCCTGTCGCGCGTTGCCGAAGATCACTTCGTCGACAGCGCTCGGATCGATGCCGCTGCGCGCCAGCGTGGCCTTGGCGCTTTCGGTGCCGAGCTGCGCGGCGGTCAGCGAGGCGAGGCCGCCGCCGAACTTGCCGATGGGCGTGCGCAGCGCGGCGATGAGATAGATGGATTCGTTCAGTCGCGGCATAGGTCGATCACCAACTGCTCGTAAGTCGCCACCGCTTCCAACAACTCCTTCTTCCCGATCCGTTCGCGCTCGCCGTGCGCGTCGAGGATCGAGCCGGGGCCGAAGAGAAGCGGCGTGCCGAGGTTGCTCAGCCAGGGAACGTCGGTATTGAAGGCGACCACCGCTTCGGGGCGGCCGTCGGGCACGTGCATGAACTGCGGCGGATTGCCGCGCGCGACGGTGATGTTGCCGCCGTGCTTTCCGACGATGCGCTCGAGCCGCTCCTGCACATCGTCGGGCGTGGTGACGAGGCGGAAGATCACCTCGCACTCGGCCCAGGCGGCGATGATGTTCGGCTTCTCGCCGCCGCGCACGACGCCGACGTTCGCGGTCGACTTGCCGAGGACTTCGTGCGTGCCCCAGTCGGCGGCGTTGAGCTCGGCGATGGCGGCGACCATCTTGTTGATGGCGGAGTCGCCGCGCTCGGGATAGGCGGAGTGCGCGGCGATGCCTTCGAATCGCACCGTGGCGGTGAAGGCGCCTTTCGAGGCGCGCGCGAACTTCGATTCCGTCGGCTCGCCGACGACGACGTACTTTGAGCCGAGGTCGGCAAAGTGGGTGTTGGCGGCTTTCGCTCCGATCGAGTCGGTCTCCTCAGCGACGACGAAGAGGAACGCGAAGTCCTTCACGCCGCGCGCGACGAGACGCTCGCCGGCGGCGAGCATGGCCGCGATGATGCCCTTCGTGTCGCACGCGCCGCGGCCGTAGATGTAGTCGCCTTCTTCGTACGAGGCGAACCAGGGCGGCACGGTGTCGATGTGCGAGTTGATGACGACGTGCGGTCGGCCGCCGGCGCTCGCGTAGAGGTTGAAGCGCTCCGGCGCGACTTCCTGCCGCTGCGTGGCGAAGCCGAGCTGCTGGAGTTGCGCGTCGAGCACTTCGCCGACGGCGCGCTCGCTGCCGGTGGGTGAGGGAACGTCGATGAGCTTGCGCGCGAGCGCGATCGGATCGAGCGGCATCGGCGGGCGATTGTATAGAAACAAAAACGTGGGGCGCCCGAAGGCGCCCCACGTTTCTCTCTCTCGGGGCCTGTTCTCTCGTCTGCTATTCGACGTTGAAGATGATGTACTTGAAAGGCTTGTTCGGGCTGCCGGAGGCGACGAACGAGCCGTTCGACTGCGACGCGACGCCGAGGGCATTGCCGTTCGAGACTTCGGTGTAGAGCAGCAGGATGATGCTGTTCGCGTGGGCGTTCGAGTCGCGGATGGTGATCTCGCCGCCCGGAGGGAAGACCAGCGTGTCGCTCGCGCTGATGGTCATGCCCGCGCTCTTGCCGTCGCGGCCGGCCGGACCCTGCGGACCCATCGGACCGGCAGGACCCTGCGCGCCGGCGGGACCCTGCGGACCCTGCGCGCCGGTGGCTCCGGTGGCGCCGGCTTCGCCGCGCTCGCCGCGCTCGCCCTGCGGACCCTGCGGACCGACGGCGCCCTGCGCACCGGCTTCGCCGCGCTCGCCGCGCTCACCTTGCGGACCCTGCGCGCCGACGGCACCCTGCGCACCTGCTTCGCCGCGCTCGCCGCGCTCACCCTGGGGACCCTGCGGACCCATGGCGCCGGTGTCGCCCTTGTCGCCCTTGTCGCCCTTCTCACCTTTTTCGCCCTGCGCACCGGCGGCACCCTGGGCGTACGGATCGTTGATGAAGTAGCCGATGACGTCGATGGTGAGGTCGGTCTTGTGATCGGAGGTGACGATGAAGGCGCCTTCGCGCAGCAGGACGTTCGCTTCCTTGAGCGAGTCGGCGGCCTCGCCGTACTGCATGGCCGGCTGATAGCTGGTGCCGTTCGCGTTCATCGGCGCGAGATAGATGGTGCCGTTGCCGTTGGCGCGGTACGTCTGCAGGCGTAGCGAGACGGCGATGGCGTCGCGCGGGATGAGCTGCGAGCACGGGTTCGTCCAGGCGCCGACTTCGATGATGCCGGTCGGGCGATAGGTGCGGCTCTCGTTCGGCTGGAACGGGCCGGGGCCGAAGGGCACCGGGTAGTTGTCCGCTTCGATGGTGCTGGTCAGGCGGCACGGGACGATTTCCTGGAAGAGCGTCGGGCCGGTGGTGATCACTTCGCCGTCCGGCGCGTCGGCGATGAGGTTCGCGCGGAGCTGCAGTCCGCGAATCGTGTACGGGTTGTTGAGTTTGACCTGAGCGGCCGCGGTGGTTGCGAAGAAAGCCATCGTGACGATGGCGACGAGGTTGACGATCGTGTTGTGTTTGCTGGTGTTCATAGCGCCCTCCATGTGCCGCTCAATTTGCGCTCCCAGGCGAAATCGCGACAGGACGGATGGACGGAGCAGTTGTGGGTGGTGAACGGAGTGCGGCGGGCAGGTGGCCGAAGGGTTTGTGACGAACGTCACAATGCGAGTTCCGAGGAACTCGTCTACGGCACGATCAAGTCTTCGAGCTCCGACTTCTTATGGAGCGTCATCGACGACCGGCGCACGGTGAGGATCTTTTTGTCGCGGAAGGACTTGAGCAGCCGCGTGACGGTCTCGCGCGAGGTGCCGATCATCTGCGAGATGTCTTCGTGGGTCATCGCCACCGGGAAGCGCATGCCGCTCGCGGACGGGCGGCCGCTTTCCTCGCACCAGGCCAGCAGCAGCGTGGCCAGGCGTTCGGCGGCGGAGTTGGCGAGGCCGAGGGCGCGGATCTGATTCGCATCCGACTCGCACTCCTCGATGAGCTGCCGCGCGACGTTGAACGACACCTCGCGATGCTCCTCGGAGAAGCGGATGAAGTCTTCCCGCTTGACGAACTTCAGTTGCGACGGCGCGGTCGTCTCGGCGGTGGCCTTGTACGCGTTGCCGGAGAGCACGCTCGAGAGCCCGAGCACTTCACCGGCCGGCACGATGCGCTTGATGAGCGTCTTGCCGGTGCCGGAGGAGATGGTCAGCTTCGCCGCGCCGGAGCAGAGGATGAAGAGGCCGCGCGGCGCCTCACCCTCGGCGTAGAGGACCGTCTCCGCCGGGTAGACGTTCGTGAAGGTGATCGAGTCGAACGCCTTCAGCGTGTCGGGATCGAACTGGCAGAAAAAATTGTCCGTCCGCCAGAGGCAGTCCTGACAGTGATCGCAGATGTCGATCCCGTAGCGGGTATTGGTCCGTGGAGGCTTGATGCTTTTATTTATACCAGATTTCGCCGTCATTCGGGTCGCGCCGCGGCCGGTCAAAGTGCTCTCCGAAGACGCGCCGGATGACGGTCAGGTCGCCGTCGCGCGGGTTGATGGCGTCGATCTGCCGCGCCGCATCGGAGGCGCACGCGAGATCTCCGCGGACGATGGCCAGCCCGAGCTCGCTCAGCAGCCGCTCGCGCGGCGTGAGGTCGCCGGCGCGCGCGAGCGCCGCGGTGAGCTCGCGGCGCGTGCCTTCCTCGTCGCGCCAGATCAGGGCGAGCTCGCCGAGGCGGAAGTGCGCCAGTGTGTAATTCGGGTCTTCCGCCAGTACGTCATGCAGCGCTGCCTGCGCGGCGACGAACTGCCGCGTGGCGAGGTGCTGGTTGGCGATGGCGTAGAGCTGATCGGCGCAACTGAGCTTGCGCACGGGCTGCGGCGGCGCGACCGTTGCGGCGGGCGACGGTGCCGGCGGTGCGGTCGGCGGTGCTTCCGCCACCCATTCGTATTCGTCTTCCGCGACCGGCTGCGGCGGCGCAGTCGCGGCGGTGCTGGCGGCGGTGGTCGCGATCGCAGCCGGCATCGTCGCAGTCACCGGCGGCGCGACCGGCTCCGCGGCCACCGGCTGCCGCAGGCTGCGCAGCACGAGCGCGTGGCGCGTGCGGTCGGCGTACTGCATGGCGGCGATCGACGCGATCAGCGCGCATGCGGCGGCGGCGACGGCGGCAGCGGTGCCGCGCGGCCGCGATGCCGCCTCGGGATTCGACGGGAGCATGGAAGCGGCCATTGTAGGACACACCGTCCGCCTTCGAGGGCAAACGACAGATTCGAAATACGTTAGACGACGCGGCTCGTTGGACCTCGCATGCGCGGAGCGCTCGCCATGCTCGTTTTCCTCGCCGCGGCCGCCGCGCACGGCGCGATCTCGTTCGTCTCGCCGCTGCCGAACGCGCAGGCCCTCGGACCGACGGCGATCGAGATCACCACCGACGCCGCGCGCGTCGACCGCGTCGACTTTGCCGTCGACGGCGTGCTGGCCGGCACCGCCCGCAAGCCGCCGTACCGCATCGCCTTCGATTTCGGGACGAGCCTCGCCGCGCGCACGATCACGGCTACGGTCTGGACGAACGGCTATCGCAATCGCGACTCGGCGACGATCACCACCGCCGCCCTGACGATCGAGAACACGCTCACCGTCGACGTGGTCGAGCTGGCGCTGCGCGTCCGCGCGTCCCGTCCGCTCCGCGCGAACGATCTGCGCGTGCGCGAGAACGGCGTCGAGCAGGTGGTGCGCGAAGTGATTCGCGAGCGTCCGCCGGCGCACTTTGCGTTCGTCGTCGACCGCTCGCTGAGCATGAACCACGGCAAGCTCGCCGCGGCGCTGCGCGCGATCGAGGAGCAGCTCGCGCAACTGCAGCCGGGCGACCGCGCCTCGCTGGTGCTCTTCAATCACCATGTGGCCAAAGCGCGTCCGATCGCGCGCGGCGAGCATCTCGCCATCGACGCCGCACCGTCCGGCGGAACGTCGCTGCGCGATGCGGTGGCCTCGGTCGCGTCGCGCGAGCGCACCTACGCCATCGTCATCACCGACGGCGGCGATCGCAACAGCATCCTCCGCGACGAGGAGGCGCTGCGGCGGATCAGCGGCGCGCGCACCACGGTGCACGCGATCGTCCTCGGCGCGTCGCACGCAAGCTTCCTCGACCGCGCCGCCGGCAACACCGGAGGCACCGTGATCGATGCCTCCGCCGAGACGGTGAGCCGCGCCCTCGGTCGCCTGCTGGCCGACATCAACAGCCGCTATCTCGTCGTCTACCAGAGCGCCGGGACGAAGCGCGGCTGGCGGACCATCGAGGTGCGCGCGCGGAGCGGCGGCGTCGAGATCGTGAGCGCGCGCAAGGAGTACTTTGCGCCATGAAGCGCTTGTTGATGCTGGCGCTGCTGGCGGCCGCGCCGCTGTTCGCGCAGACCTCGCGCCTCGCCTCCGACTTTGAGATCGCCCAGATGGAAAAGCAGCTCGCCACGGCGCATTCGTTCGAGGCGCAGCTCTCCGGCCGCCTCAACCTCGGCGACCTGCGCGCGGCGCGCAACGAGCGCTCGCTCGCGCGCGGCGAGTATCAGAAAGCGCGCGACCTCGCCGCGCGCGAGCGGCTCGACGCGCGGCGCGAGTCGAAGCTGACGCGCTACGCCGTGGCGACGTCGTACGAGGCGCTGGCGGCGGCGAAGCTCGGCCGCGAGACGAACGCGTTCGCGCTGGCCGAGGAGGCGCTGCGCTACGCCAGCGACGACGCGGAAACCTGGAACCTCCATGCCTCGGCCATGCGCATCCTCGGGCATCCGCGCAAGGCGGTGAGCGCCGCGCGCAACGCCGTGGCCATCGCCGCGAACGGCAAGCCGCTCGACCTGGCCATCTACCAGCACGCCCTGGCGACGGCGCTCCTCGATGCGAACGAGACAGACGAGGCGGAGCGGCTGCTGGTGACGGTGACGGAGTCGCTGCGCTCGGCGAGATTCGCCGCGCTGCAGGAGGAAGTGGCGCGGCAGGAGTCGTTCGAGATCTACAGCTCCGCGCGCGGCGACGTGGCCGCGTACGTGTCGCTGCTGAATCGCGCCCAGTTGCGGCTCGCGGCGCTGTACGAGTCGCGCGGCAAGACGGAGCTCGCGCGGCAACAGTACGAGCGCGTGCTGGCCGCGCGCAGCGACGACGTGACCGCGCTGACGGCGCTGGCGCGTCTGGCGCGCAGCGACGAGGAGCGCACGCGCCGCTTCGCCGAGGCGTTCGAGGCCAATCCGTTCTCGATGCCGCTGGTGCGCCTCTACGAACGCTACGCGGCGCGGCCGCCGGAAGGCACGACCACCGGCGCGCGCGTGCAGCGCGCCGTCGCGCTGCTCGCCGGCGGCAACACGCGCGAGGCGCGCACGCTGCTCGACGCGCTGCTGACGGAGTTTCCGGCGAACGAAACGCTGCGCGCGTTGCGGCGCGAAGCGGAAGCGGCGAGGAGCGTGTCGTTGCCGTCGGTGAATCCAACCGCCGCCGAGCTGCGCGCGCTGATCGATGCGTACGAGCGCCTCACGCCGGAGCAGCGCGTCGCCCTCGACGCCATGACCTTCACCAGCGAGGCGCGGTTCGATGCCGCGCAACCGGCGCCGGCCGCGCAGACCGTGCTCGCCGGCGGAACGATCGCCGGCGTCGCGTTCCGCTTCCGCGAGCCGACCGCCTTCGCCGGCACCTTCGACGCGCGCGCGCCGCTCCGCCTCACGTACCGCATCCTCGGCGTCACGCGCGCCGGCGATGCCGACGCGCTGCTGCTCGAGCCGCTGCGCGTCGAGGCGGCGCGATGAGGAGGCTCGCGCTGGCGTTGCTGCTCGCGATTCCGGCATCGGCACAGGTGCTGATGCCGACGGCGCGCGGCATCGCCGTCGCGCACGACGGGCGGCTCGAACTCTTCGACGACGCGGGCCGCGCGATCTGGAGCGCGCAAGGCGTCGGGCATGCCACGGCGATGGCGGCGTCCGCGGAGCGCGTGGCGGTGATCGACGCGCTCGCGAACGAGATCGTGATCGCGGAGCTGAGCAGCGGACGCGTCACGCGCAGCGCCACGGCGGAGACGCCGATCGACGTCTGCTTTGCGGGCGGCGAGGTGTACGTGCTGGCGCGCGACGCGGCAGTCGTGCAGCGGGTGGGCGGTGCGAGCGTCAACGTCGGGCGCGATCCGGCCTTTCTGCGCGAATCGCACGGCCGGTCGTACGTCTACGCGCGCGGCGACGGCACGCTCGAAGAGATCGAGAACGGCCGCGTGGTGCGGCGCGTCCGCGTGGCGCCGTTCGCCTCCGATCTCGAGCTCGATCAGCGCACCGCCTACCTCGTCTATCCGCGCGAAGGCCGCATCCGCACCGTCGCGCTCGATACGCTCGAAGTCGGCAGCGTCGACGTTGGCGCGGTGCCGTCCGATCTGGCGCTCGCCGGCGGCGGCACCGCGCTCACCGCGCGCGTGCTGGCCGTAGCCGACCCTGCGGCGAAACGGGTGTGGATCACCGAAGGGACGCAGTCGATGACGCAGGCGGTGGCGCGCGGCTTTCTGCGCGGCTTCCTCGGCCTGGGACTCTTCGGCAACCGCTCCTCGCAGTTTCCGACCGGCGTCGACCGCGTCGTCGCGCGCGGCGCGCAGTGGGTCGCCTACGACTCGAGCAGCGGCGCGCTCTACCGCGTCACGAGACAGAAGAGCACGCTCATCGCCAAAGACGTTGCGCCGGCTGCTTTCGGCATCTCCGCGGACGGCATCGTCTGGTGGGACGGCAGCCGGGTTCATCGGATCCGATAGCGGTACAGCCGTTGCACTTTCGCGCGGCATGAGCGAACGGAAACCGTGTGTCCGCTGCCAGCGCGGCATCGACGAATGGGCGCGCATCTGCCCGTTCTGCAATCAGGATCAGAACGCGCCGGTGCCGCCGCCGCAGGCCGCTGCCGCGCCGGCCGTCGAGTACAAACCTCCGGTCGAGCATCAGTTGCGGCGGAAGGCGCTCTTCGCCGCGGGCGGCGCGGTGCTGCTCGTGCTGGCGTTCTTCGTCGGCGTGATCATCAATCGCGACGGCGCTCCGAAGCGCGCGCCGGAGACGATCGAGGAACAGGCGCAGGAGCAGGCTTCGGTGCCGGCGCCGCGCCGCGCCAACACGCCGCTCGTGCCGGTGAACGAGCCGGGCGGCTTCGACCAGCCGATCACCAGCGCGCCGGTCGCCGGCTCGCCGGCGGAAGGCGTGCCGGCCGAGTATCAGCGCAGCGACGCCACGGCCGTCTCCGCGGCCGAGTACGCGCAACTGGCGAAGCGCGCGCAGGCGGAGAAGAAGCGGATGGCCGCGGTGGTCGATCCGCGCTCGATCACCGGCGCCGCGTACGCGCAGGGCGGTCAGCCGGTGCTGCCGCCGCGCCGCACGATGCGTCCGCCGGCTCCGGGCGCCGCGCCCGCCGGCAGCATCCCCGGCGCCGCGCCCGTCGGCAACGTGCCGGGCATGTCGGCGCCGCCGCAGAACGCGCCGCCGGTGCAGTCGCGCCGCGCCGCCGTGCGCACGCGTCCCGTGCCGCAGTACCAGCCCGTTCCGCCGCTGCGCGCGCGCGGCACGGCGCGGTTCGATCTCGTGATCGGAGCGGACGGCCGCGTGAAGGAAGTGGCCATCCGTCATCCGCTCGAAGGCGGCAACACCGCCGTGCTGTTGCGCGCGGTGCAGTCGTGGCGATTCCGTCCTGCCACCGAGAACGGCGAGCCGGTCGCGGCGCCGTTCAGCGTTGAAATATCATTCGGACGATGAGCAGCGGAGGCGACGAACAGGTGACCTGCGCGGCCTGCCGCCGCGCGATCGACTCGTACGCGAAGCTCTGCCCGTACTGCGGCGCGAATCCCGCCACCGGCGAGCGCATCGACACGCAGGCGCTGCTGCAGGAGGTCTTCCACACGCGCGAGCTCTCGACCTCCGAGAGCGTGCTCGAATACGCGCGGCAGCGCCAGGGCATCGTCATCGCGCTCAGCGCCATCGGCGCGTTCCTGATCCTGGCGCTGATCAACATGTGGATGAACAACCGTAACGACACCGAGGTCTCCGACGCGCCGGCGGTGCCGCTGACGGAAGTCACCGACCTCGCCAATCAGAAAGACGAGACCAAGCCGCAGGCGATGCCGCAGCTCGACTTTCAGTACGAAGGGCGGCCGCAGGCGATGCGCACGTACATCATGGAGAGCGGCGCGGTGACGCCGCCGGAGATCGTCGCGCAACAGCAGGCGGCGCAGCAGGCCGCCGCGGCCGCGCGCGGCGCGCAGCCGGCGCCGCAACCCGGAGCTCCGCAACCGGGAGCACCGCGTCCAGGCGTCGCACCGCCGGCGCAGCCGCCGCGGCCCGCGACGACGACCGCGCCTCAATGACGCCCTGGTTCTGGGTTCTCCTCATCGCCATCGCGCTGATCGGCTGGCTGGTGGCCTACATGTTCGCGCAGAAGCCGGTGACGAGCGTGCAGCAGCTCCTCCAGTCGCGCCGCTACGAAGAAGCCGCAGCCGAAGCAACGCGCACCGGCGACGCGCTGCACCGCGCCGAAGCGCTCAAGCTCCTCGGCCGTTTCGACGAAGCCATCGACGCCTACCGCCAGTCCGACGATCCCGCCGCCCGCGAAGGCATCGCCCTCTGTCTCGCGCACCTCGGCCGCGATCTTCCCGAAGCGCGGCGGCTGATGGAACTGCAGCTCGCGCAGCATCCGCAGATCCAGGAGTTCCAGTCCCTCGCCCTCGCGTACATCCTGCTGCGCGCCGGCGACACCGAGGCCGCGCTGCGGCTCTATCGCGACAACGTCGAGCTGCTCGAGACCCGTTTTCGCGACGACTACACCGATCCCGATCCGCTGCTGAGCGAAACGCTGCTGCTCTTCGCGGAGCTGGCCGAGGCGAACGGCGAGCATGCGCGCAGCGACTCCCTGCGGCGTCAAGCCCGCGACTGGGGCTGGCCCGCGCTGTCATCCCGAGCGTGAGCGAGGGACCTGGGCGGGCGGTGGGCGATGCACGTGCCGTCATCCCGAGCGTGAGCGAGGGACCTGGGCGGGCGGTGGGCGATGCACGTGCCTGATGCTCATGCCTGCCACCCCACCCACCCAGGTCCCTCGCTACGCTCGGGATGACATTGCGAGCTCGTGGAAGTGGGCGCGGATGGGGTGCATCGCCATCGGCGCTGCGCATGGGTGAATTCGGTTCGTCAGCATCACGAAAATCCGATCGCCGTCCACCCACACCGACGTGCCGGTGAAGCCCATGTGTCCCCACGACTGCGGCGAGAGCCCCGGCCCGTCGGTCTGCCAGGAGAGCCCGCGGTCCTCGACCTGCGCGCGCGTCGCCTCGGACACGAGCTCGCGCGGCACCAGCTCGCCGCGGGCGAAGCCCTGGGCGATGCGGAAGACGTCGCGCGCCGTCGCGAAGAGGCCGGCGTTGCCGAGCGTGCCGCCGGCGTGAAACGAGTTGCCGTCGTTCACCTCGCCCCACATCAGTCCCTGGCGGAATCCGGCGAACGCCACCGAGAACGTGCGCGGCTCGAAGCGCTGTCCCCATTCCGTCGCCGCGATGCGCAGCTTGAGCGACTCCGGCGGATCGAACCACGAGTCACGTAACCCGAGCGGCTCGAAGATGCGCGCACGCGCCGCGGCGCGATAGTCGCCGAAGATCTCGTTGAGGGCGAAGTAGAGCAGATAGAAATTGAGATCGGAGTAGCGCACGCTCGAGCCGCGCGGCCGTTCCGGTCCGTCGCGCTCGATCGCCTCGAGCACGCTCGGATAGGTGAACGTCGGCAGCCATGGCCGCAGTCCGCTCGTGTGCGTGAGCAGCTCGCGGAACGTGTAGCCGCGGTACTCGTCATCGAGCGCGATCCGTTTCTCGGCGACCGCCTGCAGGATCAGCGTGCCGGTGACGAGCGGCTTGGTGATCGAGGCGCAGTCGTAGATCGTGTCGACGTTCGCGGCGATGCGCAGCGGCACCGCCACCGCGTGTCCGAGGGCGCCTTCGCGCTCGATGCCGTCCGTCGTTCCGATCGCGTAACTCACGCTCGGGAACGCGCCGGCGTCGATCTCGTGTTGGAGGAAGTCGTCGATCGCGATCACGCGCACATCGTAGTGCGAAAAGTGCACACGAACCGCTGCCACCGCGATTTGGAACCGCGCTACGATCCCGTGCAAATCGGATCGCACCTACACAAGAAATGTTTCGTCTCGAAAAGCTCGACATCCACGGCTTCAAGTCGTTCTACGACGCCGCCCACCTGACTTTTCCCGCTGCGATGACGGCCGTAGTCGGCCCGAACGGCTGCGGTAAATCGAACATCTGCGACGCCCTGATCTGGGTCCTCGGCGAGAACCGCGCCTCCCACATCCGCGGCGAGACGATGGAAGACGTCATCTTCCAGGGCTCGGCGCGCCGGCGCGCGTTGTCGATGGGCGAGGTCACGCTCACCCTCGGCACGTCGAACGGCGACAGCAACCACCCGATGGCCGACGACGGCAAGATCGTCATCAACCGCCGCGTCTTCCGCGACGGTCAGTCGGAGTTCCGCCTGAACGGCCGCCGCGTCCGGATGAAGGACATCTCCGACATCCTGATGGACACAGGTCTGGGGATCCGGAATTACAGCGTGATGGAACAGGGGAAGATCGACCTGATCCTCTCCAACAAGCCGCAGGACCGGCGGCGCCTCATCGAAGAGGCGGCCGGCATCACGAAGTACAAGACCAAGCGCCGGGCCGCGGAGCTGAAGCTCGAGGAGACGCAGCAGAACCTGTTGCGCATCGACGACACGCTCGGCGAGGTGACGCGCAATCTGAACTCGCTCAAGCGGCAGGCCTCGAAGGCACGCCGCCATCGCGAGCTCGCCGATCAGCTCTCGACGGCGAAGCGCTCGCTCTACAAGGCGCGCATTCTCGCCGCGCAGTCGGAAGAGGAAGCGGCCAGCGCGAATCTCGCCGCGGCGCAGGCGGCCGAGCGCGAGCTGGCGGCGCTCCTCGGCGCATCCGAATCGGGTCTGGCCGAGACGCGCGCGCAGCACTCCGCGCGGGCGTCGCACGCCTCGCGCGTTCGCGAGGAGATGGCCGGCCTGTCGGGCGAGGTCGAGCGTCTGCGCTCGTTCCTGCAGCAGTCGGAGACGAACCTCGGCGACCTGATGCAGCGCATCGACTCGGCGCGCGCGCAGATCGCCACGCTCGAGGCCGAGGGCGCGGAGCAGCAGGCTGCGCTCGACGAGAAGACGCAGCAGCTCGAGGCCGCGCGCGCGGAGCGCAACCGGCTGCGCGAGATCGCCGATCAGGTCGAGCGCGAGCGGCAGGAGAAAGGCGATGCGGTGCGGCAGCACGAGAAGTCGCTGGCCGACGCGCGCGAGTCGCTCATGCGCACCATCGCCAAGATCTCCGAGGCGCGCAATCAGGTGCACCAGATCGAGATCGCCGTCGAAAAGTGCGAGTTCTATCTGACCAAGCTCACCGAGAGTGCGCGCCGCGCCGCGGAGAGCCGCGACGGCGCGCTCGCGCAGATGTACGAATGGGAGCAGTCGGTGCGCGACGCCGAACAGGCGCTCGCCGCCGCGCAGCAGAACGCGCGCGAAGCGGTGGAGCGGCGCGACGAGCTCGTCTCGCGGCGCGACGCGTTGCGCGAGTCGCTGGCCGGCGCGCGTGACCGCGTCTCGCAGACGAGCTACAAGATCGACTCGCTGCGCACGCTGCTCGCCTCGCTCGAAGCGCAGGACGAAGACGTGCGGCGCGCCATCCTCGAGCTGATCCCCAACGCCGTCTCCGCCGCGGAAGCGGTGCGCGCGGCGGAAGGCTTCGAAGCGGCGCTCGACACGCTGCTGCGCGAGGTCTCGAAAGCGGTCGTCGTCGACGACGCGGCCACGGCCTCGGAAGCGATCCGCCGCTTGCGCGAGCGCGGCGCAGGACGCGGCGCGTTCATCACCCTCGACTACGCGCCGACGGCCGAAGGCTCGCGCCGCGGCGATGCCGCGCACTCGGTCATCGGCGAAGGCGCCATCGCCGATGCGGTGCGTCACGCCATTCCGGAGGCGTACATCGTCGGCACGCTCGGCGAGGCGGTGCAGCGCGCGAAAGAGCGGCCGAGCGCGACGTTCGTCACGCTCGAAGGCGACGTCGTGCGCGGGCCGCTGGTGATCGGCGGCAAGAGCGAAGGCGCGACGCCGGGCGTCTTCTCGATCAAGCGCGAGATCGCCGATCTGGTGGCGCTGGTCGGCAGCGAAGAGTCGCGCGCCAGCGGCATGGCCGCCGAGCTGCAGACGGTCGAGGAAGAGCTGCGCGCCGCCGATGACACCCGCATCCTCACCGAGGAACGGATGCGCACCGCCGATCAGGAGCTGCGCGAGCGGCGCGGCCAGCGCGAGCGCGCCGGCACGGAGCTGCAGCGGTTCGAGAAAGATCTCGCCGTCGCCTCCGAGGAGCAGACCCTCTACGCCGACGAAAAAGAGCAGCTCCTCGGCCGGAAGAATGCCGCGATCGCGGAGCTCGACACGCTGCAGGCGCGCGAGCAGGAGCTGCACGACGCCATCCGCGAGCACGAAGAGCAGTTGGCCGGCTCGCGCGTCGCGTTCGAGGAAGTGACGGAAGTGGCCTCGAAGGCGCGCGTCGACGTCGAGACCGCGGCCGGGAACGTGAACGCCATCCAGCGCGAGCACGAGAATCTCTCGCGCATCGTCGTGTCCCTCGGCGCGCGCGCCACGCAGTTGCAGCAGGAGATCGAGACGCTGGTGCGCCGTCACGGCGATACCGGCGTGGCGGTCGAGAACAGCCGCGGCGCGCTCGAGCAGTCGGCGGCGAAGCTGCAGGAGCTGTCGGACATGCGCGCGGCCGTCGAGACCGAAGTGGCCGAGCTGCTCGCGCGGGTCGAGGAGCTCGAGTCGGGCGCGCACGGCGCGCGCGAGCAGTGGACGTCGGCGAAGGACGCGCTGTTCGAATCGGAGCGGCGACTGGACCGCGCGCGCTCGGCGTTCGAGATCCTGCGCGAGCAGATCTCGTTCGATCTGCACGCCGGCATCGACGCGCTGGCCGACGTCGAGCCGCCGTCGGACGAAGAGGCGCGCGCCGCGCTCGAGAGCGAAGTGGCGAAGCTCGCCGATCAGATCGAGAAGATCGGCCCGGTCAACGTGCTGGCCATCGACGAGCACACCGAGCTCGAGACGCGCGAGTCGTTCCTGCGCACGCAGCGCGACGATCTGGTGCAGTCGATCGAGTCGCTGCGGCAGACCATCCGCAAGATCAACCTCACCTCGCGCGAGCTGTTCCGCGAGGCCTTCAACGCCGTCAACGAGTCGTTCACCGCCATCTTCACCTCGCTCTTCGGCGGCGGCACCGCGCGTATGCAACTCCTCGATGAAGAGGATGTGCTGGAGAGCGGCATCGAGCTGGTGGCGCAGCCGCCGGGCAAGAAGAATCAATCGATCGCGCTGCTCTCGGGCGGCGAGCGCGCGCTCACCGCGATCGCGCTGCTCTTCGCGATCTTCCGCTACAAGCCGTCGCCCTTCTGCATCCTCGATGAGGTCGACGCGCCGCTCGACGAAGTCAACACGGAGCGCTTCGTGCGCCTGGTCCGCGACTTCTCCCGCGACACGCAGTTCATCGTGATCACGCACTCGCGCAGAACGATGGAAGCGGCGGACGTGCTGTACGGCGTGACGATGGAAGAAGCAGGCTGCTCGCGGCTGGTGTCGGTGAATTTCGCGGAGATGGAAGCGTGACGACGAGGAACTAAACTCACCTCATGTCGGCGCGTTTCCGCCTCGACCCCAACGTCGCCGCCGTTTCCGCCGCGCTGCTGCTGGTGACGCTCGGTGAGAATCTCTGGCTGAAGTTCGTGCCCAAGTATCTGCAGGCGCTCGGCGCGCCGGTGCTGGCGGTGGGGTTGTACGGCAGTTTGCGCGATCTGCTCGACGGGCTCTATCAGTACCCCGGCGGCTGGGCCGGCGATCGCTTCGGACGGCGCACCGCGCTCACGCTCTTCATCGCCATCGCCATGTGCGGCTACGGCGCGTATCTCGCCGCGCCGTCGTGGCCGTTCGTGATCGCCGGACTGGCGCTGGTGATGGCCTGGGCCAGCATGGCCAGTCCGACCGTGTTCGCCGTGGTCGGCGACGCGCTGCCGAAGGGAAAGCGCGCCATCGGCTTCACCGTGCAGGCGCTGGTCAAGCGCGTGCCGCTGACGGTGGCGCCGCTGATCGGCGGCGTGGTGATCGCGCGCAGCGGCGTGGTGCGCGGCGTGCGCGGCATGCTGGTGATCACGCTGATCGTGGCGGCGCTGGCGCTCGTCGCCGCGCGCCGCATCGCGCTGCCGCCGGTGCCGGCCGACGCGCTGAACATCCGCGGCGTCTGGCGCACGTTTCCGCACTCGCTGCGCATGCTGCTCGTCGCCGACATCTTTGCCCGCACCTGCGAAGGTCTGGTCGACGTCTTCCTGGTGATCTGGGCCACGAACGTCGCCCACCTGTCGGCCGCACAGTTCGGCGTGCTCGTATCAATCCAGTCGCTCACGTCGCTGCTCGTCTACCTGCCGGCGGCGCGTTTCGCCGATTACGGCGGACGCAAACCGGTGGTCATCGCCACGTTCCTCTGCTTCGCCGCCTTTCCGGTGGCGGTGGTGTCGGCGCACTCGTTCGGCGCGCTGATCGGCGCGTTCGTCGTCGGCGGTTTGCGTGAAGTGGGCGAGCCGTCGCGCAAGTCGCTGATCGTCGACTTCGCCGACGCCTCCTGCCGCGCGCGCAGCGTCGGCTTGTACTACCTGCTGCGCAGCGCGACCATCGCGCCGGCCGCGGCGATCGGCGGCGCTCTCTGGAACGTCGCGCCGCCGCTGCCGTTCTACACCGCCGGCTCGGTCGGCATCCTCGGCGCGATCGTCTTCGCCCTGGCGGTGCGCGAATGATGCGCCGCCTCGGTTGCCTCGCCGCGCTGCTGGCGGCTTTCGTCGGCACGCTCTACTTCGTCGACTACGAGGGCGATCCGAAGGCGGCGAACGCGCATCTCCGCGCGCGCATCGCGAAGATCGATCTCCGCGCGCAGCCGCTGGTCGTCGAGCCGCACGGCGACCGCTTCGCCATCGTCGTCGCGTACGGCTTCGACGAGCGGACGCGCGAGGCCACCGGCGCGCGGATCGACCTCCGCAGCGGCGAAGTGATCACCCTGCCGCTGCGCGATCCGCTCGACCGCGCGCGCTTCGACCTCGCCGACGAAGTGCCGCTCGACTCGCCCGAGCTCGCGCGCCGCTTCCGCGGTCTGCGCATCCCGCGCCTCGTCTCACGCAGCGGCGCCTTAACTCTCGGCGATCCGGCGCTGACCGGCCGCGAGCAGTTGCTGCGCGCGTCGACGAACGCGCCGCTCCTCACGCGCACGCTCGTCAACGGCCGCGACTTCGCCCGCTCCGACATCGCGCGCCTGCGCGTCTACCGCGCCCGCACCCACGCGCTGCTGGTCTGTCTCTACACGACCCGCTTCGGCACGACGGTGTGGGTCTTCCGGTGAGCTGCCGGCCGGCCGCCCGGCCGCTGAGGACTTCTTGACACACGTCCATCCAGTCTCTATCCTCCGCGCCTCATTCCCTATACCCATCCGGAAGTAAATCTCTCTCTCGGACAACACCAAACAATTCGGAGGATTGATGACACGACCCCGTTCCCGGATCGTCTCGGGCTCTCTCTTTCTCTCGCTGCTGCTGCTCTCTTCTTCGCTCTTCGCGCAGGACCTGCCGTCGCGCGGCGGCGGCCGGCAGGTGCAGACGCTGGCTTCGCACTCGGGCAGCTCGCCGTTCACGCCGCCCGATACCGACGACACGCTCTTCGTCGTTGACACCGGCTCCGGTCTCGACACCGGCTGCACGTCGCGCAGCGGCGGACCGCTGCAGATCAACATTCCCGTCAAGCGCAACGTCGGTGTGCTCGACGGCTTCGGCCACGTCGCCGACCCGGTGGGCATGGCGGCGCGTGGGCTGATCTCGCCGTTCGCGAAGCTGATCATCCCGGCTTTCGACATCGACGTGCACGGCGCGCCCGGCTTTCCGCCGGAAGTCGACCGCGTCGAGTTCAACGGCCACAACCTCGGCAACCTCACCGGCGACAACAACATCTGGAAGCTGAACGAGTTTCCGATCCGCATCGAGTGGATCAACTTCCCGCAGCCGTCGATGGGCGGTCCGACACAGGACGAGCCGACCGGTGCCGAGCCGGTGCCGGCGCAGAACACGGTCACGATCTACATCGACCAGGCCAGCGCGCCGGCGGAGAACTGGTGCATGGCCGTCGACTGGGCCCAACTGGAGTTCAAGGCCATCGCGCCGATCTTCCTCGTGCATGGCATCGCCGCGCAGGCGGACACCTGGAACACCAGCTTCCGCACCTACTTCGACAACGCGAAGCTGCCGTACTCGAGCAACATCAGCCTGAATGCGAACGGCTCGGTGGCCGAGAACTCGCAGCTGCTGGCGGCGCGCATCGCGTCGCTGGTGCGAGCGTTCGGCGCGAAGAAGTACCACATCGTTGCGCACAGCAAGGGCGGTCTCGACACGCGCCTCTTCACCAACACGCAGTACAACCCGCAGACGGCGAAGCTGCTGTCGGTGTCGACGCTCAGCACGCCGCACCACGGCTCGGTGCTGGCCGACATCGTCCACGCGGCGCGCACGACCAACGATCCGCAGTCGACCGATGCCGACATCCAAAAGATCATCAGCACGGAACTGCTGCCGTTCTTCAGTTTCCCGCCGCAGCCGCCGGGGATCCTCGATCTGCAGACCGCGCGCGCGGCCTCGTTCAATCAGAACCAACCGCTGCGCGGAGACATCAAGTGGTGGGGCTGGGGCGCCGACGCTGACGCGAACGGCAACGGCACCATCGACGTGCCGGCCGAGACGGCGGGCATGATCCCGACCTCGCTGCCGAACGGCTTCGTCAGCAAAGTCACCAACGCGACGTACCGTGTGCTGGCAAACGTCGAGACGGTGAAGATCACCACGGTCACGCAGCTCTGGGGCCTGAACGAGTACACGGCCATCGAGAAAGGGACGACGTATGGATTCCAGGTCGGCAACGATCTGGCCGTGACGACGCTCAGCGCCTTCCCGCCGCCGGGCGGTTCGTTCATGGGAGCGTTCCAGGCGAACCACACCACGATCCGCAGCGACAACGCCGCCCAGTCGATTCTGATTCAGATCAACAACCAGTTCCCCAACAATTGACGCATGGGGAAGCGCGTGATCGTGTTCGTCCTGGTCCTGGCCGCGGCCGCGGCGCTGCTGGTGTTGCTGCTCGTGCGCGTCGCCTTCGAAGGCGAGCCGCGCCCGGACGGCAAGCCGCTGCGGGTGACGCTCGGCGGCGCCGTGCCGTCGGTGCCGTTCGTGGTGCGCCCGCGAGCTGAGCGCGGCGTGCTCTTCGCCGGCTCGGCGTACAGCGCCGCGAGCGGCGCGGCGGAAGCGACGCACATCGACCTCGCCACCGGCGCCGCGCGTGCGTCCGCGCTGCAGAATCCGTTCGACCGCGAGCGCTACGAGGTCTTCGAGCCGGTGCCGCTGCGGCGCTCGTTCTCCGGCATCGTCGTGCCGATCCCGCGCTTCGGCCTCATGAACTGGGACGGCGGCGCCGGGCTGCAGTGGGACCGCCGGCTGACCGGCCGCGAGCGTCTGCTCGCGCCCGGCGGCGGCGCGACGCTGCTCGCGCGCACCCTCGTCAACGGCCGCGCTCTCAACGAATCACATCACGCGCAACTCTTCGCGTTCCAATCGCCCGACCGCTCGCTGCTCGTCTGCATCTACAGCTCACGACGCGGCACGACGGCCTGGGTCTTTCAGGAGAAATGATGAAACGAATCTCTCTGCTCGCCATGTTCGTGGCGAGCCTGATCTCGCTGCCGGCGTTCGGCGCCGTCACCACCACGGCCGAGGTGCCGGCAGTGGCGATGGCGCACGACGCCTTCGTACTCACCCCGGCGGCGCCGGCCGTATCGCGGCCGCTCGTCGTCGACGCCACACCGGAAGCGATCGTCCGGGTGACCGCGGTCTCGCGCACGCTGACCGTGGCCTTGCGCGCGCCGAACGGGACGCGCTTCACCATCGGCGACGCCGAGACCGCGGCGTTCGCCGGCGCGCGCAGCGACAGCTCCGCCGTCGCGAACGGCGCTACCTACATCATCCTGCTGCACCAGCCGGCGTCGGGGACGTACGCGCTCGAAGTGAGCGAGACGGCGGCGTTGGCCACGCCGCTGCGCGTGGTCGTCACCACGCTCTTCGAGAACAGCACGCGGACGATGCTCGTCGGCGGCGGCGACTCCTATCCGGCCGGCTCGAACGTCCGGCTGGCCGCGGTCGTGATCGACGCGCTCGGCAAGGTGCAGAACCTCGATGTCACCGCGCGGCTCTACCGGCCCGGCGACGCGGCGTTCGTCCCGATGACGCTCAGCTTCCGCGATGACGGCACCGGCGCCGACAGCGTCGCCGGCGACCGCGTCTACACCGCCTTCGCCAATCCCGGCGTGTCCGGCCACTACGAAGTGGAAGCGAGCATTGGCGGCGTGGCCGCGAGCGGCGCGTTCCGCCGCACCGCCGCCGCCGAATTCGACGTCGTGCCGCGCCGTGCGGTGATGAACGGCACGTTCATCGAGCGCACCATCGACAGCGACTTCGACGGCCTGGTCGATCAGGTGGGCATCGCGCCGCGCGCCGACCTCCTCGAGGCGGGCGACTACGACGTGCAGGTGCGCCTGCGCGCGTCGAACGGCAAGTTCCTGCAGCGCGGCGTCCGCCGCACGCTCACGACCGGCGCGCAGGCGGCGGAGGTCGTGTTCGACACGGCCGACATCGTCCGCGACCTCGCCGTGAACGGTCCGTACGACGTGGAAGTGGCGCGCTACGACCGCGTGCTCGCCGGCGGCAGCGTTCCGGCCGACATCCGCTACAGCCTCGGCCGCACCGCCGCGTACGACCTGAGCACCTTCGACCACGAGCGGCTGCGCATCGTCGGCGGCACGTCGGCCGGCGTCGACACCGACGGCAACAATCTCTACGACCGTCTCGATATCCGCCTCGACGTCGCCGTCGACTTCGCCGGCTCCTACACCTGGTCGGCCGGACTGCGCGACCGCGACGGGAAGGATCTCGGCTTCCGCACCGGCAGCGCGTTCCTCGGCAGCGGCACGCAGACGATCGTCTTCTCGTTCGACGGCCACACCATCGGCGAGAACGGCGTCGACGGGCCGTACTACCTCGGCAACTTCCTCCTCTTCGGCGCCGGCCAGTCCATCGTCGCGTCAACGGCCTTCATCACCGAGCCGTATCGCGCCGCCCGTTTCGAGGGCTACTCGCGCGATGTCACGCCGCCGTCGCTGCGCGTCTCGGTGACGCCGGCCGTGCTCTGGCCGGCCAATCACCAGATGGTCGAGATCGCGCCGTCGATCAGCGTCACCGACGACTTCGATCCCGCGCCGTCCGTGACGCTCGTCGCGATCGCCAGCAACGAAGGCGACGACGTGCGCGGCGACGGCCATACGTCGAACGACGTCATCATCGACGGCAGCCGGATCTTCCTGCGCGCGGAGCGCTCGGGCAACGCCGCCGACCGCGTCTACACGCTGACCTGGCGCGCGACCGATCAGGCGGGCAACAGCTCGCTGGCGACCGCCACCGTCACCGTGCCGCACGATCAGAAGGAGAAGTAGGGAAGGGTTCGGGCGGGCCTTCGGGCCCGCCCGAGTTCCGTTGCGCGATTACGCGAGATCGCGCAGCGCCTGCTCCATTCTCCGCACGCCTTCGCGCGCCTCGTCCATCGAGAGGTTCAGCGGCGGACGGAAACGGGCGGAGCGGTGGCCGGAGGAGAGGACCATCACGTCGTGGGCCATGAACGCCTTGAGCGCCGCGTCGCGGACGTCGCCGCTCGGCAGGTCGAAGGCGCACATCAGGCCGCGGCCGCGGACGTTGGTGACGAGCTGCGGGAACTCCTGGCTGAAGCGCTGCAGCTCGCCGAGGAACCACTCGCCGACGCGCGCGGCATTCTCGACGAGATTCTCCTCGTCGATGATCTCGAAGTAGCGCTGCGCGCGCACCATGTCGGTGAGATTGCCGCCCCACGTCGAGTTGATGCGCGAGGAGATGGTGAAGACGTTCTCGTCGAGCTCGAAGATGCGGTCGTTCGAGGCGAAGCCGCACACCTGGGTCTTCTTGCCGAAGCAGAACATGTCCGGCTCGACGCCGTAGTGCTGGAACGACCACATCTTCCCGGTGATGCCGACGCCGGCCTGCACCTCGTCGAAGATGAGAATCATGTCGTTCTCGTCGCAGAGCTGGCGCACGGCGCGGAAGAACTCGGGACGGAAGTGGTTGTCGCCGCCTTCGCCCTGGATCGGCTCCATGATGAACGCGGCGATGTCGTCCTTCCGCTCGACCAGGAACTGCTTGGCCTGCGCGAGCGCCGCTTCCTCGCGGCGCGCCGCATCGGCCAGCGATTCCTCGGTGGCCGGGAAGGTCAGCTTCGGATTGTCGATGCGCGGCCAGTCGAATTTCGGGAAGTACTGCGTCTTGCGCGGATCGGCGGTGTTGGTGAGCGAGAGCGTGTAGCCGCTGCGGCCGTGGAAGCATTCGCGCAGGTGCATCACCTGCGTGCCCTTCTCTTCCTTGTAGCCCTTGCGGAAGTTCTTGCGCACCTTCCAGTCGAACGCCGACTTGATGGCGTTCTCGATGCCCATCGAGCCGCCTTCGATGAAGAACATGTGCTTGTTCAGCGAGGGCGGCACGGCCAGCCGCGCGAACGTCTCCACGAACTCGGCCATGTAGGTCGTGTAGATGTCGGAGTTGGCCGGCTTGTTCACCGACACGTCGGCGATGCGCTCGCGGAACTCCGGCGTGTCCATCTTGGGATGGTTGTAGCCGACCGGAATGGAGGCGAAGTTGGTGAAGAAGTCGAGGACGTTGCGGCCGCGGCGTGCGTCGAAGACCCACGAGCCTTTCGACTTCTTCAGGTCCATGACGATGTCGTAGCCGTCGGCGAGCATGTGCCGCGACAGGACGTTGTGAACCTCGCCGGCCTGGACGTGGATCCGGCGATCGGTGATGGCGGAGATGGACATATGCGGAAGACTCCTGACGTTAGATGAGGCGGGCGGCATTCTACGACGGCGGCAGTGCTCAGTGCTAAGTGCTAAGTGCTGAAACTTCCGGCGAAGCCTGCACTCAGCACTTGGCACTCAGCACTTTCCCCGTGTGATAGAACTCGCCATCAGGAGACCTTATGACCGACATCGTCATTCTCGGCGGCGCGCGCACGCCGATCGGCTCGTTTCAGGGAACGCTGTCCGCGCTGCCGGCGCCGCGCCTCGGCGCGGTGGCCATCAAGTGCGCGCTCGAGAACTCGCGCATCGACGCAGGCCAGATCCAGCAGGTGATCATGGGCAACGTGCTGCAGGGCGGCGTCGGGCAGGCGCCCGCGCGGCAGGCCGGCATCTACGCCGGCGTGCCGGTCAGCGCCGGCGCCGTGACCATCAACAAAGTCTGCGGCTCGGGGATGAAGGCGGTCATGTACGCCGCCAACGACATCCGCTGCGGCGAGTACGACCTGGCCGTGGCCGGCGGCATGGAGTCGATGTCGAACGCGCCGTACGCGCTGCCGCAGGCGCGCGGCGGCTACCGCATGGGCAACGGCAAGATGATCGACCTGATGATCCACGACGGCCTGTGGGATCCGTACGGCGATAAGCACATGGGAAGCTGCGCCGAGACGTGCGTGCAAAAGTACACGTTCTCGCGCGAGGAGCAGGACGCGTTCTCGCTCGAGTCGTACCGCCGCGCGCAGGACGCCACGAAGAACGGGAAGTTCAAGAAGGAGATCGCGGTCGTCGAGATCGACGGGAAGAAAGGGAAGTCGCTGGTCGTCGACGACGAGGAGCCGTTCAACGCGCCGCTCGACAAGATGTCGAAGCTCAAGCCGGCGTTCCTCAAGGAAGGCGGCACGGTGACGGCCGCCAACGCGTCGAAGATCAACGACGGCGCCGCCGCACTCGTGCTGACGTCAGCCGAGTACGCCGACAAGCATGGGCTGCAGCCGATCGCGCGCATCGTCGCGCAGTCGACGGCCGCGCACGAGCCGGAGTGGTTCACGACCGCGCCGGGCAAGGCGATCGATCTCGTGCTGCGCCGCGCGAATCTCACGGTCGATGACATCGATCTGTTCGAGATCAACGAGGCCTTCGCCGCGGTCGCACTCGCGGCGATGAAGGACGCGAACATCCCGCACGAGAAGCTGAACATTCACGGCGGCGCGGTGGCGCTCGGCCATCCGATCGGCGCCAGCGGCGCGCGCATCCTGGTGACGCTGATTCACGCGCTGCAGGATCGCGGCGCGAAGCGCGGCATGGCCGCGATCTGCATCGGCGGCGGCGAAGCGGCGGCGATGATCGTCGAGACGCTGTAACGCGCGCGAAACGTTCCTCCGCACCGGTTCGTCCCACGGTGCGGAGGAAATCGCTCATGCGCCGTTTCGTGCTGACACTGCTCACGCTGCTGCCGTTCTCCGCTTTCGCGCAGTCCACTCCCGACCATCCGCTCCGAGTCTCGCTGTTCGCCAGCGATCTCGGGTACACGGAGTCGTCCACCGCCGGCGGCGACTGGACGGGCGGCTTCGGTCTTGCCCTCGAGTATCGCTTCCGCCCGACGTGGGCGGCCGAGGTGTCGGCGGCATACGAGGATCACACCACCGGCGGGATCGTGACCTCGCACGGGTTCTTCCGCCGCGAGGAGCACACGCTGCCAATCGACGTGCTCGCGCAGTATCACTTCGCCACCGACTCGCGCTTCAAGCCGTACCTCGGCGCCGGCGCACGTTACGTCCGCGGCACCGCCCTCGGCAACGACCGCACCTCGGCGGAACTGGCCGCGGGCTTCCACCTCTTCCTCACCCCAAGCCTGTCACTCCGCGTCGACGCCAAACAACTCCTGCGCAACGACTCACCCGCGTACGACGCACGCACGAAGACGTCGATCGGCTTCGGCTGGAGGTTTTGATCGTTGGGGTAGAGGGGACGACCGGGGGCCTCCGGCGGCCGGGGCCACGGGCCCCGGACCCCGCTGATTGGCCTAGCCTCCGCGACACAGTGTCGCGAGCTTGGAGG
>DASVQE010000009.1:0-128418 GCA_036389275.1 Thermoanaerobaculia bacterium
TTGGTTGGCCTAGCCTCCGCGACACTACCTCCAAGCTCGCGACACTGTGTCGCGGAGGCTAGGCCAATCAGCGGGGTCCGGGGCCTGTGGCCCCGGCCGCCGGAGGCCCCAGGTCGTTCCCTGTGGCCACAACCGCCGGCAGCGTGTAGAGGTGCAGCCAGGTGGCGGCGGCTAGGAGGGCTAGCAGCGAGACGATCATGCCGGCGGCGAGACCGGGTGGGCGGTGGTTCGTGGGCGGCGCGACGGGTGTGGGGTTTTGGAGCTCGTAGATGCCGACGGCGGGTGCGGGTGGTCCGGCGATGCGGCGGGCGTTAGGGACGTCGGTGCGCGAGAGCACGTACTTCACGCCGAGGGTGGCGAGTGCGTGCGTCTCGTTTGGGGCGAGCATTGGATTGAACGTGTGCAGCATCGGATCGTAGCCGGCGGGCAGGAGCTGCTCGACGCGCTGCTTCGTGTTCAGCGCGTCGTACGAGATCGCGTCGCGCACGCCGTAGAACGTGCCGAGGTTTGCGGCGAACACTTCGAAGTGCGCGGCGATCAGATACTGATGCGCGGGATCGAGTCGTTTGAGCGTGGTGATGACGCCGGGCTCGCGCGGGACATTTGTCATCGGCACCGTCGGATTGAACCCGATGCCGAAGCCGAGCAGCTCCGCGGCCGCCGCGAGTGCGAGTGTGAGCATGCGGCGGCGGAGGCGCGTGGCGAGCGCGAGACCGGCGATGAGCCAGCAGACGCCGGGCAGTGCGACGCGGCGCAGCGTCGTCGCGCCGGCGGCGTCGAGGTAGTAGGCGAGACGCTGCTCGTACACCGCGGGCGGCTGCGTGAGATAGCCGCGTCCGCGCAGCGTCTCGATCCCGCCGCGCGCGACGCGCGTGAGCGGAGCGCGCATCGACGGAATCGCCGGGAGCGCGCCGGCGATCGTTGCGGCGAGTCCGGCGATGATCAGTGCCGTGCCTAGTTTGCGCCGCTGCCGCGCGGCGACGATGGCCAGCGCGGGACCGGCGGCCATCGCGCCGAACAGCACGAACAGCGCGACGCCGTATTCGAGCGTGAGCACGCGCAGCACCGGCACGTGACGCAGCACGTGCCAGACGCCCGGCGGATACCAGGAGATCACCAGCGCGACGATCCCGATCACCAGGCCGCGGCGCAGCGTGGCCGGCAGCTCGCGCCACGCGAAGAGAATGCAGAGCAGCACCAGCGCGCCGATGTAGCCGCCCGCGCGGATGTTGAAGTTCTCGGCCATCGGGAGCGCCGTGAGATCGAGCTCGCCGCGCAGCGGCGTGCCGAGGATGCCAGGCAGGATTTGCGAGACCACGCCCCAGATGCGGAACGGATGCGCGAGTCGCGGGCGGAGCACGCTCGCGTAGCCGTTGCCGAGGATGCCGAGGAACGGGGCGAGCTGCGCGGAGAGCAGCAGGAAACCGAGCAGCGCGCCGACCGAGGACGGGATGATCGCGGAGAGACCGAAGCCGGGACGCTTCTCCGCTTCCCACGCGAGAAAGATCCAGATCCCGGCGACACCGATGAACAGCGTCTCCGGATGTCCGCCCGCGGTCGCGAGCGCGCCGAAGAGAATCGTCAGCGCCGCGTTGCGGAGCGACGGCGTTTTCATGAGACGCAACGCCGCCGCGGCGAGGCCGGGCAGCAGCGTGAAGACGCCGGTGATCGGATAGAGCAGCCAGACGATCGTGTAGCCGGCTGTCGCGTAGACGAGGCCGCAGAAGAGCGCGTCTCGCGGCGCGACGTCGAGCTCGCGCGCGAACCACCAGGCGCAGAGCGCCGCGGCCAGCAGCTTGAGAATCCCCATCACCGCCCAACCCTTCAGGCCGAACAGGAGGCGCGGCCAGATGTAGGGCGAGAAAAGCGCGGTCTGCGGATTGGCGAAGAGCGGACCGCCGTCGCCGGCCCAGCGATTCGTCCACGGCAGCTCGCCGCGTTGCAGCGCGCGCGTCACTTCCGCGTCCCAGGCCACGAACTGCAGCACGACGTCCGTGAGCAGCGTGTTCGACACGCGCACGCGCGTCGACGGATCGTGCTTCCACGCGCCGAAGTCGAGCGGCAGATCGAGCGGCGCGAAGGTGCGGCCCGGCAGCAAGCCGGCGCCTGCGTAGAGCAGCGCTACGGCGAGGAAGAGGAGCGCGACGCGAACGGGAGCACGCAAGCGGGCAGAGCGTAGCAGATGGCGTAGACCGCCAGCCGCGGCGCGCCGGCGTAGAGCAGGTACGACAGCGGCGCGGCGAGCGCGAAGGCGAGCCACGCGCTGCGCTCCGCGAGTGCCAGCGGCACGAGCGTCAGCCAGTACCACGGATGAATGGCCGGCGAGCAGACCAGCAGCGCGGCGATGCCGGTAGTCGGGCGCAGCGCCGTGGCGATGCAGGCGACGGCGATCGTGCCGAGGATCGCCCGCGTCATAAAGTCTGGATCGAGATGCCGGTAGACCACGTCGGAGATCGCGGCGAAGCGGAGCGGATGATGCGTCCAGATCGCTTTCGTCGGCACGAGCCGCACGGCGTCGAACACCAGCTCGTACGCCGGCGAGTTGAAGATCCAGCGCCGCGCGTAGTCGCGCAGGCCGGGCATGATCGGGCCGCGCAGGAAGAACGCGAACGGCAAGGCGAAGGCGATGGCCAGCGACGCGAGCCGCGCCCGCCGCGCGCGCAGCAGCGCCGGCGCGGAGGCGAGCGGAATCAGCTTCAGACCTCCGGCGATGCCGAGGAGCGCGCCGGAGCGGCGCGACCAGGCGGCGAGCAGCAGCACCGCCGCGACCGCGTCGAGATGCGCGCTCCACGTCCCTTCGAACAGCACCAGCGGGCAGGTAGCGTAGGCCAGCGCGCGCTCGCGCAGCAGCAGGAGCGCGGCGAGCTCGCAGGCGATGATGAGCAGCCGCCACGTCACCAGCGACGGCGTCAGCGCGAAGAGAAATTGCGCGTGCGGCGGATAGATCGAGCGGATCTCGCGGTAGCTGATGCGCGGGTCGGTGGGAGTGTAGACATATGGATTGACGCCATTCCGCAAAGCCGCACCGTCGGAAAGGTAGCGGTACACATCTCCGGAAAGACGTGCATCCGGCAAGAGCAGCAGCGCGCGCAGTGCGAGCGCGACGATCATCACCACGCGCAGCGGCAACGTGCGACGCGCCAGCGGCAGCCATGCGCACGTCGCCGCCGCGTACAGCGCGACGAATCCGCGCAAGCCGTAGCGCGCCGTGATGGCCGGCGCGGCGGCGACGAGTGCGGCGAGTAGAATCAGCGCGACCCGATGAGCATTGCCGAAGCGGCCGTCCTGACGCTGTACTACGCGGTCCTCGGCGTGCTCACCGTCTACAGCGTCCATCGGTTTCATCTTGTCAGATTGCGCCGCCGCTCGCCGGAGCCGCAGCGCGCGCGCGGCGACGTCTTCCCGCCGCTCACCATTCAACTGCCGCTCTACAACGAGCCGAACGTCGCTGCGCGCCTGCTCGACGCCGTCGCCGCCATCGACTATCCGGGCGCGCTCGACATCCAGGTGCTCGACGATTCGACCGACGCCACGACCGCCATCGTCGCCGAGCGCGTCGCCGCGATCCGCGCGCGCGGCGTGCGCATTGCCCATCTGCGCCGCGGCTCGCGCGACGGCTACAAGGCGGGCGCGCTCGCGTACGGCATGTCGTGCAGCGACGCCGAGCTCTTCGCCGTCTTCGACGCCGACTTCGTGCCGCCGCGCGACGTGCTGCTGCGCATGGTTCCCTACTTTGCGGACGCGCGCGCCGGCATGGTGCAGGCGCGCTGGACGCACCTGAATCGCGAGCGCTCGCTGCTGACGCGCGTGCAGGCGCTCTACCTCGACGCGCATTTTGCGGTCGAGTCGGCGGCGCGCAATTTCGGCGGACGCTTCTTCAACTTCAACGGCACGGCCGGCGTCTGGCGGCGCGCGGCGATCGAGGAGGCGGGCGGCTGGTCGTCGTCGACGCTTACCGAGGACCTCGATCTGTCGTATCGCGCGCAGCTCGCCGGCTGGAGCTTCATCTTTCTGCCGGAAGTCGAAGTGCCGGCGGAGCTGCCGGCGGCATTGAGCGGCTTCCAGGAGCAGCAGCATCGCTGGGCGAAGGGCTCGATCCAGACCGCGCGCAAGCTCCTCGGCGAGGTGCTGCGGATGCGCACCACGCGCGCGGTCAAGTCGGAGGCGCTCTTTCACCTCACCAACAACTGCGCGTATCTGCTGAGCGTCGTGCTGTCGCTGCTGATCGTGCCGGCGATGGTGATCCGCTACGCGCACGATCTCCTCTGGACCTTCAGCATCGACCTCGTGCTCTTCGTCGCCTCGAGCGGCTCGGTGCTGCTCTTCTATCGCGAAGGGCAACGCTGGGCGAACCGTCCGCGGCCGCGGCTGCGCGAGATGGCGGCGGTGCTGCCGGTCGGCATCGGCATCTCCATGCGCAACGCCGCGGCGGTGGTCGAAGGCTTCGTCGCGCGCGGCGGCGAGTTCCGACGCACACCGAAAGCGGGCGCGCGCGGCGACGTGGCGCCCGACCGCACGCCGCGTTTCCCGTGGTCCGAGCTGCTGCTGGCGCTCTTCTTCGCCGCCGTCATCGCCGACTTCGCCGGCGCCGGCCGCTGGGCTTCGCTGCCGTTCCTGACCATGTTCGCCAGCGGCTACGGCTACGTTGCCTGCCGGGCGCTGATCGAGCGTGTAAGTTACAGATCCACAGCACTTTAGCGCCGCTCAGGACTGGCCTCTCCGTTGCAATTCAAAGAGGTGACGGAGGGCAACCATGTTGAGCTTCATCAAACGCTTATTGGTGTTTCGCCTCGGCCAGAAGTCGGCTCGCGGGGCGGCGAAGATGCTCGGTTTCGGCAAACTCGGAATGATCATCGGACTGATCGGCGGCTGGCGCGCCATGCGCCGCCATCCGCATCAGGCCTGACGGTAGTGTCGTGCGCGATTGACGATTGACAGGTGTCCGTCGTCAATCGCGATACGATCGCGCCGTGCAGCGGCAAAACCTCGGCGAGATGCTCGTCGCGGCGAATCTGATCGACGAAGTGCAGATGCAGATCGCGCTGGCGGAGCAGAAGCAGACGGGCAAGCGGTTCGGCTCGACGCTCGTCGACCTCAAATTCATCGACGAGAACGTCCTGGCCGCGTTCCTCTCCAAACAGATCGACGTGCCGTGCATCAGCCTCCTGCACGTCGACATCCCGAAGAAAGTGTTGCGGCGCATTCCGCGCGCGGTTGCCATGCGGTGCAAGGCCGTGCCGGTGCGCACCGAGGGTGAGCGGCTGGAAGTGGCCATGGTCGACCCGACCGACGTCGACGTGCTCGATCAACTCGAAAAAGCGGCGGCGATGACGGTGGTGCCGCTGATCGCGCCGGAGAGCTCGATCGAGCTGATGATCGAGCGCTGCTATCCGGAGGAGCACTTCGGCGAAGACACGCTGTCCGCGCGGCAGCGGCCGCAGCGCAACGTCACGAACGATCCGGTGTTCTGGGACATCGTGGCCGACCTGCAGAGCGGCGACTTCGACGAGCGGCTGACGAAGATCGAGCAGAACCTCGACCGGATCTGGGTGCTGCTCGAGAAAGTGTTGCGGGCCGTCGAGGCGCGCGAAGGAGCCCACCGCGGCGAGCGGTGAGCGTCAGCGTTGCGGAGGCTTCTGATCGTTCGGGGTCGCGGGCTGCGGGTCTTCGCTGGCCGCGCCTTCGTCGTACAACCCTTCTTCGGCCGCGGCCGCGCGCGCCTCGATGCGGCGCTGCTTCTCCTCGTCGAGCTTCTTCTGCTCGGCGAGCTTCTCCGCCTCCGACTTCTTCTGCGCCTCGCGATGCTGCGAGGCGAGCATGTCGGGCGTGGCGCGCGGCGTCTGCGGCAGCGGCGGCAGCGGCTTCTGCGCGGCGGCGGTGGTGACGTGGGCGGTGCCGTTCGACTGCTTGACGGTGGCGTTGGTGATCACGCGCGAGGACGGCTTGCGCCCCTTGCGGTTGGCGCGGCGGGCTGCGGCGACGAGCGGCGAGTCGGCCGGGGCGGGAGCGGGCGCCGGCGCGGCGGTGGCCGTCTGCGCGGGCTGCGTTTCGGCGGCCGGCGCGGGCTGCGTTTCCTGCGCGAAAAGCGGCGCGGCCAGTGTCAGCGCCAGCGTGATCGGAAGCGTCAGCGTCGGTTTCATGGAGTCTCTCCCGGCTCGTGTAATGCGGCCCGGCAGCCGGTCCATTTCCGGTGCGCCCCGAATCTTGCACTCTGCGAGGCCTGAATGTCGCCCGAAGCACTGCTGACAGATTTCGGCTACCTCGCGGTGTTCATCGGCACCTTTCTCGAGGGCGAGGCCATCCTGATCACGGCCGGCTTCTTCGCGGCGCGCGGCAATCTCTCCGCGTCGGTCGTCGCCATCGTCGCGTTCCTCGGCGCGTACCTCGGCCACATCTTCTGGTTCTGGCTCGGGCGGCGCCACGGCGTCCGGCTGCTCGACCGCTTCCCGCGGATGAAGAAACACTTCGGCCGCGGCATCCGCATCTTCGAACGCTACGGCGCGGCGGCCATCGTGATCACGCAGTGGCTCTACGGCCTGCGCATCACCTGCGCGGTGATCATCGGGATGTCGCGCATCTCGCTGATCAAGTTCCTCGCCTACGAGGGCTTCAGTTGCGCGGCGTGGGCGGTGGTCATCACCGCCGCGGGCTACTACTTCGGCCGCGCGGTCGAGCGGCTCCTCGGACGCGTCGAGAACATCGAAAAGTACGCGCTCGCGGCCATCGTCATCGGCGCCGTGGCCATGTGGGCGTGGCACCAGTACAAAGACCGCAAACAGGAAGAGTAGGCGCCGGGCAAGGTGCAGCGTTTCGCCGCACGCCTGCCCGGCTGCACGATCCGCCCGATTACTGCGCGATGACGATGCGGGCCGCGTTCTGCGTCCCGTTGTCGAGCCACACCTGAACGGGCTGGCCGACGCTGAGGACCGACGAGCCGGACGCTTCCAGGCCCGACTGCCAGAACACGCGCGTGCCCCAGGTGCGGTTGATCGTCGTGGCCGCGCCGCCACCGTTCGGCGTGACGGTGATGGCGTTGCCGCTGATCGAGGTGATGACGCCGGTCATGCTCGGCGTCGAGGCCGAGGACATGGTCGAGGCGCCGCAGGCGGCGAGAGAGAGGACGACGGCGAAGAGTGCGATGACAGAAAGTGTGCGCTTCATGACCTGGATAACGTTGCGGAGGCGCCGAAGTTAGGACGGATTTGCAAACAATCCGTAACGACGTTAACGGCGTTAACGGCTTCAGCCTTCGTACGCTTTCTGCTGCAGCTCCGCCTGCGCCGCCGCCAGCCGCGCCACCGGGACGCGATACGGCGAGCAGGAGACGTAGTCGAGGCCGACCGCGCGGAAAAAGCGGATCGAGTCGGGGTCGCCGCCATGCTCGCCGCAGACGCCGACTTTCAGCTTCGGATTCGCCGAGCGGCCGCGCTCGGTGCCGAGGCGTACGAGTTGTCCGACACCGTCCTGATCGATCGACTCGAACGGGTCGCGCGGCAGGATCTTCTTGTCGACGTACTCCGGCAGGAAAGTGCCGGCGTCGTCGCGCGAGTAGCCGAAGGTCATCTGGGTGAGGTCGTTGGTGCCGAAGGAGAAGAACTGCGCGGTCTCGCCGAGCCGGTCGGCGATCAACGCCGCGCGCGGAATCTCGATCATCGTGCCGACCAGATAGTCGATCGTCACGCCGCGCTCCTGCATCGTCTCGGCCGCGATGCGGTGCGTCATCTCGGTGGTGAGCTGCAGTTCCTTCACCGTGCCGACCAGCGGGATCATCACCTCGGGGAAGACGTCGAGACCGTCTTTTTTCACGTCGCACGCGGCTTGGAAAATCGCCCGCACCTGCATCTCGTAGATCTCGGGATAGGTGATGCCGAGGCGGCAGCCGCGGTGGCCGAGCATCGGATTGGTCTCGTGCAGTTGCGCGACTTTGTTGCGGAGCTCCACGAAGCCCCAGTTCATGTCGCGCGCGAGCGACGAGATCTGCGCCTCGGTCTGCGGCAGGAACTCGTGCAGCGGCGGATCGAGCAGGCGCACCGTCACCGGCATGCCGGCCAGCTCGCGGAAGATCCCTTCGAAGTCGTCCTTCTGATACGGCAGCAGCCCTTCGAGCGCGTGGCGGCGGCCTTTCTCGTCGCGCGCCAGGATCATCTCGCGCACTTTCAGGATGCGCTCCTCGGCGAAGAACATGTGCTCGGTGCGGCAGAGGCCGATGCCGGCCGCGCCGAAGAGCCGCGCCACGCGTGCGTCGTTCGGCGTATCGGCGTTGGTGCGGATGCCGAGCGTGCGGATCTCGTCGGCCCACTTGAGCAGGCGGTCGAAGTTGCGGAAGGTCTCCGACTCCTCCGGCTGCATCGAGCCTTCGAGCAGCACCTGCACGACTTCCGATGGCCGCGTGGCCAGCTTGCCGCCGAGGACTTCGCCGGTGGTGCCGTCGATCGAGACCCAGTCGCCTTCTTCGAGCGGCTCGTGCCCTTCGCTGCGCAGCTCTCCCTTGGCGTAGTCGACTTTCAGCGCGCCGGCGCCGACGACGCACGGCCGTCCCATGCCGCGCGCGACCACGGCCGCGTGCGAGGTGAGGCCGCCGCGCGTGGTGAGGATGCCGGCCGCGCTGTGCATGCCGGCGATGTCTTCGGGCGAAGTCTCGATGCGCACGAGGATGACCGGATCGCTCTTGGCCATCGACACCGCATGCTCGGCGTTGAAGGCGATGCGTCCGGTCGCCGCGCCGGGGCCGGCCGGCAGTCCGCGGCCGAGCAGCCGGCCGCCGGAGAGCATCTTCGCTTTCTCCTTCGCGTCGAACACCGGCGCGAGCAGTTGAATGATCTGGTTCGCCTCGACGCGCTCGACGGCCTCGGTCGTGCCGATCAACTGCTCGTCGACCATGTCGCAGGCGATCTTCACCGCCGCGAATCCGGTGCGCTTGCCGGTGCGCGTCTGCAGCAGATAGAGCTTGCGTGACTGGATGGTGAACTCGATGTCCTGCATGTCGCGGTAGTGCGACTCGAGTTTCTTGTAGACGTCGACGAGCTGCTTGTACGCCTCCGGCATCGAGGTCTCGAGCTCGGTGATCGGCTGCGGCGTGCGGATGCCGGCCACGACGTCTTCACCCTGCGCGTTCGGCAGGTACTCGCCGAAGAAGCGGCGCTCGCCGGTGGACGGGTTGCGCGTGAAGGCGACGCCGGTGGCGCAGTCGTCGCCCATGTTGCCGAAGACCATCGACTGCACGTTGACGGCGGTGCCCCAGTCGTCGGGAATGCCGTTGAGCTTGCGATAGGTGATCGCGCGCTGGTTGTTCCAGGAGTTGAAGACCGCGCCGATCGCGCCCCAGAGCTGCTCGTGCACGTCCTGCGGAAAGTCTTTGCCGAGCTTCTCGCGGACGAGCGTTTTGTAGATGGCGACGAGCTCGCGCAGCGACGCGGCGGGAATCTCGGCGTCGGTCTGTACGCCGGCGGCATCGCGGATGGTCACGAGCTCGTGCTCGAAGTGCTCGCGGTCGATCTCGAGCACGACGTCGGAGTACATCTGGATGAAGCGGCGATACGAGTCGAGTGCGAAGCGTTCATCGCCGGATGATTCGGCAAGGCCTTGCACGGTCTCGTCGTTGAGGCCGAGGTTGAGGATCGTGTCCATCATGCCGGGCATCGACGCGCGCGCGCCGGAGCGCACGGAGACGAGCAGCGGTTTCTTGCGATCGCCGAAGGTGCGGCCGACCGATTCCTCGACGCGCCGGAGATTGCGCGCGACGGCCGCTTCGAGCTCGGCCGGATAGGTTTTGTCGTGATCGTAGAAATAGGTGCAGACGGCGGTGGAGATGGTGAAGCCGGGCGGCACCGGCACGCCGATGTTCGTCATCTCGGCGAGGCCCGCGCCTTTGCCGCCGAGAACGTCTTTCATTTTCGCGTTGCCATCGGCGTGGCCGTCGCCGAAGTAGTAGACGTACTGGAGGTCGTCGCCCGCCGCGCGGCTCTCGCGCGCCGACTGCTCGATGGTCGTCATCGCGGCGATTCTATCGCGCGCGGACGAGGTCGACACTGCTGCCCATCAGGCGCTCCAGCGCGTTGGCGACGGCGGGACGGTCGAAGATCTCCGCGTTGCCGGCGGCGGCGAAGTCGATGCGCGCGACGTCGATGCCGCGCGCGCGCAGCGCCTCGCGCAGCGACGCGAGCCGCGCCGCGGTGCGTTGCTGGTCGAGCTGCGGCGTGGCCTGGCGGTGCTCGTGCGCGACGAGTTGCGCGCGCGGCGCGGCGCGCAGCGTGTCGCGCAGCAGGGCGGCGAGCCCGTCGAGAGACTCATCGCTGCTGTCGAGACGATCGCGCTCGTCAAAGTGCAGGCCGTACAACGACAGCCGGCCGGAGCGCTCGAAAATCTGCGCGGCCGAATCGTCGAACGGCGCCGCGCCGCGGCATGGCGCCGGCTGGCCGAACCACGCCGCGCCGACCGCAAACGCCGCGTACCACTCGTGCCACGTGTAGCCGGTGAGCGCGCGCGTCTCCGGCGCCAGCGTCACCGCCGCGTAGCCCCACATCGGGCCGCGCCGCCACATCAGCCGCGCCACGTTTCCTTCGATGCCGCCGGAGACGCGCGTTGCGCCGACGTTGCCGTAGAGGCGATGGCCGCGCTGGACGAATCGCGCCGGCTCTCCGTTGATCGTCCAGCAGCCGTCGAGCTGCAGCGGCGCCGGCGCCTCGAGCGGCTGCCCGATGGCGTGCACGGAGCTGAGCGAGACGTTGTTGTGGAGACGATCGACCGTGTCGACGCGGACGTAGCGCGCCTCGAGCGGCGCGACGTCGACGAGCTGCGGCGTGCGCTCGGCGCGCGGCGTCAGCGTGGCCACCTCGCGCCAGCGGTGCAGATCGTCCGAGGCGGCGATGCGCACCTGCTGCGGCACGAGCGGCGCGTCGCGCGGCACGGTCACGCCGACGCGCGCGATGCGGCTGCGCGACGGCAGCGCGAGCACCAGCGTCTGATCGCCGCCGCCCGACGGAGTCGTGTACACCGTGGCGGCGCTGCCGTCGATGGCGTGCACCGCCGACGACTCGAGCGACAGCTCGGCCGTGCGCGAGACCACCGCCGCGCCGTAGGCGAGGTTCAGCAGGTTGTCGCGGTCGAAGTCGAGCTTCGACAGAGGCGGCTCGGTCAGCGGAGACGGTGGCTCGGGCGCGGCCTGCTTCGCCGGCTCGCGCTGCCCGCACGCGAGCGCGATGCACGAGACGAGAACGAGGGCGAGCTTGCGCATCACGCGCGATAGTCGCGGCGGTCGACGACGATCTTCGTGACGTCGGCGATCTTCATCACCGCGCCTCCGACTTTGCGCAGCAGCGACATCCGATTGCGGCGCACCGCCTCGTCGTCGACCATGACCATCACGTCCTGGAAGAACTTCTCGAGCTCCGGCGCCATCGCCGCGAACGACTCGACCGCGGAGTGGTAGCGCCGCTCGGCGATGAGATCGCCGATCTGTCCGGTGACGACGTCGGTCAGCTCGGCCAGCCGCCGCTCGGTGTCGTGCTCGAGCCGCGACGCGTCGACGTCGGTCGAGTCGTGTCCGGCGGTGATGTTGGCGATGCGCTTGGCGGAGTCGAGGATCGAGAGGAAGTTCGCCTCGTCGCGCATCGACTTGACTGCGCTGATGCGGTCGACGAGATCGGTGAGCGAGGTTTTCCAGCCGGCGGCCATGGCCGCGGCAATCTCGTCGTAGGCGAATTGCCAGGCCGAGGTTTCGAGGATCGTTTTGACGCGCTCCTCGAAGAACTCCTCGAGCGCGCGGCGTGCGTTCGCGTCGTCGCGGCCGTGCGCGCGAAAGCCGGCGTCGATCAGCGCGTCGAGACCGATGCGCACTTCGCGCTGGTCGCGGTTGAGCAGAATCTGCACGACGCCTTGCGCGGCGCGGCGCAGTCCGAACGGATCCTTCGAGCCGGTCGGGATCGCGCCGATGAGGAAGAAGCCGGCCAGCGTGTCGATCTTGTCGGCCAGCGAGACGATCGCGCCGGCGCGGCTGCGCGGCAGCGGGTCGTTCGCCGCCGCCGGCAGGTAGTGATCGTAGATGGCCTGCCACACCACCTCGTCGTGACCTTCTTCACGCGCGTAGATGCCGCCGACCTTCCCCTGTAACTCGGTAAACTCCTTGACCATCTCCGTGACCAGGTCGGTCTTGCAGAGCTCCGCGGCGAGCAGCGCGGCGGGATCGTTGCCGATCTCGCGCGCGATCTGCTGAATGCGCTCGCTCTTCTGCCGGTAGTTCCCGAGCTTCTCGTGAAACTGCAGGTGCGCGAGCTGCTCGACGCGCTCCGACAATTTGCGCTTGCGATCGGTCTCGTAGAAAAACTGCGCGTCGGCGAAACGGGCGTTGGTGACGAAGGAGTTGCCGTAGGCGGCGTTGCCGTCGGGATCGCCCTGGTTGTCGAGCACCGCCAGGAACGAGTTCGACAGGCGCCCGTCGCGATCGCGGATCGGGAGCTGCTTCTGGTGCACGCGCATCACCGTCACCAGCACCTCTTCCGGCAGCGCCAGGTACTCGCGGCGGAACTCCGCGCGGACCAGTCCCGGGTACTCGGTGAGGTACTGCCACTGCGCCCAGATCGAGGCATCTTCGGCGGGCGCGCCCTCGACTTCCTTGCCGAGGGTGAGCGCGCGCTGGACCATGAACCGCTTGCGCCGGTCGACTTCGACGATGACGCTGGCCAGCTCCAGTTTCGAAACGTAGTCGGAGTAGGAGGTGACTTCGATCGCACCGGGTGCGAGCGTGCGATGTCCGACCGTCTTCGTCCCCGACTCGATGCCGAAGAGCGGCAGCGGCAGATGCTGTCCGTCGAACACCGAGACGATCGAGTGGATGGGACGGATGTACGACCACTTCTCGCCCGTGCCCCAGCGCATCATCTTCGGCCAGCGCAGCGAGTCGACCGCGTCCGCGACATGGATCTGCACGAGCTCCGCGGCGGCGCGTCCGGCCACGTGGCGGCGGATGCGCACGTATTCATCGCCGGAGTCGATCAAATCCTCGGCCGCGGCATTCTGTTTTTTCAGGAAGCCCTGCAGCGCTGCGGTCGGCTTGCCGCTCGCGTCATACGCGGCGCGCTTCGGCGGACCTTTCACCTCGAGCTCCTGATCGGCCGCGCGCTCCGGCAGGTTTGAGAGGAACAGCACCAGCCGGCGCGACGTGGCCGTGGCGTGCACCGTGCCGCCGCCCAGCTCCGCGGTCAGCTTGCCGAGGCGCTCGCGCAGCGTCGCCAGCGCGGAGTCGAGCATCCACGCCGGGACTTCTTCCATCAGCAGCTCGAAGAGGTATTCAGCCATGATTCAGAAGCGGGAAGCCGAGTGCGCGCCGCGCCTCGAGGAACTGCTCGGCGCAGCGCACCGCCAGGTCGCGCACGCGCTTGATCACGCCGACGCGCTCGGTCACCGAGACCGCGCCGCGCGCGTCGAGCGTGTTGAAGATGTGCGAGCACTTGAGCGTCCAGTCGTAGGCCGGCAGGACCAGCTTCGCATCGAGACAGCGCCGCGCCTCCGCCTCGTAGGCGTCGAGCAGTTTCCAGTGAAGGTCGACGTCGGCGGTCTCGAAGTAGTACTTCGAGAATTCGTACTCGTCCTGCTTGCGCACGCCGCCGTACGGGACGTTGGTGGTCCAGTCGATGTCGTAGATCGAGCTCTGACGGGAGAGGAACATCGTCAGCCGCTCGATGCCGTAGGTGATCTCCGCGGAGATCGGCGCGAGGTCGATGCCGCCGGCCTGCTGGAAGTAGGTGAACTGCGTGATCTCCATGCCGTCGAGCAGGATCTGCCAGCCGACGCCCCAGGCGCCGAGGGTGGGCGACTCCCAGTTGTCTTCCTCGAAGCGGATGTCGTGGCGCGCGAGGTCGAGGCCGATCGCGCGTAGCGAGTCGAGATACAGCTCCTGCACTTCGAGCGGCGACGGTTTGAGGATGACTTGAAACTGATAGTGCTTGCCCAGACGGAAAGGATTATCTCCATATCTCCCGTCTGCCGGACGTCGGGAAGGCTGGACGTACGCCACATTCCATGGCTCGGGGCCGAGGACGCGGAGGAAGGTGGCCGGATGCATCGTGCCGGCGCCGACCTCGACGTCGAGCGGCGTCTCGATCATGCAGCCGCGCTCGGCCCAGAAGTTCTGGAGCGAGAGGATCAGTGACTGGAACGTGACACGCGACATCGGCCGCGCATTCTAACCGTTTGCGCGGCGCGACCTTCACGATCTCGTCAGACGGCCGGCGGAGGCGGTGGCGGCGCCTCCGGTTCCGGCTCGCTCTCGTTCTGATCTTCCTGCTGCTGCGGCTCGTCGGCCGGTTTCTTCTCCGGCGCCGGCGCGGCGTTCTGCGCCGGCTGCGGAGCCGGTGCTGCCGTCGCCGTGTTCGCTCCGTCGTGAGACGGCTCCGGCGCGTTCGCCTCCGGCATGGCCGAGGTCATCGGCGCCGGCGCGGGCTGCTGCGACGGCTGCGACGACGGCTCGCGGCGCTCGGTCATCGCGCTCGGCGCGCGCGACGGCGCGGACGACGACGGGACGTACGCCGGGCGCGGCGGCGGCGCGGAGCTCGAGGCGGTCATCGGAACGCCGCCTCCGATCGGAGCGGCCGGCGGCGGCAGCGTGCCGGCGAGCGTTCCGCCCTGCGGCGTGCCCGCGCTGGCCGTCGCCGCGTTCGGATTCAACGTGAATGCGGTCGTGGTGTCGGCGTTCGTGTTGGTGAGCGGCGGCAGCGTTTCGCCCGGACCGTTCAAGGTCGAGGTCACGCCGCTGGCCGAGCCTTCCTGCACGACGCCGTATTCAGTTCCTTTTTGTGCACCGTGGCGTGCGCTGCGGCCACCGCACGCAGTCGCCAGGAGCACCATCATCAGCACGCTCATCGGTCTGTTCATATGGGCCTTCTTCGAAGGCTCTCAATCGCAAGCGGCTTGCCATGAATCAATGCGTTTTCACATATTTGGCAGCGAGCTCCGCATTCGCGTACTGCGGGTTCACCTCGAGCGCCTTCTTGTAAGCAGCCACAGCCGCGGCGATGTCACCCTTCGCGTCGTAAGCCTCGGCCAGGCTGTCGTACGTATTCGCCGCGGCCGGGTACATCGCCACGTTCAGTCGGAAGACGTCGATGGCCTTGTTGAGATCCTTCGCCCGCAACAGTTGATAGCCGAGGTTGTTGATGGTGCGCTCGGCGACGAGCGTCGACTCCGGCCGGAGCTGCTGCGCGCGCCGCACGATTTTCACCAGCGCCTCCGTTCCCTCGGCCGCAGCGATCTTCGCCAGCAGGTAACTGCCGGTCAGTCCGCCGTCGTTCTCGTCGAGGTACCGCAGCGCCTGCGCGACGTCGCCGTGCAGCGCGCGCAGCAGGAAGCGCTCCTCGGCCGCGTACGTCCGCGGCAGCTCGTCGACCACGCGCCGCAGCTCGCGCTCCGGATGCCAGCGGCCGCGCGTCATCACGCCGGCGCGGCGCTGCGCGTTGGCGACGTCGGCGAGCGGATTCGCTTCGAGCAGCAGCAGATCGGCGCGCGTGCCGGGCGTGACCGTGCCGAACTCGCCCGTGTCGAGGAAGCGCGCCGGATTGCTCGTGGCCGTGCGCAGCGCCTCGTACGGTGAGAGCCCGCTCTCGACGAAGTTGCGCAGCTCCTCGTGCAGCGAGAAGCCGCCGACCGTGCCGATGCCCATCGCGTCGGTGCCGGCCATCATCGGCACGCCGGCCGCGTGCAGCGCGCCGACGAGCTTCTTCTGGAACGCGAGGTTCTCGCGGATCTTCGGCACCTGCTCCGGCTTGAAGCCGCGCTTGTAGCCGTTGTTCGCCGGCGAGAGGCGGTCGCGCAGCGCGGGCGAGATGAAGCGCATCTCCGGCCGCCGCAGGAACGCCTCGACGTCGTCGGCCTGCTGCATGATCTGGTCGTACGTGACGATCGTCGGCGTGAACCAGATGCCCGACGCGCTCACCATCCGCACCAGCTCCGGGATGCGGCTCGCGTCGAACACGAGCTTGTCGATCTCGAAGCCGTCGTTGAAGAACGTGTAGACGATCTCCTCGGCGTGCTCGAGCGCCTGGCCGGCGGCGAGCGTTCCCGCGAAGCCGACCTCGCGCGGCACGTGGCCGACCACGAACATGCCGTGCTTGCGCGCCGCGGCGAGCAGCGCCGGGTACTCCGCCTTCGACACGCGCGTGTAGATCTTGATGCCGTCGTAGCCGGCCGCATGTTGCGCTTCCACTTCGGCGACTGACTCTTCCGGCGTACGCGCCTTGTCGAACTTCGGCCCGACGGTGTAGATCGTCGGCCCGAGGAGCTCGCCGCTGGCGGTGCGTGTGCGGAAGAGCAGATGCAGCGGCTTGCCATCGAGGTTGAAGACCGTGGTGACCCCGTTCGCGACCCACAGCGGCAGCTCGTTGCGCGTGCCGAGATGCACGTGCGTGTCGACCAGCCCCGGCATCAGGAACTTGCCGCGCCCGTCGATGCGCATGGCGCCGCGCGGCACGCGCGCACTCGCTGCCGGCTCGACGCTGACGATCCGCCCATCCCGCACGAGCACGGTCTGATGCGCAACCACGCGCTCCACATCCATCGGCACCACGCTGACGTCGACGAACGCGGTGGTCGGCGCCGCCGCAACGAGAGGAAGAGCAAGAAGAGAAACGAGCGCGGCCGCTGCGCGAATGAGTGCAGGCATGGATGAGTAGACGTCTGGAGGGTGGAGTGGTTAGAGGAGGAAACATCCCCATCCTGGCGCGGGTTGTGGATACCGTACCAACGTGGTACGGTTTCGCGCTCGATGCTGAAGATCTCACGACTTACGGATTACGGACTGCTCGCCAGCGTCTACCTCGCCCGTCATGACGGCGAGGTGGTTTCCGCTCGCGAGATCGCCGAGTTCTACCACCTGCCGGTGCCGATGATCACCAAGGTCCTCAAGACCTTGCACCAGGGCGGCGTGATCTCCTCGCATCGCGGCGCGGGCGGCGGTTACTCCTTCGAGGGCGACGCCGAGGCCGTCACGCTGGGGCAGCTCGTCGAAGCGCTGGAAGGTCCGTGGGATCTCGTCGAATGCGAGACCCTCGATGACCACGGCCAGGCCACCTGCGCGATCCGCATCGCCTGTCCGTCCCGCCGCTTCATGTTCGGCATCAACCGCGCCATCAAGGGCGCATTCGAACAGGTCACTCTCGGCGATCTCGTCCGCGGCGGCATGCCCGTCCCGGTGATCGACAAGAAGGGCCTCGTTCGCAGAGAGGCTGTATGACAGAGACCACCATCCAGGAAATCGCCCGGCAGGAGTACAAGTACGGCTTCGTCACCGACATCGAGTCGGACGTCGCGCCTCCGGGGCTGACCGAAGACATCGTCCGCTTCATCTCCGCTAAGAAAGAGGAGCCGGAGTGGCTGCTCGAGTGGCGGCTCAAGTCGCTGCGCCACTGGTTCACCATGCAGGAGCCGACCTGGGCGAACGTGCACTACCCGCCCATCGACTACCAGGGCATCCGCTACTACGCGGCGCCGAAGCAGAAGAAGAAACTCGACTCGCTCGACGAGGTCGACCCGGAGCTGCGCGCCACGTTCGACAAGCTCGGCATCTCGCTGGGCGAGCAGAAGCGCCTCTCCGGCGTGGCCGTCGACGCCGTGTTCGACAGCGTCTCCGTGGCCACGACCTTCCAGGCCGAGCTGGCCAAGATGGGGATCATCTTCTGCTCGTTCTCCGAGGCGGTGAAGCACCATCCCGACCTGGTACGTAAGTACCTTGGTAGCGTGGTACCGTACACGGACAACTTCTTCGCCACCCTCAACAGCGCCGTCTTCACCGACGGCTCCTTCTGCTACATCCCGAAGGGCGTCCGCTGCCCGATGGAGCTCTCCACCTACTTTCGCATCAATACAGCGGGAACCGGACAGTTCGAGCGCACGCTCATCGTCGCCGACGAAGGCGCGTCGGTGAGCTACCTCGAAGGCTGCACCGCGCCGATGCGCGACGAGAACCAGTTGCACGCGGCCGTGGTCGAGCTGGTCGCGCTCGACGGCGCCACCATCAAGTATTCGACGGTGCAGAACTGGTATCCGGGCGACAAGAACGGCAAGGGCGGCATCTACAACTTCGTCACCAAGCGCGGCAAGGCCTTCCGCCGCTCGAAGATCTCCTGGACGCAGGTCGAGACCGGCTCGGCCATCACCTGGAAGTATCCGAGCTGCATCCTGCAGGGCGACGACTCGGTCGGCGAGTTCTACTCGGTCGCGCTGACGAACAACTATCAGCAGGCCGACACCGGCACGAAGATGATCCACATCGGCCGCAACACGCGCTCGACGATCGTCTCCAAAGGCATCTCCGCCGGCCACGGCCAGCAGACCTACCGCGGCGAAGTGAAGATCATGAAGAACGCGGAGAACGCGCGCAATTACTCGCAGTGCGACTCGCTGCTCCTCGGCGACCAGTGCGGCGCGCACACGTTCCCGTACATCGAAGTGCGCAACTCCTCGGCCACGATGGAGCACGAGGCCTCGACCTCGAAGATCGGCGAGGACCAGCTCTTCTACGCGCAGCAGCGCGGCATCAGCGCCGAGGATGCGGTGTCGATGATCGTGAGCGGCTTCTGCCGCGAGGTCTTCCGCGAGCTCCCGATGGAGTTCGCCGTCGAAGCGCAGAAGCTCCTCGGAGTGAGTCTCGAAGGAAGTGTCGGCTGATGCTGGAAATCAAGGATCTGAAAGCCGGAATCGACGGCAAGGAAATTCTGAAAGGCCTCACGCTCAGCGTGCAGCCTGGTGAAGTGCACGCGATCATGGGGCCGAACGGCTCCGGCAAATCGACGCTGGCCAACGTGCTGGCCGGCCGCCCGCGCTATGAGGTGACCGGCGGCGAGGTGTTGTTCGAAGGAAAGAATCTGCTCGAGCTGCCGCCGGAGGAGCGCGCCCGCGAAGGGGTGTTCCTGGCCATGCAATATCCGGTGGAGATCCCCGGCGTGAACAACATTTACTTCCTCAAGGCCGCATTGAATGCAGTGCGGAAGCACCGCGGCGAGGAAGAGCTGGACGCGATGGAGTTCCTGCAGCTCGCGCGCGAGAAGATGAAGGTCGTCGAGCTCGACGAGGCGTTCATGAACCGCGGCGTGAACGAGGGCTTCTCCGGCGGCGAGAAGAAGCGCAACGAGATTTTCCAGATGGCCGTGCTCGACCCGAAGCTGGCCGTGCTCGACGAGACCGACTCCGGCCTCGACATCGACGCGCTGCGCATCGTGGCCACCGGCGTGAACGCGCTGCGCAACGAGAAGCACGCGGTGCTGGTGATCACGCATTACCAGCGCCTGCTGCACTACCTCGTGCCCGACTTCGTGCACGTGCTGGCGAACGGCCGCATCGTGAAGTCGGGCGGCAAGGAGCTGGCCGAGGAGCTCGAGCAGAAGGGCTACGACTGGATCGAGGACGTGGCGTGAGCAGCGCGGTCGCGAGCGATCTGCGCGAGCGCGCGGCCGAGGTCTTCACCAAACTCGGCTGGCCGACCACGCGCGTCGAGGAGTGGCGCTACACGAGCCTCGCGCCGCTGCAGAAGATCGCCTGGCGCACGGACGACTCGGCGCCGGCGGAAGTCGTGTCGACGTCGACGCTGGCCGGCCGCGCCGCGCACGAGTGGGTGTTCGTGAACGGACGGCGCGTGAGCGGCGGCGATGCCTTCGCCAGCGACGTCGAGCCGGGCCGCTACGCGGACTGGGAACGCAACGCCATGGTCGCGTTGAACCTCGCGCAGATGCAGGACGGCGTGCGCCTCGAGATTCCGGCGAATACGGTGGTCGATGGATTTTTGCACCTGCTGTTCATCGGACGGGGCCCTGGCATCTGGTCGCATCCGCGCAACGTGATCGTGGTTGGCCGCAACGCGCAGGTGACCATCGTCGAGACGTACGTCGGCACCGGCAGCTACTTCACCAACAGCGTGACCGAGATCGCGGCCGGCGACGGCGCGGTGGTCGATCACTACCGCGTCGAGTGCGAGTCGTTCGACGCGTTCCACATCAGCAGCGTCTTCATCCACGAGGAGCGCGCCGCCAGCGTGACCTCGCGCAGCGTGATCCTCGGCGGCGCGATCGCGCGCGCCGAAACGCACGTGGCGCTGGCCGGCGAAGGCGCGTCCATCGCCCTCGACGGCCTCTTTGCCGGCACCGGCACGCAGCACCTCGACACGCGCACGGTGATCGATCACATCAAGCCGCACTGCGAGTCGCTCGAGCTCTACAAGGGCGTGCTCGACGAGCAGGCCCGCGGCATCTTCGACGGCCGCATCATCGTGCGTCCCGACGCGCAGAAAACCGTCTCGCGGCAGGAGAACCGGAACCTGCTGCTCTCCGAGACGGCGGTGGTCGACTCGAAGCCGACCCTCGAGATCCACAACGACGACGTGAAGTGCAACCACGGCTCGACGATCGGACAGATCGAGCAGGAGCCGCTCTTCTATCTCCGCTCGCGCGGCATCGGCGAGGACGACGCGCGCAACCTGCTCGTCCACGCGTTCGCCAGCGAGATCGTCGACCGGATGAAGATCGAGCCGGTGCGCGAGCAGATCCGGCGCGCGCTCTTCCAGTCGATGCCGCAGCGGCTGCCCGAGCGCCGCGGAGGTGCGCGATGACGACGCTGGTACAGACCCATCTCGACTACGACGTCGAGACCATCCGCAACGACTTTCCCATCCTCAGCCGCCAGGTGCGCGGTCGGCCGCTGGTCTACCTCGACAACGCCGCCACGACGCAGAAGCCGCGGCAGGTGATCGACCGCATCGTCCGCTACTACTCGGAGGAGAACTCGAACGTCCATCGCGGCGTGCACTACCTCTCCGAGCTGGCCACGATGGAGTACGAGAACGCGCGCGGCTACGTGCGCCGCTTCATCAATGCGCGCGACGAGAAAGAGATCGTCTTCACGCGCGGTACGACCGAGGCCATCAACCTCGTCGCGCAGACGTGGGGCCGCGCCAACGTGCGCGAAGGCGACGAGATCCTCATCTCCGCCATCGAGCATCACTCGAACATCGTGCCGTGGCAGATGCTCTGCGCGGAGAAAGGTGCGACGCTGCGCATCGCGCCGGTGAGCGACGAGGGCGAGCTCGATTTCGACGCGTTCGCGGCGATGCTCTATCCGCGCGTGAAGCTGGTCGGCATCGGCCACGCTTCCAACGCGCTCGGCACGATCAATCCGGTCGCGCGCGTCATCGCCGCATCGCACGCGAACGGCTCGGTGGTGCTGGTCGACGGAGCGCAGGGCGTCCCGCATCTGCGCGTCGACGTGCAGGCGCTGGACTGCGATTTCTACGCGTTCTCCGGACACAAGGTCTACGGCCCGACCGGCATCGGCGTGCTGTACGGCAAGGAAGCGCTGCTCGAGGCCATGCCGCCGTGGCAAGGCGGCGGCGACATGATCCTGTCGGTCTCGTACGAGAAGACCACCTACAACGCGCTGCCGTACAAGTTCGAGGCGGGCACGCCGAACATCGCCGGCGTGATCGGTCTCGCCGCCGCGCTCGACTACGTCGCACGCATCGGTCTCGAGACGATCTCCGCGTACGAGCAGACGCTGCTCGACTACGCCACGCGCCGCCTGCGCGAGATCGACGGCCTGCGCATCATCGGTACGGCTCGCGAGAAAGCGGCCGTGATCTCGTTCGTGCTCGAGGGCGTGCATCCGCACGACATCGGCACGGTGCTCGATCAGGAAGGCGTGGCCGTACGCACCGGACATCACTGCGCGCAGCCGCTGATGATGCGTTTCAACGTGCCGGCCACCGGCCGCGCCTCGTTCGGTCTCTACAACACCACCGGCGAAGCGGACGCGCTCGTGTCCGCGCTGCACAAAGTCATCGAGGTGTTCCGTTGAGCGACTTGAGAGAGCTCTATCAGCAGGTCATCCTCGATCACAACAAGAACCCGCGGAACTTTCACGAGTTGCCGGAGGCCGACCGCAAGGTCGAGGGCTACAACCCGCTCTGCGGCGATCACTACACCGTGTTCGTCCGCTTCGACGACCAGAACATCGCCGAGGTGAGCTTCACCGGCAGCGGCTGCGCGATCTCGAAAGCGTCGGCGTCGGTGATGAGCTCGACGGTGAAAGGGAAGTCGAAGGAAGAGGCCGAGCAGCTCTTCGAGACATTTCACCGTCTCGTCACCGGTGAAGGCAGCAGCCTCAGCGAGGCTGATCTCGGGCGTCTGGCGGCGTTTTCGGGCGTGAGCGAGTTCCCGGCGCGCGTCAAATGCGCGACGTTGGCCTGGCATACGCTACGTACCGCGCTCGAGGGCAGAGACGAGAAGGTGACGACGGAGTGAGTCACGGATGAGAGAAGAAGTCACATTCAGTCGCAACGCGGAAGCGATCATGATCCCCAGCGGCGAGCGCGTGCTCGTGCCGAAGGGTGCTCAAGCCACGATCACGCAGGCCCTCGGCGGCGCATTCACGCTGATCACCGACCGCGGCCTGATGGTGCGCATCTCCGGTAAGGAGGTCGAGGCCATCGGTAAGGAATCGAGCGAGGTCGCCGACGTCAGGCCGGAAGAGCTGACGCCGGAGAAGCTGGAAGAGATGGTGTGGGACCAGCTCAAGACCTGCTACGACCCGGAGATTCCGGTCAACATCGTCGACCTCGGACTGGTCTATCTCTGCGAGCTGCAGGACGATCCCGAGGGCGGCAAGAACGTGAAGATCAAGATGACGCTGACCGCGCCCGGGTGCGGCATGGGACCGGTGCTGGCGACGGACGTGCGCTCGAAGATCGAGTCGCTGCCGGGCGTGAAGGCGGCCGAGGTCGAGGTGGTGTTCGACCCGGTGTGGGACCGCAGCATGATGTCCGAGGCGGCTCGGCTGCAGCTCGGCATGATGTGGTGACCATCCCACGTCGCGTACAATGCGGCATCCCTCGACGATGGAGTGAGGATGCCGTTCTGTGCGCATTGCGGATCGCCTGTCGCTGACGTCAGCTCTTCCTGTCCGTCGTGCGGACGGCAACCCGGCATCGCCGCCGGCATTCCGCCGGTCGAGAACATGCCGTCGGTTGCGAACGCACCGCCGGTTCAGGTGGCGCCTGCGAACCGCGCCTCGAAGTTCGCGCTGATCGCCATCGCGCTCGGCGTCGGCTGCCTGGTGCTGATCGTCATCGGCGGCATCCTGGCCGCGATCGCGATCCCGAACTTCCTGACCGCGATGCAGCGCTCGCGTCAGAAGCGCACCATGGCCGACATGCGCTCGATTGCCACCGCCACCGAGGCGTACGCGACGGACAAGAACGAGTATCCGCATGCGTCGTCGCTCGACGAGCTCGCGTCCGCGCTGACGCCGACGTACATGCGCGAGGTGCCGCGCCTCGACGGCTGGTCGCATCTCTACCGCTACGACTGCTGGCCGCGCGACGGGCGCTGCCAGAGCTATGCGATCGCCAGCGGCGGCAAGGACGGCGCGTTCGAGCACGAGTCGCTGCAGGAATACACGAGCGGTACGGCCACGGAAAAATTCGACTGCGACATCGTCTTCTCGAACGGATCGTTCGTGCAATATCCCGCGGGCGTGCAGCAGCACTGAAGTCAGAGGAGAAAGAACGACGTGAATTGTCCGCATTGCGGTACTTCGAATCTCGACACGGCCACCATCTGCGCGAATTGCGGCCGTCCGCTGACGGCGGCGCAGGCCACCTACATGCCGCCGCCACCGCCGCCGCAGGGGTCGTATCAGACCGGCATGCCCGGCGCGGCCGCGGCGCCGGGGGCGGTCATTCCGAACTATCTCCTGCAGTCGATCCTGGTCACGCTCTGCTGCTGTCTGCCGCTCGGCGTGGTGGCCATCATCTTTTCGGCGCAGGTGAACACGAAGCTCGCGGCTGGTGACATCGCCGGCGCGCGCGACGCCTCCAGCAAGGCCAAGCTCTTCGCCTGGATCGGTCTCGGCGTCGGCCTGGTCGCCATCGTCCTCATATTCCTGATCAATGGCGCGGCTTTCCTCGCGGCTGTCCGCAACGCAAGCGCTCATTAGCGGCGCGGCGCTCGCCGCCGGCGCGTGGGTGCTCTACACCTTCGCGCCGGCGCAGTCGCCGTGGATGCCGCAGTGCGTCTTCCATTCGCTGACGGGACTCGACTGCCCCGGCTGCGGAACCACGCGCGCGCTGCATGCGCTCCTGCACGGCGACATCGCCGCTGCGTGGCGCTTCAACCCCATCCTCTTCCTCTTCACCGCCGTCGCGCTCTGCGCCGCGCCGTCGCTCGTGCGCGGCACGCGGCCGCGCTTCGTCTACACGCCGTGGTTCGGCTGGACGAGCGTGGTCGTGATCACGGGATATTGGATTGTGCGCAATACGTCCGTATGGCCGTACTGAGGCATGAGGGATGAGGGATGAGGGATGAGGGATGAGCCGCACTCATACCTCATGCCTTTCACCTCATGCCTGGACGAGCGTGGTCGTGATCACCGGACATTCGATTGTGCGCAATACGTCCGTCTGGCCGTACTGAGCGCGGTGCGAGGCATGAGGATGAGGAATGAGCCGCAACTCATCCCTCATCCCTTTCACCTCATACCTGACGCCTCTCTACCGATGATCCTGAAAGAACGTCCACTGCGCGACCGGGTGGCCGGCCTGGAGTTGCTGCGCCTGCATGTAGCCGTCGATGGCGGCCACGATGGCGACCAGCCCGGAGCCGGCGCCGCAGGTGACGAAGAGGAGGATGACCCAGGCGACGATGGCGACGATGCCCTTCATCTTCTGGCCCATGATGATGTAGCCGAGGCCTCCGAGCACGAGCAGGTTGAGCACGAGGATCAGGATCGGATCCTTCGGCGGCGTGGTCGGATAGACGAGGTCACCGCCGCCGGTGGCCGGCGGCGGGATGGGCGGCGGCGTGACGGGCGGCGGAGGAGGCAGTGTGCTCATCTACATCTTCTCCGCGAAGTCGGTGATCACCGGGATGCGGTAACGCTGTCCACCGATCGCTTTCATGATGCAGAGGATGCTGATGACCAGGAAGACGAGCCAGATCACGCACTGGATCACGCCGATGCCGCAGCCGAGCATGCCGCGCAGCGCGAAGCCGAGGATCAGGAAGACGATCCAGACGACGACTTCGGCGCCGAACAGCGCCACGCCGTTCTTGGCGTGCCACTGCACTTCCGCATCGTCCTTCTTCGCCAGGAACGGGATCAGCGAGAGGATGCCGAGGTAGGACAGCACGAGCCAGAGCGTGCGGTCGGAGCTGCCGCCGGCGCCCATTCCTCCGCCCGGAGGCGGCGGCGGTGGCGGCGTGTACGAGCCTCCTCCCGGAGGCGGAGGTGTCGCGGGCGGCACGGTGGGCGGAGGAATCGTGCTCATGTTTTCTCCTTGCGGTCGCGAATGTTCGGAACCGGGTGATTCTAATCACTTTCGCCGGCGCGAGTGAGCCGGCGTTCGGCGGCGAGCATAGGGAACACTACCAGCGCGGCGGAAAGTGTGAGCGCAATCACGGCCGGAAGCACCGATGCGATGCGCGACTGCTCTTCCTCCAGCCGCAGCACGTAGCGGAAGAGATAGTGCATGATCGGCCGCGCCATCAGCGTCATCACCGCGCCGACGTACGCCATCGACACGGCCATGTAGGCAAATCCGCCGAGCGAGAGGCCGACCTGCAGCGGATTCTCGGCGTTGAAGTTCGGCGCGAGCGCGCCGAGTGCGACGCCGAGCGTCACCAGCGTGACGGCCAGCATCGCCGAGCCGAGGAGCGTGAAGGCCCAGACGATCCCGTTCGCGCGCAGGATGAAATTCGCCAGTGCCGTGAGCAGCACCGCGAGCAGCGTCAGGGGCGTCGCGTAGACCAGCACCTTCACGATCAGAAACTGCCGGAGCGACACCGGCGCGGTCTGCAGGATCCAGAACGCTTTTCCTTCCGCCGACACCGACGGATAGGCGAAGCGAAGACAGATCGCGGCGATGACGAAGCCGGTCATGCCGAGATTCGCGTAGGCGACCAGCGTCGCCCGCGCGTCGCCGCCGAGCGGCAGCATGCGGATGTTGTAGAGGTAGATGAACAGCAGCGCGATCATCAGGAAGAGCTGCGACCACTGCGCCACGTCGCGGCCGATCGTGCGCACTTCCTTCCCGACCATCGCGCGCAGCGGCGGCCGCGCGCGCGACACGAGCCGGTCGAGCAGCCGCGTGGCCCACGTCGCGCCGATGGCCACCGGCGCCATGCTCTCGCGCGCGCGAACGAACGCCGCAAAGTACGACGCGCGGGCGACGATCACGAACATCGCGAAGGCGATCGCGGCGACGACGGCGATGCGCGGCGCGAGCGGAAACGGATCGTTGGCCGTCATCAGCTCGGCGAGCGCGGTGCTCGGATAGAGGCTCATCGACGGCAGCTCGATCGTGCGCAGCACGCGCGCCGCGTCGGCCGTGGAGATGCCGGTGAAGAAGCGCTCCGGCCGCGACACGCGGAACGCGATCACCGCCACCGTCAGCACCAGCACCGCCAGCGAGGCGACGATCTGATGGACGCGCCGCACCGGAAACCAGCGCACCAGCAGCAGGATGATGGTCGAGGCGAGCGACACCGGAATGGTCAGCAGCAGCGCGAGATTCGCCAGCACCATCGGATGAAACGAGAGCGGCTTCCGATACGCGCGCGAGAACGCGATGAAGAGCGGCACGAGAAAGAGGAACACCACCGCGGCGCTCTGCGCCAGCGTCTTGAGCCAGCGCGTCAGCGCGATGCGCAGTTTCGAGCGCGGCGCGCCGTGATAGAGGTCGAGATCGAGGTCGGTGAAAAACGCGCCGATGGCCGCGGTCATGGCCGAGGAGAAGAGCACCACCGTGGCCACGAGGAACACCATGCCGAGGAGATTGCGCAGCAGGCCGAGGGCGAAGAACGGCGTCTCGATCTCGACCTGCTGCGTCGCGCCGAAGAGCCGCGCGAAGAGCGCGTAGTCACCGTACAGAAACGCGGCGACGAGCAGCAGCACGATCAGCGTGCGCGTGATCGTGGCGGCGTTGAACGGCCGCAGCCGCGCCAGCGTCAGCCGGATTGGCCAGATGGCAGCACTCCCGATTCCTCGAGCCATTCCATCGTCGAGACCAGCCGCGCCGCGCGCGCGCTCGAGCGCTCGATGCCGAGGGCGATCAGCCGTTCGATGAGGCGCGCGTACTTGAGCTCCGTCGCTTCCCACAGCTTCGGATACATCGAGATGTTGGTGAAGCCGGGGATGGTGTTGATCTCGTTCACGTAGAGCCGGTTCGTGCCGCGCTCGACGAAAAAGTCGACGCGCGCGAAGCCCGACGCGCCGACCGCCTTGAACGCGGCGATGGCCATCCGCCGCAGCTCGTCCGCTTTGTCCTTCGGCAGTTTGGCCGGGATGACCAGCGACGATTTGTCGTCGATGTATTTGTCGGCGTAGTCGTAGAACTCGCGGCCGGCCACGATCTCGCCCGGCACGGATGCTTCCGGCTGATCGTTGCCGAGGACCGACACCTCGAGCTCGCGCGCATCGACGCCGCGCTCGATCAGCACCTTCTCGTCGAAGCGCAAGGCGTGCTCGATCGCCGCGCCGAGAGCCATGTCGTTCTTCACCTTCGTCACGCCGACCGACGAGCCGCTGTTGGCCGGCTTGACGAAGTAGGGCAGGCGCAGCGCGTTGGCGACGGCGCGCGTGACGCGCTCGCGCTCGTGCTTCCATTCGCGCTCGTGAAGCGGCACGTACTCGACCATCGGCAGCTTCGCCGCGGCGAAGGCCTGCTTCATGTGCACCTTGTCCATGCCGACCGCGGATGCGGCGACGCTGCTGCCGGCGTACGGAACGCCGAGGGTCTCGAGGTAGCCCTGCAGCGCGCCATCCTCGCCGCCGGTGCCGTGGATCAGCGGCAGCACGAGATCGAACTCCGTCTCGCGCGCCCACACTTCGAAAAAGAAGTCGGCGTCGCCGCGCGCGCTCGACTCATCGCCCGCAAGAATCCGCGCGCTCCGCTCCGGCCGCACGAACCGCCCGTCCCGCGCCAGACAAACCGGCACGAACTCGATCCGCTCCTTCGCCACCGCACCTGCCACCGACCGCGCCGAGAGCAGCGAGACTTCATGCTCGGCGGAGCGCCCGCCGAAGAGGAGGATGACGCGGGTCATGACCGAGGAACCGCCCCGTCCTCACTTCCCAAGCGGAATGCTCCCCAACAAATACTTCAAATCCTCGTCGCGCCAGCGCACGCCGCCGCCGAAGATGAACGCGGTGTCGTTGAGGGCGTTGTCGACGCCGGTGGTGACGAAGAGGCGCGGCGTGCGCTCTTTTTCCTGGCGGATCGTATATTCGCCATAAAGACGTAAGTGTGGATTGTTGTCGCGGCGCTGCCCGAAGTCGAAGGCTTCGCCGATCAAGCGCAGGCGGTCGTTGTACTGATAGTCGGCGCCGACTCCGCCGGTCGAGTCGAACAGGCCGATGCGCACCGCCAGCTTCGGGTCGAGCACCCAGCCGGCCTGCGCCGAGATCAGGAAGTCGCGATCGAACTTCGTCGTCTGCGTGACCACCGTCTCCGCCTCGCCCGTGGTCGCGTTCGTGCGCGTCTCCACGTTGAACTTGTCGCGGCGCCGGCCGCGCGGATCGTCGGAGAGCTCGACGTTGTAGAAGCGGTTGCGCTCCGGATTCGGGATCAGCCGCAGGCTCACCGCGCTGCGCGAGTTGCCGCCGAAATTCGGCTGCACGCCGGCCACTTCCTCCGGCTTGCCGAGTCCGGCCAGATAGTCGGCGCGGATGCCGACGTCCATCTGGATGCGGTTCGCGCGGCCGAGCGTTTCCTGCAGCGACTTCACGCCGCTCTCCACCGACGAGAGCGCGCTGGTGAGGCGGTCGTGCGCCTCGTCGCTGTAGAACAGCTTCCCGACCGTCCCTTCGCCGCTGCGCACCTTGCCGGTGATGTCGTTGAGGTTGTCGGCGGTGACGCGCAGGTCGGCCGAGAGGCTCTTGAGATTCGACACGACCGCGCGCACGTCCTCGCGGTTCTCGCCGACCGTGCCGCCGAGTTGATTGGCCACGCGGTCGATCGAGTTCGCCAGGCGCGGAATCTCGACGCGCAGTTGCGCGGTGATCTCGCGCGCGTTCGCCAGGGTCGCGTCGACGTTCGAGCGGTTGGCGATGATCAGCGCGCGCACGTCCGCCGTGATCCCGCGGACGTTCTCGACGATGTCGATCAGGCGCTGCTGCCCCTGTGGTCCGGCCATGACGCTGCGCAGCGACGCCGTGATCGCCTTCACATCCTCGGCGATGGCCGAGACCTGATCGGTCACCTGATCGAACGACGCCGGCTGCGTGCCCTGCAGCACGACCGGCTCGCGCGAGACCACCGGCGAGTTGCCGGTGCCGGGGTCGATCTCGATGTACTTCTCGCCGAGGAGGCCGAGGTTGGCGACGCGCGCCGACGCGTTCTCGTGCAGCGGCACGTCGTCGTCGACCTGCATCGTCACCTTGGCGCGGCCGTCGGGCATGACCTTGATGTCGGTGACGTGCCCTTTGCGGACGCCGGCGATGCGCACGGCCGACTCGTCGTCCAGGCCGGCGACGTCGTCGAACATGACCGTGATCTCGCGCATGTTCTTCGAGCGGCTCAGACTGATGTCCTCGATGCGCAGGACGAAAAATCCGAGGATGGCCAGGGCCAGCAACATCACCGCGCCGACTTTTGCTGCAGAGCTCATGATTGACTCCGGGTGAGCGGGTCGACGCCCGCTCTTCGCAACATCTGAAACAGGGTAGCAAGCGGCAGTCCGACGACGTTCGTGTAACTGCCGTGCACCGACTCGATGAACATCGAGCCGATGCCCTGCACCGCGTACGCGCCCGCTTTGTCGAGCGGCTCACCGGTGGCAACGTACCACTCGATGTCGCCGCGCGAGAGCGGCAACACGCGTACTTCCGATTCCGCCACGCGCGTGTCGCTCCAGCGCTGCGAGAGATTCTGCAGCGTGACGCCGCTGTAGACCGTGTGCGTTTTTCCTTCGATGGCCGCGAGCATGCGCATGGCATCGGCGGCGTCGGCCGGTTTCTCGAGCAATGCGTCGCCGAGGAGCACGGTCGTGTCGGCGGCGATCACCCAGCGATCGGGATGCTCGGCGGCGATGGCCTGCGCCTTGTCGCGCGAGAGCCGCGCCACATACTCCTCGGGCGCTTCTCCGGACTGATGGATTTCCGGAACGTGGCTCGGGATGACGTCGAAGTCGAGGCCGATCATCGCCAGCAGCTCGCGCCTGCGCGGCGACGACGACGCGAGGATGAATTTCACGCGCGGAGTTTATCCAACGCGAGAATCACCACGAAACGCGCCTCGGCCACAATGCGGTAAATCACGCGCAGCGTGCCGTCGCGATAGCTCCAGAGCCCTTTGAGCGGCTCGAACAGCGGCGCGCCGGCGATCGGGTCGTCGTCGATGCGCGCAAAGGCCGCGCGGACGCTCTCGTCCAATTTCACGTTTTGCACGAGACGCAAACGCGGCAAGCCGTCTACTTCCTCGAGCTGCCCTTCTTCCGCCTGCTGATCGGCCTCGGCCAGCCGCGCGAAGAGCAGCGCGTCGTTGGCGATCTCGATCGTCTCGCGCAGCGCCAGGTACTCGTCGTACGACACCAGCACCGCCACCGGGCGGCCGTTGCGCTCGAACAGCGTCTGCGATCCGCTCACCTCGCACTGGCGCACCAGCTCGCGCGCGTCGTCGGCGAGGTCGAGGATCTCGACCCGGTTCACGAGGCGGCGACCTTCTCGTCCGCCTCGTCCGCCACCGGCGCCGGCGGCGCCGCGATCTCCTCGATGTACGTGCGGAACTCGCGCGCGAGCTGCGGATGCCGCAGCGCGTAGTCGACCGTCGCCTTCAGGTAGCCGAGCTTCTCGCCGGCGTCGTAGCGCCGCCCTTCGAAGACGTAGCCGTAAAAGTCGCCTTCCTGCACGAGCTGCCGCAGCGCGTCGGTGAGCTGGATCTCGCCGCCCGCGCCGCGCTCCGTCTTGTCGAGCAGCGGGAAGATCTCCGGCGGCAGGATGTAGCGCCCGATGATCGCGTAGCGCGACGGCGGATTGCTCTTCGGCTTCTCGATCATGTCGGTGATCCGGAAGCGGCGGCCGCTCACGATCTCACCCGCGGCGATGCCGTAGCGCGAGGTCTCTTCCTGCGTCACTTCCATCAGCGCCACCACCGGCCGCCCCGTTTCCTCGAACACGCGGCGCATCTGCAGCAGGCAAGGCTCCTCGGCGAGGATGACGTCGTCCGGCAGCACGACGGCGAACGGCTGGTCGCCGACGGCATCGCGCGCGGTCAGCACCGCGTGTCCGAGGCCGAGCGCTTCCTTCTGGCGGACGGAGATGAGGTCGACCATGCGACTCACCACGTCGACTTCGGCGAGCAGGTCGTGCTTGTTGCGCTCGCGCAGCGATCGCTCCAGCTCCGAGGTGCGGTCGAAGTGATCGAGGATGCTCTCTTTCCCCTTCGAAGTGACGATGATCAGTTTCTGAAATCCGGAGTCGCGCGCCTCCTCGATGCCGTATTGCAGGATCGGCTTGTCGACCAGCGGCAGCATCTCCTTCGGAATGACTTTCGTCGCCGGAAAGAAACGCGTACCGAAGCCGGCACACGGGAAGACGCAGGTGCGGAGCGTGGCAGTCATCAGTGGCGCACGATACTAACGCGTTCCGACGCCGGTCCAGACCATTGCGTGATAGAGCTCGTCCATCTGCTGCGGCGCGAGGCGCTCGCTTTGCCCGAGCCACCAGGTCAGCGTCGACAGCAGCGCGCCGGCGAATGCATGCGCGAGCGCGGTGCGCCGCGAGGCATCGAGATGCCGGGCGCGGTCGAGCATACCGAGGCGCTGCTCGATGGCGCGCGCGAAATGCAATCGCCCGAGGTCGTACACGTCGTGGGTGCGGCCGGAGGTCTCGAACGCGCGCAGGACCTCGGCCGCGCCGGCGACGTGCTCGAACAGCTCGCGCACCGGCGCGACGCGTGACGACGCTTCGCGCGTGCGCAGCACTTTCGAGGAGATCAGCGACCAGAAGGCATCGACGTCGCTGATGAGCAGGTCTTCCTTGTCGCGATAGTGCGCGTAGAACGTGGAGCGGCCGACGCCGGCGCGGTCGAGCACGTCCTGCACGGTGATGGCCTCGAACGGGCGCTCCGACATCAGGCCGAGCAGCGCGTCGCCGAGGGCGTCGCGCGTGCGCTCGACGCGCGGATCGGATTTCTGACGCTTTCTGAACATGCGCGGCCGTTCTGTCCCGTTTCTCGTTCGCGAGGCTCGGTAGATTGTGCGGCATGAACGAACGCAACGGTGGATTCGCACTGCTGGCCGGCAACGCCGCCATGCTCGTCACGATGCTGCTGCACCCGACCGGCCCGGAGGTGGTGCAGTCGGAGCGCGCGCAACTGATCGCCACGATCGCGCACACCGTCGCCGCATTCGCCATCCCGCTGATGTTCCTCGGCGCGCTGGCGATCTCGCGCAAGCTCAGCGAGGTCTGCGCGCTGGTCGTCTACGGCTTCGCCGAAGCGGCCGGATTCATCGCCCTGGTGATGAGCGGCTACGTGGCCACGCGCGTCGCGCACGCGATGCAGGGTGCCGAGCCGCAACTCCGCGACACCTGGCGCGTCGCCTTCAAGTACACCGGCATTCTCAATCAGGCCTTCTCGCGCGTTTTCGTCGTCGCCGCCGCCGTTGCCATCATCGTCTGGTCGACGACGATGCTCCGCCGCCGCATCTTCGGCCGCGGCATCGCCATCTACGGCCTCGTGTGCGGAATCGTGCTGACGATCGTAGTGGCATCCGGCCTGCTCCGGCTCAACGTGCACGGCTTCGGCGTGGCCATGCTCGCGCTGGGCATCTGGTTCGTGATCGTCGCCGCGGAGCTGGTCGCCCGACCCGATGGCCGCCCGTTTGCTTAGGCGGGCTGTGGTACAACTAACGGTCACCGGGCGGGTATGCGTAAACTCCTCATTCTCCTTGCGATTCTCACGATCACGACACCTCTTGCAGCGCAGTGGCGGCGGGCCGGTCTCTTCGGCGCAGACGTCCGCGCGCTGATCGCCGATCCAAGCGCACCCGACACGCTCTACCTCGGCACGAGCGCCGGTGAGGTTTACGTCTCCCGCGACGGCGCGAAGAACTGGACCAGCCCGCGCAACGGCATCCCGTTCCCCGGTTACGTCGTCGACAATCTCGTGCTCGATCGCGAAGGCCACCTCTGGGCCGCCTGCTGGGGCCTCTGGGGCGGCGGCGTCGTCGCCGTCTCGAGCGACGGCGGCCGCACCTGGGCGCGCCGCGACGCAGGTCTCGAGGACTTTTCGCCGCGCGCCATCGCCATCGATCCGAACGACGCGAGCTTCGTCGTCGTCGGCGGTCTCACCGGCGTCTACTCGAGCCACGACGGCGGCGCGACGTGGAGCAAGATCTCCGATCAGGAGAATGTCGAGTCGCTGGCCATCGATCCGCGCTCGCGCGACCGCATCTACGTCGGCACCTGGCGCCAGGGCTGGCGCACCGATGACGGCGGAAAGAACTGGAAGCACATCGCCGAAGGGATGGTGCTCGACACCGACATGTTCTCGATCACCATCGATCCCGTGCAGCCCGACAACGTCTGGGTGGCCACGTGCGGCTGGGTCTACAACTCGAAGAACGGCGGCGATCTCTGGACCCGCTACCGCGACGGGTTCGACAACCGCCGCATCCACGATGTGGAGATGGATCCGTGCGACAACAAGACCGTCTACGCCGGCTCGGTCGCGGGACTCTACCGCTCGGACGACGAAGGGAAGTCGTGGTACGCGGTCTCCGATGAAGGTCTGGTGGTGAACTCGATCGTGCTGCATCCGCAGCGGCCGAAGCGGATCATCCTCGCCGTCGAAGGCGACGGGGTCTACGTCTCCAACGATCGAGGCAAGAGTTTCGAGCGCGCCTCGTACGGCCTGCACAATCTGCGCATCGCGACCATCGCGCCCGATCCGTTCGCGAAGGACCGCGTCTACGCCGCGGTGGTGTTCGGCGGCGCCGCCTCCGGCATCTATCGCTCCGACGACGCCGGCAAGACGTGGGAGAAGGCCAGCCGCACCGCGCTCCCGGAAGTGCTGTCGCTGACGATCGCCTCCGAGGCCGATGCCGAGGTGAAGTTCCTCGCCGGAACGGAGAAGGGTTTCTTCTGGAGCAATGACGCGAAGGAGTGGACGCAGGCGGAGCCGGCGGGCTTCCCCATTCGCGTCGACAAGATCCTCCGCTTCAATCGCTCGCGCTCGTTCGCCGCGACGGTCGAAGGCGTCTTCACCACGCGCGACGGCGGCAAGAGCTGGTATCGCCTGGCCGGTGCCGCGAAGCGCGCCTCCGACATCGCCATCGGTGCGCTCGACGGACGGAAGGCGCTCTACGCGCTGACGAATGCCGGGCTCGAGGTGTTCGACGGCGACAAGTGGAACGCCATCGAAGGCGCGCCCGCGAAAGGCCGCACCATCGCCGTGCGCAACGTGAACGGCGCGGAGCTGGTGTTCGTGGCCGGATCACAGGGCGTGAAGGCGGGAACGATCGACGCCGTGCGCGGCTGGACGCCGGCCGAGGCGCCGGATGCGCAGCTCGCGTCGGTCTACGGCGGTAGCCGCGCCAGCGGGCAGATGCTGTTCCTCACGTCGCGCCAGCAGCGCGAGATCCTCGTCGGCGAGCCGGCGCAGTCGGAGTGGACCGAGCTGACGCTGCCGACCGGCAACACCGAGGTGACGTCGATCGTGCCCGATCCCTTCATCCCGGATCGCTACTACGTCGGCACCCTCGGCGAAGGCGTGTTCGTCTACGAAGGGAAGACGCGCCGCTACACCGCACCGCCGCGCGAGACGCGCGCTCTCCTGACCGGCGGCAAGTGAGCCGGTCAGACGACGGTCACGTCGAAGGCGTGTAGAAAATCGGCGCGGCCGCGAACGACGCCCCACACCTCGATCTTCCAGGCGATGGTGCGGCGGTCGTCGCCGCGCGGCGGATGCGACGGCGCGATCTCGCGCGGCACCTCCAGCGTGGCGAAGACTTCGAGCGGCTTCGTGTCGATCGCAGCTTCTCCGTACTCGAGAAAGTTGAACGTGCCGAGGTGTTTGCTCTGCCAGTTCACGTGGCGGTCGCGCCCATGCCGCGGCCGGGTGATCCAGCGTTCTTCACCGACGAGGTTCGCGCGCAGCGACGCCAGCCGCACCGGCCCCGGCTGCCGGATCAACAGCTCCACCGATGCGCCGCGGCGCAGCGTGTCGTCGGGCGCTTCGACGATCGTCGGCGGCGTCTTCGCTGAGAGCTTGCGATGGATCGCGCCGTAGAGCAGCAGCAGGCCGATGGCGATGAACGCGCCGCCGAAAAGGTAGAACGGCGTGCGGTGTCCCGGCGGCTCGAGCTCGATCGCCAGCCCGATCGCCGCCGTGCCGAGGATCATCACGACCAGCGCCGCTGCCAGACCGCGGCCGGCGCTGGTCGTCTCGATGCGCTGCAGTCGCACTACCGCGGATCGTAGTAGCGAACCGCGAGCACGCCCAGCCCCTTTTTCCCCTGCGCCGACGTCGCGCTGTCCGACACCACCACCATCACGTTCGGCAGTACCGCGTCGTAGATCAGGATCGACGAGGTGGCCTTGCGCGGAGGTCCGAGCGCCTGCCGGAGATACGTCTTCTCCTCCTCGAATACTTTCCGTGTTTCCGGAAGGTAGGGAAAGAGCTCGAAGCGGATGGACTGCAATCGATCCTTCCGGAATTCCAGCGTCAGCGCCTTGTCGCCTTCGTAGTCGACGACGATCTGGTCGTTGGTGGCGCCGCCTTTCGGGTTCCACGCCGCCAGCGCCTTGAGCGCGTCGTAGCGCTGCATGCCGATGGCGAGGTGAAACGACTCGGGGCGCATCCAGGAGACGCGGCTGGTCGAGGGCAGTCCTGCTACGAGGAGTAGAGTCAGAAAAAGGGGCATCAGTGCACGTAAGGTCCGTCGAGCTGCTCGATGGTGCGGCGTGATTGCACGATCGACGTGGCCAGCACGCAGCGACGCGCGATCTCGTCCCACTGCTCGCTCCGGACGAGATCCGGCACCGCCAGCGAGCCGCCGAGGTTGACCGCGATGCAGCCTGCGTCGAGGTAGGCGTCGATCAGGTCGAGCGGCACCGGGCCGCCGGCGATGAGCGGCACGTCGCGGATGGGGCCGCGGATGGTGCGGATGAAGTCCGGCCCGCCGAGGTGGTGGGCCGGGTAGACCTTCACCAGGTCGCAGCCGATCTCCCAGGCGCGGACGATTTCGGTAGGCGTGGCCGCGCCAGCGATGGAGAGCAGATCGTTCTCGACGGCGTACTCGATGATGCGCGCGTCGGTGTGCGGCGACACGATGATCTGTGCGCCGGCGCGGCGGGCCAGCGCCGCGTCGTTCGTGCTCCGGACGCTCCCTGCTGCGAGCGTGATCTGCTCGCCGGGAAAGCGCCGGGCCAGGTCTGCGATCAGGTCGATCGCCTCGGGCGTGGTGAGCGTGATCTCGACGATGCCGATGCCGTTGCGCGCGTACGCCTCGGCCACCGAAGCAGCCGCCTCGGCACTCTCCTCACGAACCACTCCTACGATCTGCTCGGTGTAAACGCGGGTCAAAAGCTCTTTTCGGGACATGCGTGACCGCTAAAGGGTAGCAAAAGTCGCACGCGACTCTCAGCGGCGTGGAACCGTCTGCGACAATATCGCCGGTCAGCCGAAAATCGATCACGAGAGGCAATCATGAACCGTCTCCAGATCCAGTTGGGATTCGCGCTCATCTTCCTCGCGCTATCCACCGGCTTCGGCATGCCGCTCTTCAGAAGCCCGCGGCTGGGCCTCGCCGCGCACACGGTCGGCATTACAGGCGGCCTCGTCCTCATTGCACTCGGCGCCCTCGCCCAATCGTTCGTCCTCGGCAAGCGCGCCTCCGCCGTGATGATGTGGTCGTGGGTCTACGCCGCATACGCCAACTGGTTCGGCTCGCTATTGGGAGCCCTGACCGGCGCCAGCCGCCTCACGCCCATCGCAGGTGCCGGCACAACAGGCGGCGCGACCTCCGAAGCCGTCGTCTCCTTCCTCCTCCAATCGCTCGCCCTAACCGCGCTCGTAGGCACAGCGCTGGCCGTCTGGGGGTTTAGAGGAAACGTAGCGAGGCTGCCTCAATGCACGCGCGACGCAACGTAATTCTCGTCTCCGCATCCGCACTGAGCGCCGCGACCATCTCTATGATTGCCGGCGTCGTCCGCGCACAATCACTGGCCGCGCAACTCCGCGCCGCCGGTTTCCCGATTACGCGAATCTCGACAACGTTCTGGCGCGAAATCGCCCGCTGGTCCTACCTCGCCCTCGCAACCGCCGCCGCCGTGGCCATCATCGTAGCCCTCGACCGCCTCGGCGATAGGCGCCGCCTACGCTGGATCCACGCACTCCTCGTCCTCGCCGCGCCGCTGACTCTCGCCACAGTAGGCCTCGCCGCCTACGTTCCAGACGGCGACGCGAGACTGCAAGGCTTCTACATCCATCCCGGCGAGCTCCCGCTTCTATGGGGACTCATCGCCGGATTTCCGCTCGTGATTCTTTTCCATGTCATTGGGCGCATCTGGAACCGTTCAGCGCCCTAGAACCACTCTTCTCGCAAGATGGCCGATTGCCGCCGCGGTGCTGGCAAGAGCGGCGGCCCGACCGAAGAAGCCGGCGTGCTCAATGGCGGCCGGCATCAACGTGAGATCGCCGCCACCATAAGTCAGATGCCCGACCATGATCGCACCGGCCAATACCGGGAGCGCGACCTTCGCACGCGTCCTCACTGGCGCCCACAAAAAAAGCACCGCCGCCGCCAGAAATCCTGACGCTCGTAAATCGCGATCGCGACAATGACCGCCAGTGCCAGCCGAACCGAGCGAACGCCGTGCGCTTCGCCTCTCGAAAGCAAAAATCCGCCCGCGAACGCGAGCAACACCTCGAGAAAGGTCAGTCCCGGCCACGTCGCCATTTGGTCTCAGGCCCTGCCGTCATCGCCCCAGGCCGCCGGCGTTGATGTGAACGGCGAACATTAGTGCAGCGAACGCGGCGACTCCCGCGAGGATGCTACGAGCGGCCAAGGCCCGCTTCAGTCAGCGCGGTGTAGTGTCGTCGATTGCGCAAACCGTAGTAGTAGCAAGCCACGAGCGCGGCCAATCCCGTAATCGTGAAAGTGAAGATCACAATGGAGGTTACGCGCACGTAGATCTCTATCAGCCAATCGGTCTGCAGCGCGCGCAGTATCCGTGGTCGGATCTGCGCATTGAACCTCGGCCATAATGCCGGCCAGGTTTGCCGATAAATGCGGTCGATCTCTGACTCCATCAACCCACGAACGACAGTAATGCGTCAGCGCCAAGCGTTGCGCCGTCCACAACGCCGGCAACGATGAGGACCAGTACGAACCGGCCGAACGAACGAACACTGGACTGAGGGGCAGACTTGCGACGGACCACGACCGTGTCGGCCCAGTGATCGCCATACCTCTGCTGCCTCGGAGTCTGCTTCATTGAATGCTCGGCGACGAGGCCGAAAAATAAAGAATCGTAGAAGAACAAGAGTGACCGTTTGGCTGCGGCGCTCAGAGTGCACGGCCGTGCCGTCTCCTGCAGGACCGCGATGCCCACAATGAGTTTGCCCACCGTGCTTCCGTGGAGCCCTTCCATGATCGTGTCGTAGAAGAACCCACCCAGCATCCCCAGGATAAAGCCCTCGAATCCGCCAGTCCCGAGGCGATCGATTGCGATTTGAGCGGAGCGGCCGGTAAATCCCTGGACTACGTACGCGAGGATCGCGATCGCGACGCCCGACGCCATACCGATCAGGAAATGGACGACGAGGTCGATCAGCCGGGCGGCAGCCCTGCGGCGGAAGCCGACAAATTCAAGTTCCCTTACGGACGAAACCGGAGCAGGTCCGGGTACTTCAGCCGGCGGAATGGTGTTGTCATTGGGTTGCACTGCCGGATAGTAGTTGAATTGCGAGCGTCAGGGAAATGAGCCGGCACTCTGAAAGTCAACCGATGAATTTGAGCGGCGCCCCGGTTTGCCGCGACAGACGACACTGATGAGCGCGGCTGCATGCAGCGTCAACGACCTTGCGCCGCCGGAATTTGCACCACATATTCATATCGTCATGGCCAGTGACTGACTCGCGCGACCGGCGCAAGGGGGAAGACAATGGCACGACGAGTTTTCGTAATTGCAGCTTTAGTCAGCGTAATGTCTGCCGGAGCTCTGTTCGCGCCGACATGCGTTCAAAGTGAACATTGGTACTCCGATAGCGCCTTCACAAATCTTGTAGGCGAGCAGATACAAGACTGCGATGGCTTCACCGCGAGTTGGGGCGCGACCTGGGCGCCGTACCTGATGCACGACGTGGAAAACTGCAACACGGGTGGTGGGTCACAACGATGCCTGTACTGGGCCAACGATCAGTGGAACCAGATGCAGTGTCCGAACTAGAAAAGTGACTTCGTCGCCGGTCGCGCGAAGACCACCCTCAATGCAACGCCGTCGCAATCTCCCGAAACGCCGGCGTCTCGCGCAGCCCATCCAGACGCGGGTCCACATTGAGGAAGACCATCCATGCTGACCGGTCCTCAAGCGCCGCACGGAGTTGGGTGATGGCCTGGTCGTGGTCGCCGAGGGCGGCGTGGATGAGGGCGATGTCGTAGGGGGAGATGTAGCGGGTGGCGCTTTCGGCTCGGAGTGAGTCGAGGAGCTCCTGGGCCTGGTCGCGGGCGCCGGCGAGGGCGTGGGTGTGGGCGAGCATGGCCTGGAGGATGGGAATGCGGTCCACTTCCAAGGCTCGGCGGAATGCGTCCACGGCCTCTGCGTAGCGGTGCTGCTGGCCGAGGGCCATGCCGAGCCAGCCGTGCGCCGGGATGAAGTGCTCGTCGAGCTCGAGGGCTTTACGGAATTTGCGGATGGCGCTCTCGTAGTCGCGCGCAAAGTAGAACGGCCAGCCGGCGTGCACGGCGCTGATCAGCGACAGCGGATCGAGGTCGCACGCGCGCTGCAGTTGCTCGACCGCCTCGTCGAACCGGCCGCGCGCGCAGAGGAGCATGGCGTAGCCGTCGTGCGCGGTGGCGTAGTTTGGATTGAGCTCGATGGCGCGGCGGTACGCTTCCTCCGCACCTTCCCAATCCCATTCGTACCACCACCGCACCGCGCCGAGAGACGCCCACGCCTCGGCCAGCCCTTCATCGAGCTGGATGGCCTGCATCGCCGCCGCCTTCGCCTTCGGCATCGCCTCGCGCGGCGGCAGCGGAATGTTCGTGGCCAGCGTGATGAAACTGTCCGCTAGTCCCGAATACGCGCCGGCGAACGACGGATCGGCCTCGATGGCTTCGCGGTAGTGGGCGATCCCGCGCTTGAGGCTCTCCTCGGTGCGTTTGTTCCACTGATAGCGCCCGCGCAAATAGTGCTGATACGCCTCGCTGTTCTCGGTCGATTTGCGGCGAAGCTTCTTCTTTTCCGCGCCGGTGAGCTTGATGCGCAGCTTCTCCGCGATCTCGCGGGAGATCTCCTCCGGCAGCTTCATCAGATCGCCGAGAGCGCGGCTGTACGACTCGCCCCAGAGTTGCGCGCCATCGACCGAGTCGACGAGCTCCACATTGATCTGCAGCCGCTCGCCGACCTGCTTGACCACGCCGGTCAGCACCGCGCGCACGCGCAGATCGCGCCCGACCGACTGCGCGTCGACGTCGCGATTCTTGTAGCGGAACACCGTGCTGCGCGCCATGACCTTCAGCTTCGGCAGTTGCGAAAGGCGGTTGATCACGCCTTCCGTAATGCCGTCAGTCAGGTATTCCGCACTCGGGTCATTGGTGGCATTCGCCAGCGGCAGCACGGCGATCGAGTCGATCGACTTCGACGGCTTGCGGCGCCGGGTGATGTCGCGGAGCAGCGAGTCGTTGATGCCGCTGCTGCCGATCGCGCGCAGCGTCAGCGCGAGGTCGCGCGCCGACTGGAAGCGCATCCCCGGCACCTTCTCGACGCACCCTTCGATGATGCGCTGGAACTCGGGCGGCGCGGTGCCGCTCAGCTCCGCGGTCGGCAGATCGTCTTTGAGAATCGCGGCGATGGTGGCGGCGCCGGAGTCGCGATGGAACGGCCGCCGTGCGGTGACCATCTCGAAGAGGATGCAGCCGAGGGAGAAGATGTCGGCGCTCGGATCGACCGCCTCGCCGCGCAACTGCTCCGGCGCCATGTAGCCGAGGGTGCCGATGACGGTGCCGGGATGCGTCTGGAACCACTTCGTCGTGGGGATGTTCGCTTCGTCACGCTGCAGCAGCATCGGATCGGTTTGCGCCAGTCCGAAGTCGAGAATCTTCACGCGGCCTCCGTCGGTGAGGAAGATGTTCTCCGGCTTCAGATCGCGATGCACGATTGCTTTCGCGTGCGCGGCGGCGAGTCCCTCGGCCACTTCGGCGCCGATCTCCACCGCCCGCCGCCACCCGACTGCCGCGTTGCGGATCTGATCGCGCAGCGTCTTTCCTTCGAGCAGTTCGGTGACGAGGTAGAAGACACCGTCTTCGCGCCCGACGTCGTAAACGGCGACGACATTCGGATGCGACAGCGAGGCGATGGCGCGCGCCTCGCGCTCGAGGCGGCCGAGCGCTTCGAGATCGCCGGCCGCTTCTTTCGCGAGCACTTTGATGGCCACGTCGCGGCCGAGGCGCGGATCGCGGCCGCGATACACCTGTCCCATACCGCCCTCGCCCAGCAGTGACACGACCTCGTAGGGACCGATGCGTGCGCCCGGAGAGAGCATCCGATTCGTATTCTAGTAACATCTGCCGCGCTCATGGTCCTGATCAACCGCGCCACGAACGAGGTCACGGTGAAGCTCGTCTATTACGGGCCCGGCCTCTGCGGAAAGACGACGAATCTCGAGAAGATCTACGGCAATCCGAAGCTCGAGAACAAAGGGAAGATGATCTCGATGGCGACGGAGACGGACCGCACGCTCTTCTTCGACTTCATGCCGATGGAGCTCGGCACGATCGGCGGGCAGAAGGTGCGCGTGCAGCTCTACACCGTGCCGGGGCAGGTCTTCTACGACGCCACGCGCAAGCTGGTGCTGCGCGGCGCCGACGGGGTCGTGTTCGTGGCCGACTCGCAGGCCACCATGCGCGACTCGAATCTCGACAGCCTCGAGAACCTGAAGACGAACCTGCGCATCAACCGCATCGATCCGGAGAAGATCGCGCTGATCTTCCAGTACAACAAGCGCGACCTCCCGAACGTCGCCTCGGTCGAGGAGATGTCGTCGTATCTGAAGCCGGGCAACGCGCCGGTGATCGAGGCCGCGGCCATCAACGGCACCGGCGTGACGGCGACCTTGCGCGCGGCAATCACGCGCATTCTCGAAAATCTGAAGGGCAATGTGGATGTGACGCTGGCTGACGAGCCGCCGCTCGGACCGCCCGACATGACCGCGCGCGCCGGCGTGACCAGCGGCTCCGCGGGAACGCCGAAGCTGTCGATGAAGAGCGAGGAGCCGGCGGCACCCGCGGCCGCGCCGCCCGCCGACGTCGCGCCGTTCGAGCACGACGACGATCCGTTCGCGAACGTGGCGACGGCGGTCGCCGATCACGAAGAGCCGTTCGCCGCGCACGACACCGACGTCGCGCCTGCGACGGCGATCGCCGATCACGAGCACCCATTCGCCGCCGCGCACACCGAGCTCCACGACGCCGACGCCGAGCGCGCCGATCTCGAAGCGCTGCTCGCGAATGCAACCGCACTGGTGGCCTCGCTCGAGAGCGCGCTGGAACGGGCGCGCGAGAACGAACGGGCCATCCGGCTTCGCCTTGAACGCTGAGCGCGCAGCCGTCGAGATGAAACGGTTGCTTGACCGTTCCCGCTTCCTCGGTCATCGTTCCGCGTTCCGATGACCTGGTACCAGGAATGGTTCGGTGAGGAGTATCTCGAGCTTTACGCGCATCGGGACGAGGCGGAGGCGCGCCAGCAGGTGGGCTTCTTTCACGGGCAGTGCGGCGAGGTCTCCGGGCCGGTGCTCGATCTCGCCTGCGGCATGGGGCGCCACCTTCACGAATTGCGCGCACACGGCTATCGCGCGGCCGGCTGCGACCTCTCCTACACGCTGCTGCGCACCGGCATCGGCGAATACGGCGCGATCCCGGTGGCGCGCGCGGACATGCGGCAGTTGCCGTTCTGCGACGGCGTCTTCGGCGGATTAGTCAACTTCTTTACCAGCTTCGGCTACTTCGCCGACGAGCGCGAGAACGTGCAGGTGGTGCGCGAGATGTCGCGCGTGCTCGCGCCGCGCGCACGATTCCTCTTCGACTACCTCAACGTCCATCGCGAGCTGCAGCAGCTCGTGCAGCGCGAGACGCGCGAGACGCCGCTCGGCACGGTGCAGATCGAGCGCTGGTTCGACCGCTCCGACCGCTCCTTCGTCAAGCGCATGGTCATCGGCGGGCGGCGCTACCTCGAGCGCGTTCGCGGATACGATCTGGCCGAGATCTCATCGATGTTCGAGTCGTGCGAGCTGTCCATCGAGTCCGCGTTCGGCGATTTCGACGGCTCGCCATTCGACGAGTCGTCGGCGCGGCTGATCGTGGTCGGGAGCAAACGGCCGTGAGAGCGCCGCTGGCGTCGTATCCCGGCATGAACCCGTTCGTGCTGGCCTGGCTCGGCGCCGCGCCGCACGCGACGCGCTTTCTGCCGCGCGATCCGTCGCCGCGCGGGCCGCGCCCGCGACACATCGACGGCGCGCTGGTGCGCGCGCTGCGCGCGTCGAATCAACGCTGGGGCCTCTTCGTCAAAGACGATCTGCAGCGCTGGCAGTACGGCGAGAGCGTGACCATCGTGGCCGGGCAGCAGGTCGGCTTCGCCGGCGGCCCGCTCTACACGCTGGCGAAGCTGGCCACGCTGGTGCGGATGAAGCGCGAGCTCGAGCGCGCCGGCACGCCGGTGACGGCGTTCTTCTGGCTGGCCACCGAGGATCACGACTTCGACGAAGTGGCCACGCTGAACGTGCCGGTGGCGTCGCTGCCGCGAGAAAAAGAGATCGACCGGCAGCTCGATCTCGTGTCGATGCGCGCGATCCGCACCACCGACTCGCGGGCCGTGGTCGGCTCGCTGCCGGTGCCGTCGTCGCTGGCGACGCAGCTCGTCGCGCTGTTCGACATGCAGCGGCCGGAGTGGCTGCGCGAAGGCGTCACCTTCCGCGATTCGTTCGCGGAGCTGGTGGCCTCGGTGTTCGGCAACGAGGTGATCCTCGTCGACGCGCTGCTGCCGGAGTTGCGACGCGCCGGCGCATCGCTCTTCGACCAGATCGTCCGCCGCGACGGCGAGATCCAGGACGCGCTGCACGTCCGCTCGCGCGAGCTCGAAGCGGCCGGCTTTCACGAGCAGATCGTGCCGGCCGACGGCGAGCGCTACACGCTGCTCTACGAGCTCGACGCGCACGACAGCCGCCAGCCGCCGACGCCGCAGCGCCAGCCGGAGCGCACCTCGACGTCCGCGCTCACGCGGCCGCTGCTGCAGGACTTCGTGCTCGCGCCCGACATCTTCGTCGGCGGCCCGGCCGAGGTCGCGTACTACGCGCAGCTCTCGACCCTGCACGAGCTCCTCGGCATCGAGCTGCCGCGCATCGCGCTGCGCGGCCACGCGCTCGTCGCGCCGTCGCGCATGGCCCGGACGATGTCGCGCTACGCCATCGATCCCGCCGAGATCTTCACCGCGCCCGACGAGCTGCTCGCTGCGCGCGAACAGGAAGGCGTGACGGACATTCAGCGCATCAGCCGCGAGGCGAAGCGCGATCTCTTCGCGCGCATCGAGGAGATCGCGCAGCGCGCGTTGCCGGCCGATCATTCGCTGGCGCGCTCGATCGAGCGGAGCGTCGGCCATCTCGAGTATCACTTCGACAAGCTCGCGCAGCGCGCCATCAAAGGAATGGTCCGCAAGGATCGCGAGCGCTACGCGGCCGTGCGCGAGCTCGTGGCCACGCTCTATCCCGACCGCCGCGTGCAGGACCGCGTGGTGGGCTGGTTCCCGTTCTGGCGCGAGCATGGGCGCCATCTGGTCGACCGCGTGGTCGAAGAGATCGAGCCCGACAGCGACTCGTTCACAATCGTTACGCTATGAGTGTCGTGACGCTATGAGTGAAACCGTCGACATCATTTTCTTCGGCGCGCATCCCGACGACGTCGAGCTCTCCGCCGGCGGCACCGCGGCGAAATGCGTGAAGGACGGCCTGCGCATCGGCATGGTCGATCTCACCCGCGGCGAGATGGGGACGCGCGGCACGCCGCAGACGCGCAAGCGCGAGGCTTCTGCCAGCGCGCGCATCCTCGGCGCGACGTTCCGCACGCAGCTCGACTTCGGCGACGGCAACCTGCAGACCGGCCGCGAGCAGGAGCTGGAGATTGTCGAGCTGCTGCGCGCGCATCGCCCGTCGCTCGTGGTGGCGCCGTACCCCGACGACCGCCATCCCGACCACGTGCGCGCCGGCCGCCTCGTCACCGACGCCGCGTTCTACGCCGGCCTCAAATCGCTGAAGAGCGCGCGCGAGGCGCATCGCCCGCAGACGGTGCTCTACTACATCCTCAACTACATGGCCACGCCGTCCTTCGTGGTCGACGTCACCGCGTCGTGGAAGACGAAGATGCGCGCCGTGCACGCCTTCAACTCGCAGTTCCACGACCCGAAATCGAAAGAGCCGCAGACCTTCATCTCCGACCCGAAATTCCTGGAGATGATCGACGCCCGCGGCAAACACTTCGGCGCGCTCATCGGCGCCGCCTACGGCGAAGCCTTCGTCACCAAACAGCCGCCGCGCGTGGACGATCTGCTGGCGGCGTATGGGGGACGGGAAGTATGAAGCGCTTCGCGGTTCCTCGGGTTCCTCGGTTCCTCGGTTCCTCGGGTGCCGAGCAACGACGGACCGCTCTCCTCCGAGGAACCGAGGAACCGAGGAACCGAGGAACCATCTAACCCATGCGCATCGGCATCACCTGCTATCCCACTTTTGGCGGCTCCGGAGTCGTGGCGACGGAGCTTGGGCTTGCGCTGGCGAAAGGCGGCGATGATGTGCACTTCATCAGCTACGCGCTGCCGTCGCGGCTGAATCTGTTGCACGAGCGCGTGCACTTTCACGAAGTCACCGTCACGCCGTATCCGCTCTTCGATCCCTATCCGCCGTACACGCTGGCGCTGGCGACGAAGATGGCCGAGGTGGCGGCGTACGAGAAGCTGGAGATCCTGCACGTCCACTACGCCATTCCGCACGCGATCAGCGCGCATCTCGCCAAGCAGATCCTGCAGTCGAAATTGAAAGTGATCACCACGCTGCACGGCACCGACATCACTCTGGTCGGGCGCGACGAGAGCTACCTGCCCATCACGAAATTCGGCATCGAAGTCTCCGACGGCGTCACCGCGGTGTCGGACTGGCTGAAGCAGGAGACGGCGCGCAACTTCTCGACCGACAAAGCCATCGAAGTCATCCCGAACTTCGTCGACCCGGCGCGCTTTCATCGCGACAGCAGCGCCTTCTGCAACCTCTTCGGCGCGCCGGGCGAGAAGCTCGTCTGCCACGTGTCGAACTTCCGGCCGGTGAAGCGGATCATGGACGTGGTCGAAGTCTTCGCGAAGATCGCGGCGCAGGTGCCGAGCCGTCTGATCATGGTCGGCGACGGGCCGGACCGCTCGCGCGCCGAAGCGTTCGCGCGCGCGCATCACCTGCGCGACCGCGTCATTTTCCTCGGCAACGTCCCCAACCTCGAAGAGATCCTCGGCGCGTGCGATCTCTTCCTGCTGCCGTCAGAGTCGGAGTCGTTCGGCATGGCCGCGCTCGAGGCGCTCTGCTCCGAGGCGCCGGTCATCGCCACGCACTCCGGAGGTCTGCCGGAAGTCGTCGACGAAGGCGAGACCGGATACCTGCTGCCGGTCGGCGCGGTCGCGGAGATGGCCGAGCGCGGCATCGAGATTTTGCGCGACGACGAGCTGCGCAAGCGGATGGGCCGCCGCGCCCGCGAGCGCGCCATCGAGCAGTTCAGCGAAGCGAAAATCGTCCCGCGCTATCGCGAGATGTACGAGCGCGTCATCGGTTGAAAGGAGCAGCACACGCAATGAGACGCACGATGTCGATCGTCGCTGCGGTTGTCGTAGCCGTGAGCGCGCGGGCGGCGAACGAGCCCGACCTGCAGATGCAGACGCGCATCCGGCAGGAAGGCTTCCGCAACTCGAAAGTGATGGAGCTCGCCGCGGCCCTCACGGACCTGATCGGCGCGCGGCTGACCGGCTCGCCGGAGATGAAGCGCGCGAACGAGTGGACGCGCGACAAGCTGCGCGAGCTTGGCCTGGCCAACGCGCATCTCGAGCCGTTCGCGTTCGGCCGCGGCTGGAGCTACGAGCTCTGCACCGTGCGCATGCTGACGCCCGACTTCGAGCCGCTCTACGGCATCCCGAAAGCGTGGTCGCCCGGCACGAACGGACCGGTGCGGGCGAAGGTCGCCAAGGTGAAGCTCGAGTCGAAAGAGGATCTCGACAGGAACGGCGGCGGCAAGTACGCCGGCATGATCCTCTTCACCGCCGACGCGCGCGAGATGAAGCTGCACGAGACGCCGCAGTCGGAGCGCTACAGCGAGGCGCAGCTCGGCGAGATGTCGGGCTACGCCATTCCCGGCGCGCGCGACGCCGCGCGCAGCGCCGAGTACACGAAGCGCCGCGCCTTCCGCAAAGCGCTCGCGGAATGGGCGGCCGCGGAGAAAGTGCTGGCCATCGTCGATCCCGGCTCCGGCGACGAAGGGACGTTCACCGTGCAGCAGTCGGGCTCGTACAAGGAAGGTGAGCCGGCGGGCGTGACCGCGGTCGCGCTCGCGCCGGAGCACTACAACCGCATCGTGCGCCTGCTCGAGCAGAACACGCCCGTCGAGCTGGAGCTGAACGTCGCCACGACTTTTCACGACGCCGATCGCAACGCCTACAACACCATCGCCGAGATTCCCGGCAGCGACAAGCGCGGCGAGGTGGTGATGCTCGGCGCGCATCTCGACTCCTGGCACTCCGGCACCGGCGCCACCGACAACGCCGCCGGCTCGGCGGTGGTGATGGAAGCGGCGCGCATTCTCCGAGCGATCGGCGTCACGCCGAAGCGCACCATCCGCGTCGCGCTCTGGGCCGGCGAAGAACAGGGTCTCCTCGGCTCGCGCGCGTACGTCGCCGAGCACTTCGGCTCGCGCCCCGAGCCGTCCGATCCCGCCGAGCGCGATCTGCCGCTCTCGATGCGCAAGGAGCGGCCGCCGCTGCGCATCAAGCCGGAGCACGCGAAGCTCGCCGCCTACTTCAACCTCGACAACGGCGGCGGCCGCATCCGCGGCATCTACATGCAGGAAAACGCGGCGGTGCGTCCGATCTTCGAGCCGTGGCTCGACGCGGTGCGCGACCTCGGCGCGACGACGCTGACCATGCGCAACACCACCAGCACCGATCACATTTCCTTCGATGAAGTGGGGCTTCCCGGCTTCCAGTTCGTGCAGGACGAGCTCGAATATCTGGCGCGCTCTCATCACACCAACTGGGACACCTACGAGCGCCTGCAGCGCGAGGACCTCATGCAGGCCGCGGTGGTGCTGGCCACCTTCGTCTGGGAATCGGCCAACCGTCCGGAGATGCTGCCGCGCAAGCCGTGGCCGGTCGGCGAGCCGAAGCCGGTTGACGTTAATTAGCCGACGTGCTAATTATCTCCGCGAAGGAGAACGATCATGCCGCCGGTGAACATGTTGGTGACGTACCGCCCGAAGGAAGGGAAGGAAGAAGAGATCGCCGCGCTGGTGCGGAAGCACTGGCACGCGCTGCAGGGCGCCGGCCTGGTGACGGACGAAGAGGTCGTGATCTGGCGCGCCGTCGACAAGCGCAGCGGTCGGGTTTCGTTCCTCGAGAAGTTTCAGTGGAAGGATGAGGAAGCGCCGGGCATCGCCCACCAACTGCCGGAGGTGATGGCCATCTGGGAACCGATGACGCCGATGCTGGAAGAGCTGAAACTCGATACGATCGAGCGGCTTGAAACCGCCTGACAAGATTGCCGAACCGAAGGCGCGCATCGCCGCGCTCGACGCGATGTTCGCCGCGCTGTCCCATCCGGCGCGGCGCCAGATCCTGATGACCATCCACTTCCGCGGCGGCTCGATGACCTCGGGCGAGATCGCCGCCCGCTTCGCCCACGCCTGGCCGACCACCACGCGTCACCTGCGCGCGCTCGAGGAAGCGAAACTGCTGACCGTCTCCCAGGAAGGCCGCAGCCGCGTCTACCACCTCGAGCGCGCCCAGCTCCGGCTGGTCACGGAATGGGTGGCGTGGTTCGAGAAGTGAGGCCTCAGGACGTGTGGGCGCGCCAGTCGACGTCCCGAAGCTTCGACGCTTCCGCACGGATGGCCTGCTCCAGCGTCCGATCCGGTCCGGCGAAGCTCTCGCGGCAGTAGTCGCAATCGTGGACGAGGTACCAGTCGGTGAAGCCGCGCGGCGCGAGGTCCGGCGGAAAGATGTTGCTGAGCAGAGTCGCTGCTTCGCGAGGATGCAGCTCGCCGGCAGCGAGCCGTCTGGCCACGTCCTGGGCGTGAATGATCAGCGCCTGCTCGCCCGAGATCTTCTCGAGTCCGAGCTCGTCCACCGCCGCCTCGAATAGCGCCCGGAGGTCGGGCGTGAAGAACGGCGGCTCCTCGATGGCCAGCCGCAGCAGCGCCGGCGAGTCGTGTCCCGCCTCCAGCGCGTCCTGCGCCCAGGCCACGTACTCTTCGGCGCGCGCGCCACCGCGATACTCCGCGGAGCGGACGATCGCGTAGGCGGTAAACACGTCCCGCCTCACGGCTCCGCCCTCAACCCGCCCACCGCTCCGCCGCCGCCGTAAATCGCACCATAACGTTCATAAGAATTCATCACCTTAAGAACGTAATGCTTTGTCTCGTCGAAATTGATGGATGATATGAAGTAGTCATCTTCGGCGGCAGGTTGCAGGCGCGACCAGAGCGCGACTTGCTTCGGGCCGGCGTTGTAGGCGGCGCTGGCGCGGTAGCGGTTGCCGCCGAATTGCTGGGAGAGCTCGGCGATGTATTTCGCGCCGAGGCGGATGATCACTCGCGGATCGTAGAGGTCCTCCGGCGAGAGATCGACCAGGCCGACGTCGCGGCCGATGTCGCGGGCGGTGGTGATGATGAACTGCAGCAGGCCACGCGCGGCGGCCTGCGACTTCGCCCGCGGATTGAAGCGCGATTCCTCGCGCATGATCGAGAGCACGAGCGATGGGTCGGCCTCGTATTTTTTCGCGTCTTCCGTGATGTACTCGTAGAAGTAGCGCGGATAGAGAAGCTGCCGCACGGCCAGCGGCAGGAGGTCGGGATGGAAGTCGTTCGGCACCGACTTCATCAGCACCTCGACCGCGTAGATCGAGTCGCGCGACGCGCCGCCTTCCTGCAGCGCGAGCGAGCGCGTGAGCGCCGTGCGCGGCGGGCGCAGGCCCCACCGCCGCTCGATGGCCGGCGTCGCGTCGTCGTACAAGCCCATCGCCAGCAGCAGCTCGCCCGCACCGGCGTTCGGAAATTGCGGCAGCGGCTCCGGCTGCAGCTCGAGCACGTTGCGATACGCCGGGATCTCGCGATAGATCGCGGCCAGCCGCTGCAACTGCGCCTCGCGGTCTTTCGATGACAGCAGCACGCGATCGGTCTGGATGCGCCGCGCCAGATCGAACTGCTTCGCCGCGAGGAGTTGCGTGACCTGCGCCTCGCGCAGCGCCAGCTCGCCGGCGAGCTTCGGCGCGATGGCCGGCGAGTCGAGGCGCGTGCGCGCGAGGTAGGCAAAGTGCGACGGCGCCTTCGAGCGCAGCACGTCGAGGTACGAGCGGAACGACGCCGGCGCATCGAGCGGCTCGAGCGCACGCGCGCGCCAGTAGGCGAGCTCCGCGCGGTCGTAGTCGTCGAGGAGCTTCGGCGGGACGGCGTTCAGCGTGACGATGCACGCGCGCGGATTGCCGAGGGCCAGCATGCCGAGGGCGTAGGCGAGCGAGCCTTCGAGATTCGCGCGCTCGTTGCCGGCCAGCTTGCGCAGCAGCGCGAGATCGGCCGCGGCCTCGCCGGCGCGGCGCTGTTTGATGCGCGTGCGGATGCGCTGCGTGAGCGCCGCCGTCGTCGCCGGAAACTTTCCCTTGATGGCGATCGTGCCGGTCATCAGCCGCTCGGCCAGCGCGTCGTCGCCGCGCAGTTGCGCCGCGCGCGCGGCATGCCAGAAGAACGTCGCCTTTTGCTTCGGATCCTTCGTCACATTCGCGCCGCGCAGATACGCCGCCTGCGCCTCGGCGTACTGTTCGCCGCCGAAGTAGCAGCGCCCCAGCGCGAACTGCAGATCGTCCGAATACTTCGCGCGCAACGCGAGCTGCAGCACCGCGACGGCGCGATCGAAGTGACGATGCTTCTGCAGCGACTCGCCCATGAGCGCGAGCTGCTGCGCGTTCATCCGCTGCAGCAGCGCCGGCTTGTCGAGCGCGCGCGTGGCGCGGTCGGAGGCATCGTCGCCGGTGCCGCCCTGCAGCAGCGCGAGGCCGCGCACGAGCGCGCCGGCCGGATCGTGCGAGGCCGACGCCTCGACGATGCGCGCGCTCATCTCGCGGCGCAGCGACGTCGGCGCCGACGGCGCGAGTTTCGCCGCGAGCTCCGCCAGCCGCTGCGTGTTGCCGGCTTCGCCGAGGTAGTCGATCTCGTCTTCGATGGCCTCGTCGCGATACGCCGACTGCGGATAGTCGGCGATCAGCATCGCGCGATAGCGGCTCGCTTCTTCGCCGTCGGCGATCGAGGCGCGGTGATAGAGCGCGTACTCGCGCAGCGGATTCCCTTCCGCGAGAAACGGCTCGAGCTTCTTCGCCGCGTCGTCGTCTTCGTCATCCTCGATCAGAGCGCGCGCGTGCAGATAGCCGAGCGACCACTTCGCGTAGAGATCGGGATGCTGCTTCTCGATCGCGGCGAGCAGTTCCGCGAGCTCTTCGCCGTCGAGTTGGCGGAAGGTCGCCGACCACTGCTCGACCGGCGGGATGCCGCGCGGCGTTTCGCGCGGCGTCTCGGTGCGCGCGGCGGCCGGACGGAAGACGCGATGGCGCCGCAGCCGCGCGCGATGGATGGCGATGCCGAAGACGACCAGGAGAACGGCGATGGCGGCGCCGATGATGGCGATGCGTTGCGTCTTGCGCGTCAAGAATCGTCTCGGGCCAGCGTTCCGGTCAGGATGGCTTGCGGAGCTCGCCTGAGGATCTCGGCGCGTGCAATCGCATAGCCAAGAATCGCGTCGACCAACATGCGCCGTCCGTCGCGCGAGAGCAGGATCAGCACCTTGTCACGCACCTCGCGCACTTCGACGATGTCTTCCCACCGCATCCACCGCCCGCGCCTGCCGAACCACGACAGCAGCCGGTTCTCGTACTTCACGCCGACCTCGCTCAGGTAGATGTGATCGCCGTACTGCATGATCGCGGCGGCTACCGTGCCGAGGAACAGCAGGATCAGGCCGGCCATCGGCGCGGCGCGATAGTCGGTGGGATGCTCGGCCAGGTACATGAAGAAAATCGCCGCGGAGCCGAAGGCCGCGGCGCAGGAGATGATGCGCGGCACCGGCGGCCGCTCGAACACGAGGAGGTTCTGCTCGTCCATTCCTGGCGCTGTCCTCAACAGTCTGATGCGTCGGATACAATCCCCGGCCCATGCGTTGGAGCCGTTACTTTCTCAATACGCTGCGCGAGGTCCCGGCCGACGCCGACGTCATCAGCCAGAAGCTGATGATGCGCGCCGGCATGATCCGCAAAGTCGCCGCCGGCATCTACACCTATCTGCCGCTCGGCCTCCGTTCCGTACAGAAACTCGAAGCGATCGTGCGCGAGGAGATGAACCGCGCCGGCGCCGTCGAGCTGCTGATGCCGGCCATCCAGCCGGCGGAATTGTGGATGGAATCGGGTCGCTGGCAGAAGTATGGAAAAGAGCTTCTCCGGATCAAAGACCGCCACGACCGCGACTTCATCTTCGGACCGACGCATGAGGAAGTGATCACCGACAGCGTCCGCGACACGATCAATTCGTACCGGCAGCTCCCGGTCAATCTCTATCAGATCCAGACGAAGTTCCGCGATGAAGTGCGCCCGCGCTTCGGCCTCATGCGCGGCCGCGAGTTCATCATGAAGGACGCCTACTCGTTCCACACGTCGCGCGAGTCGCTCGACGTGACGTACGAGGCCATGCGCGCCGCCTACAGTGCCATCTTTCATCGCTGCGGGTTAGACCACGTACCGGTCGAAGCCGATACCGGCAACATCGGCGGCTCCGCCTCGCACGAGTTCATGGTGCTGGCGCAGTCGGGCGAAGACGCGGTGGTGAGCTGCCCGAACTGCCGCTACGGCGCGAACGTCGAGAAGGCCACCTCGAAGTTTTTCGACGACGAGGTCGAGCCGGCGCCGTCCGACGCCATCGCCGAATTGCACACGCCCGGCACGCAGTCGATCGACGACGTCGGCAAGTTCCTCGGCAAGCCGACCTCGGAGCTGGTCAAGACGCTCGTCTTCGACAGCGACGTCGGCCCCGTGATGGTGCTGGTACGCGGCGATCGCGAAGGGAACGAGGTCAAGATCAAGAATCACCTCGGCGCGACGTTCCTCGAGATGATCGGCGAGTCGCGCTTCGAGGAAGCGACCGGCGGACCGGTCGGCTACTGCGGCCCGGTCGGCACCCGCTGCGCGCGCGTGCTCGCCGACTACGCGCTGCACGGACGCAAGCGCTGGATCGTCGGCGCGAACAAGAAGGATGCTCATCTCGACTACGCCGTGCCCGGCCGCGATTTTCCGGAGCCGGAGTACGGCGATTTCACGACCGTGCTCGCCGGCGATCCATGCGTGCGCTGCGGCACGCCGCTCGAGATCTATCGCGGCATCGAAGTCGGCCACGTGTTCAAGCTCGGCACGAAGTACTCCGAGGCCATGCACTGCGAGTATCTCGATGAGGGCGGCCAGCGCCAGCCGATGATCATGGGTTGCTACGGTCTCGGCATCGGCCGCACGGTGGCCTCCGCGGTCGAGCAGAGCCACGACGACGACGGCATCATCTGGCCCGTTCCGATCGCGCCGTTCGAAGCGGTGGTGACGTCGGTCGGCAAGGACGAGGCGGTCCTGCGCACCGCGACCGAAGTCTACGAAGCGCTGCTGCAGGCAGGCATCGACGTCCTCTTCGACGACCGCGACGAACGCCCCGGCGTGAAGTTCAAGGACGCCGATCTGATCGGCTTCCCGCTGCGGATCGCCGTCGGCGCGAAGAGCCTCGCCAACGGCCACGTCGAATGGAGCCACCGCAAGGATCGCGCGAAGCAGCTCGCCGCGCCGGCAGACGCCATCGCGCAGGTCATCGAAGCGGTGAAAGCGGCGCGCGTGTGACGCGCGCCGCTTAGTGCTAAGTGCAAAGTGCTAAGTGCTGACACGCGCCGCGCGATTGCAACTCGCGCTCGGGAGGCACGTGTCACCCGAGCGCGAGGTGCAATCACGCCGTTCGCGCCAGCACTTAGCACTCAGCACTTAGCACTGCGCTGCGGCGCGAAGTGCTGACACGCGCCGCGCGACTGCACCTCGCGCTCGGGAGGCACGTGTCACCCGAGCGGAAGGTGCATCCGCGCCGCTCGCGCCAGCACTTAGCACTCAGCACTTAGCACCGTCTTCGCCTCTGCTATCCTGCGCGCCATGCGCAAGTTCCTTCTGCTCCTGCTCGGTTTCGCAGCATTGCCGACGCTCGCTCAGAACGTCGACATCGAGTCGCTCTCCGGCCTGCAGTTCAACTTCGGCAATCCCGGCGCGCGGTCCCTCGGCATGGGCGGCGCGTTCCTCGGTCTCGCCGACGATGCTTCGGCCGCCGAAGCAAATCCGGCCGGCCTGACCATCCTCCGCAAGCCGGAAGTCTCCATCGAGGCGCGCAATTACCTCGAGCAGCAGCTCTTCACCACCAGCGGTACGTATCCCGACGTCGAGCGCACGCCGTTCACGCACTACAGCGACCGCGTGGTGGTCTCGTTCGCGAGCGCGGTCTATCCGTTCAAGAAATTCACCGTCGGCGCCTACTTTCACGAGCCGCTGAACAACGAAGGCAGCGGCGTGGTCGCGCCGCGCTTCGACGAGCTCACCGGCCGCCTCGAGACGGCGCTGCCGAATTTCTACCTGCCGGTCACCGGCCAGAATCAGTTCGGCGATCCGGTCACGCAGGCGCAGTGCGAGGCGCTCCGTCACACGAACAACAATCCGTTCGCCTGCCTCGAGTTCCGCGTCAATCCGTTCATTTCCGCGCTCGACGTGCGGCAGCGCACCTTCGGTCTCGCCGGCGCGTGGCAGATCCATCCGAAGTTCTCCGTCGGCGCGACGGTGCGCCATCAGCGGTTCCAGGAGGCGGCCTTCACCTTCCGCTTCACGCAGCAGTTTGACGCGGACGCGGTGATCGTGCAGGCGACAGCGAAGGAGAACGGCGCCGACGTCGATGTGATCGAAGAGAGCGACACCACGTTCGCGGCCGGCTTCAAGTGGTCGCCCACCGACAAGATCAGCGTCGGCGGCGTCTACAAGCAGGGTCCGGAGTTCGCCGCGCCGCTCTTCTTCGCGAATGCCGCCACGAACTTCGACTTCGTGCGCGCCGCGGAGACGAAGTTCCACATTCCCGACGTCGCCGGCGTCGGCGTGTCGGTGCGTCCGATCCCGGTGCTGACCGTCAACTTCGACGCGGTGCGCGTGACCTACTCGAATCTCGCCGACGACTTCGTCGCGTCCGTCGCCGACGTGCGCGAGCTCGACGAGCCATTCGGTGCTGACGACGTCCTGGAGCTGCACCTCGGCGCGGAGTATTTCTTCTCCACCAAGATCCCGTTCGCGCTGCGCGCCGGCTACTGGCGCGACCCGGCGCACGCCATCGAATGGCGCGGCCCGGTGAACCGCCCCGACTTCATCGCCGAGTCGCTGCTCTACCCGAAGGGCGAGACCCAGAACCACATCTCCGTCGGCGCCGGCTTCGCCTGGCCCCGTTTCCAGATCGACGCCGCGTACGACTCGTCAGAGCATTACAAGGTGGGGTCGATTTCGATGGTGGCGCGGTTCTAGTCGCTGACGGCGTCGAGCGGCACGTCCAGCAGATCGAACTGCTGCCAGCCGCCGAAATCGTAGTGCCACCATTCGCTCGGAAAGACTTCGAATCCGTTGCGGGTCATGACCTCGCGTAGCAATGCGCGATTGACGATCGCCTCGGCCGGCAGGTCGTTGAAGGCGTGGGCGGCGCGCGGCGTGAAGTCGTCGTAGCCGGTCGGCATCGCGAGCTCGTCGCCGGTTTTCAAATCGATCAGGGTGAGGTCGACCGCGGCGCCGCGGTTGTGGCGCGAGCCTTTCTTCGGATCGGCGACAAAGTCGGGATCGTGGATGGCGTCCCACATGGCCACGGTCACGCGATACGGGCGATAGCCGTCGAAGATCTTGATGCCGAGGCCGCGGGCGGCGAGCTCGCGCTGCACGTTCGCGAGTGCGGCGGCGGCGGGCGCGCGGAGAAACGCTTTCGCCGACGGATAGAGCGGGCGGTGCATGAAGTTGTTCGGCGTGGCGTAGCGGATGTCGAGCGGAATGCCGCGCGCGGCGAGGTCGACCAGCTCGTTCGACGCATCGGCGCGCACCGCGGCGCGGTACTCGCGCGCGTTCGCGACCTGCAGGCGCGAGCTGGCGCAGGCGACGAAGAGCAGCAGCGCGAAGTTGATCGCCCGTCTCATCTCTTCTACTGTAGCCCGTCACATGGAGCTTGATATTTTCTTTTCGATTTGCCAGACCGAGGTGCACGGCTACCTGCCGAGCGAAAAGGTGATGTTCGAGAACTTCTTCGAACAGGTCGAGCTCGCCGACGCGCTCGGCTTCGGCACTGCCTGGGTCGCGGAGAGTCATCTCTCGACGGAAGTGCAGAAGACCAATCCCGGGGCGGTCATCCCGCACTTTGTCGGCGAGATCGGGCTCAACACCGACATCCTGCAGCTCGCCCATCGCGTCTTCGCGCGCACGAAGCGCATCGGCATCGGCTCGGCCATCATGAACATCCTCTGCAACGGCGGCCCGATCGCCGCGGCGGAGCGGATCAAGACCTTTCTCGCGCTGCACGGCCTCGACGAGAACGAGCGGCGCCTGCTCACCGTCGGCTTCGCCTCCGGGCGCTTCCCGTTCATCAACGTCCCGTACGGCATCGTCCCGCGCGATCCGGTCGAGGCGGCCGCGTGGCCGGTGGTGAAGAACAAGATCTTCGAGGAGGCGACGGAGATTTTTCTCCGGCTGCTCAAAGGCGAAGTGCTCTCGTCGCGCGAGATCACGCCGCGCGCCCTGCGCCGCGCCGACTTCCGCACCGACGCCGACTGGCAGCGCGCCGTCGACGCATTCGGTCAACAAGTTGACGAGATTCCGCTGGCGCCGCGCTGGCGCTTCCCGAACCTGAAGATCATCCCGCAGGAGTCGCGCATGGACCTGCTGCGCCTCTCCATCGGCTCGCACGATCCCGCCACGCAGATCTTCGCCAACACCATCCTGCCGGTGGGCGTGTTCAATCTCTCCATCACGCCGGGCGCCGAGATCGAGCAGACCAACGAGCGCATGCGCACGCACTACCATCCGGACGGCGGCGGCTGGCAGCGCCGCCTCATGCCGCGCACGGTGCTCGTCTTCATCAACGACGACCCGGCGCAGGCCCGCGAAGAAGCGCGCGACGCGCTCTCGAACTACTGGCGCGCCCTCGAAGGCACCCTCGACGAGGAAAAGGTGCGCCGCGCCACCGACAACGCCCTGGTCGGCGACGCCGCCGAGATCGCCGCCCAGGCCCGCGAGCGCTTCCACCCCGAAGACCGCCTGATGCTCTGGTTCGACTTCAACAATCACGACTCAAAAAGAGTCATGAAAAACATGCGCGATTTTGTGGAACGGGTGATGCCTCAGATGCGCAGCTCGTAAACGCCGCGGCCGTGCGTGGCCGCGCGCAGCAGCCGCCGGCTCGGGTGAATCTGCAGGTCGAACACCGGCGCGTCCGGCAGTCCGTTCGAGAGCGGCGTCCAGCTCGCGCCTGAGTCGGGCGAATGCCAGACGCCGATGTCCGCGCCGGCGTAGAGTTTCGCCGGATCGGCGCGGTCGACGACGATGGCGTTGTGCTCGACGTCGAGCAGGCTGTCTCCGCCGGCCGGTCCGCTGCGCTCTTCCCACGCCGTGCCGTCGTAGTGCCAGACGTGGCGGAAGTCGCCCATGCCGCCCATGGTGATGTACAGCGACTCGCCGGTGGCGTCGGCGGTGTCGATGGCGATGTCGCTGACCGGACCGACGACGCCGAGCGCGCCGCCCGCGGCCTCCTCGAGATGCGCCGCGTTCCACGCGCCGCCGCTCTTCTCGATGCGCAGCACTTCGCCTTTCGTCGTGCCGGCGAAGAGGCGCGTCGCGGTTGCGAAGGCGAGGCAGTAGATCTCGCCGGCGCTCCCGGTGGCGAGGCTTTCGGAGAACGTCGCGCCGAAATCGCGCGAGAAGAAGACGCTGCCGAGGACCGCCACCGCCACGAGCTCCGCCTCGGCCGGCGCCTGCTCGTTGCGCGGCAGGGCCGCGAGCGGATAGGTCATGAGGAAGAACTGGAAGTCGAGTCCGGCCGGGAACGTCGCGCCGCCGTTGGTCGAGCGCAGCACCTGTCCATTCGCCGACACGAGCACGCGCTTCGGATCGGCCCAGTTGACCAGGCAGTAGCCGCCGTCGCCGTCCATCACGTGATCCCATGCGGCCGTGCCGAGCGTGCGCGCGGAGCCGTTGTCCTGCAGGCCGCAGAACAGAATGTGCGGATCGCTCGGGTGCTGCGCGAGGAAATTCGTGCAGAGACAGGAGAGGCCGTCGTTGCGGCTGGCGAACGTGCCGCTTCCGCGCGGATCGCGGTTGAGAAACACGCCGCCGTCGGAGCCGCACCAGAGCGCGTTCGGATTCGCCGGCGTATGCGTGAGCACATGCACGTCGGCGTGCGCGTGCTCGCCGATCGACTTCGACGAAATCTTCCCCTTCGCCGTGATCTTGCAGCGGAAGATCGCCGCGCCTCGCGGCGTCGCGCTGCCGCCGGCGTAAATAATCGCTTCGTCCGACGGGTCGACGGCGATGGCGAGGTCGTAGTCACCCTGGCTGTTGCCGTGTTTGTCCGGCGGCAGGATGTTCGGCGGATTGGTGAGCGCCGACCAGGCATTCGTGGCGAGGTCGAGACGGAAGATGCCGTGCAGCGTGCCGTTGTTGCGCGCGACCAGCGCGAAGACGAACTTCGGCTCCGAGGCTTGCGCGGCGAGCGCGACCCGCCGCACGTCGGCAGCCGGAAAGCCGCTGCCGGCCGCGGCCCAGGTCGCGCCGTCGGAAGAGGAGACGACGCCGCCACTGCCCGCCGCGTAGAAACGCGTCGCGCCGCTGACGGTCGTGACGATGACGCTGGTGAAGATGCCTTTCCGCCGCCGCGTCCAGACGGGATCGCCGTTGGTGTCGAGCGTCCGCTCGTACAGGCCGTCCGTCGTCGCGGCGACGACATGCTCGCCGTCGCGCGGATCGACGGCGAGCGCGTAAAACGCTTTGCCGGCCAGCGTCGGCGAGCCGGCGTCGACGTCCTCGACGCGCCACGACTGGCCGCCGTCGGTGCTGCACACCGGGCCGATGCCGCGATACGCCGGCAACGCCCGCACGATGCGTTTGTCGAAGAGGCCGTGCGTGTCGCCTTCGCCGGTGCCGACGTAGACGCGATCGGGATCGTCGGGAGCGATGGCGATGGCGCCGCAGGCCAGGCTGGTGCTCGCGAAGTTGGTCGGGTCGATGTCGAAGGCGTCCATCAGCGCGCGCCACGTCACGCCGGCATCGTCGGAGCGGAAGACGCCGCCGTTCGCGCTCGCCGCGTAGATGCGCCGCCCGTCGCGCGCAATGGCGAGGCCGGAGACGCGTCCGGCCACCGCCGGATTGCCGAGGGCCTGTCCGTTCGTGACCACGGTCGGTCCGAGCGGCGTCCAGTTGTTCGCGCCCGGCACGACGGGACTCGGCATCGCCGCGCCGTCCATCGCCGTCGCTTCCGCGACCACTGCGGCCGGCATCGCGCCGACCTTCCGCTGCTTGTATTCGCGGAGGCGGTCGAGCCAGACCGTCTCGTCCACCTGCGGCGCGTTCGCCACCGCTTCGAGCTCTTCCTCCGGATCGACGCGGCGCGTCTCCGTCACGCGCGTCACTTCGTCGCGCGGCGCGTCGGCCGTCGCCGCGGCGACGATCGCTCCGCCGTCGTCCGCGTCGATCGTCGTGGCCTGCGGCGCCGCGGCAATGGCGGTCGCGCGCGGCTCGAGACGCGCGTACGTCGCGCGCCGCTGCTCGAACAACCACTCCCGCGGTCCGCCGTCGCCGCGCTCCTCGTTGCCGCCCTCGACTTCGTCCGCCATGCAGACCTCCTTCGGTGTTAGACGGACTCCTGCCCTAGAATCCCCGCGGGATGACCACGCTCGACGAGCAACAGACCGCCTTCGACGAGAGCGCTGCGCCGAATTTTGCGCGCGTCATGCCGAACTGGCAGCCGCTGGTCGAGTACCGGCGCAACGGCGTGGCGGAGAACACCATTCACGGCGCGGTGTCGTGGGTGTCGGGCAAGAACCTCATCTACTCGTTCGGCGGGAACGTCGAGGTGTACGGGCGCTCGATGGTGAAGCCGCTGATGATGAAGGTGTTCACGCGCGAGTTCGCGCGCGCGCTCACCTCCGAGCAGCAGGCCATCTCCGTGGCCTCGCACAACGGCGACACCGAGCACGTAGCCGTGGCGCGTTCGATCCTGCTCGAGGGCGAATGGGGTCTCATGCAGACGCCGCACGACGTGCCGCTCGTGCAGTTCGGCCGGCAGGTGCGCCGCCCGCGCCGCTGGTATCACTGCTGTTCCGGCGAGCACGCCGCCATCCTGCGCGGCTGCAAGCTCAAAGGGTGGCGCCGCGTCGGCTACGTCTGGCCGCACCATCCGTTCTTCCAGACCTACCTGCGCTACATCCAGGACGTTCTCGGACCGGAGTGGAAGACCGGCACCATCGCCAAGGACGGCTGCGGATTGCCGACGGTATCGATGACGGTAACGGATCTCGCTAAATTGTTCGCTAATCTAGTGACGGAAAAGGATGATGATTGGATCTGGCCAGCCATGGTCGGCCATCCCGATCTCATCGGCGGCTTCAATCGCCTCGACTCCACCATCCTCAAGGCCTGCGGCGGCCGCGTGCTCGCCAAGGAAGGCGCCGACGGTCTCCTCGGCCTGGCCATCGAGCATCCCGAATATCCCGAGGGTCTCGGCGTGGTCGTGAAGATCGCCCACGGCTGGAATCCCCAGGCGACCTGGTACATCGCCCGCTACATCCTCGGCGTGCTCGGTTTCGAGTTCCGCAACCCGTACAAGCTGCGCCGGCAGAAGGCCTACATCGTCCCGGAGGTCATCCCGCCGAACCTGCGCGAGCGCATGGCCGCCATCGTGCCGTGGGACTCCTGGGATCCCGACATCGACCGCTGGGAGTTCGATCCGGAGGAGTTCATTGCGCCTCGTTAACTTTGTCGACGGCGCATTCGTACCGCCGCGCGGCGGCGCGTACATTGATGATCACGAGCCCGCCACCGCGCGCGTGATCGCCCAGATTCCCGACAGCGACGCCGCCGACGTCGACGACGCCGTGCGCGCGGCGAAGCGCGCCTTTTCATCGTGGTCGCGCACGCGCGCCGAGGAACGTTCGCGATTGCTGCTCCGCCTCGCAGAGCTCATCGAAGACAACCTCGAGGAGCTCGCCTGCACCGAGAGCCGCGACAACGGCAAGACCGTGTCGCTCGCGCGCCGCCTCGACATCCCGCGGGCCGTGGCGAACTTCCGCTTCTTCGCCACGGCCATCCTCCATCAGTCGAGCGAAGCGCACATGACCGACGGCGCCGCGCTCAACTACACGCTGCGCCAGCCGATGGGCGTGGCCGGCCTGATCTCGCCGTGGAACCTGCCGCTGTATCTGCTGTCGTGGAAAATCGCGCCGGCCATCGCCAGCGGCAACACCTGCGTGGCCAAACCATCCGAGCTGACGCCGCTCACCGCGCACCGCCTGGCCGAGCTCTCCCTCGAAGCGGGTCTCCCGCCCGGCGTGATGAACATCGTCCACGGTCTCGGCGCAAAGGCCGGCGCGGCGCTCTGCGAGCATCCCGACGTCCCGCTAATCTCCTTCACCGGCGGCACCGTCACCGGCGCGAAGGTCGCGGCCGCGGCGGCGCCTCGCTTCAAGAAGCTCTCGCTCGAGCTGGGCGGCAAGAATCCCAACCTCATCTTCGCCGACGCCGATCTCGAACAGGCCGTGGCCACATCCATCCAGTCGAGCTTCGCCAATCAGGGAGAGATCTGCCTATGCGGCTCGCGCATCTTCGTCGCCCGCGGCATCTACGACGAGTTCGTGGAGCGCTTCGTCGACGCGACGAAGAAGCTGCGCGTCGGCGATCCGACCGATGCTTCGACCGACGTCGGCGCCTTGATCAGCGAGGCGCATCGCGACAAGGTCGAAGGCTATTTGCGTCTCGCGCAAAGTGAGGGCGGGACGATTTGCACCGGCGGCAAACGGCTCGATCGCGACGGCTGGTTCCTCGAGCCGGCCGTGATCACGGGGCTCGGCTGCGACTGCCGCGTGTTGCAGGAGGAGATCTTCGGACCGGTCGTGACCATTACGCCGTTTGATAGTGACGCCGAGGCGGTGGCGTTTGCGAACTCGACCCGCTATGGACTCTCCGCGACCGTCTGGACGCAGGACGTGCAGCGCGCCCACCGTGTCGCGGCGGAGCTCGACGCCGGCACGGTCTGGATCAACTGCTGGCTGCTGCGCGATCTGCGCGTGCCGTTCGGCGGGACGAAAGACAGCGGCGTCGGACGCGAAGGCGGATTTCAGTCGCTCGAATTTTTCACCGAGGCGAAAAACGTATGTCTGAAACTATGAGCAAAGGCGAGATCGTCGGCGGCGTGCTGGCGCCCCATCCTCCGCACATCGTCTACGGCGAAAACCCGTGGCGCAATGAGCCGAAATCCGAATGCGGGTGGGAAGTCCTCCGCTGGGGCTATGAGCGCGCACGCAAACATTTCCTGGCGAAAAAGCCGGACGTAATTCTCGTCCACTCGCCTCACTGGCAGACCGTCATCGGTCACCATTTCCTCGGCGTCCCGGAATTTCACGGCTTGTCCGTCGATCCGATTTTCCCGAATTTGTTCCGCTATCAATACGACATCAAAGTCGACGTCGAATTGGCGGAATTGATCGCGGAGGAAGGGCGCAACATCGGACTGATTACGAAGATGATGCGCAATTCGAATTTCCGCGTTGATTACGGGACGATCGTCTCCTGCCACATGATGAATCCCGAATGGGACGTCCCCATCGTTGGGATTTCCTCGAACAATTCTCCTTACTATTTCAGCAATGAAATGGGGCAGGCCCAGATGATCAAGCTCGGCGAGGCCACGCGCCGGGCCATCGAGAAAAGCGGCCGCCGCGCGGTCTTGCTCGCCTCCAATACGCTCTCCCACCGCCACTTCACCACCGAGCCGGAAATTCCGGAGGACATGTCGCGCGAGCACGTCTACGAACATTCCGGCTATTTGTGGGACATGCAGGTGCTCGACCTGATGCGCACCGGCCGGACCAAAGAATTGATCGCCATCCTTCCGGAATTCATGGACCACGCCGTCTCGGAAGTGAAGGCGGGCTCGCTGGCCTGGATGCTCTCGGCGTTGGGCTTCCCCACTTATCCGGCCGAGGTCTATGGGTATTGGACGGTGATCGGCACGGGCAACGCGGTAGTCGGCTGGGATCCGATTTTGCGCGAACAGGCCGTCTCGCAGGCGGTCGGCGCGTGATCACGAAGGCCTACATCGTTCCGGGTCAGCCGCATCCCTATCTCGCGCCGGAGAAAAATCCCGGCTGGGCGAAATTGCGCGCGGCGTATGAGGCGGTGGGCAAAGAGATCGAGCGCTCCGGCGCCGAATTGATGCTCGTTTATTCGACGCAGTGGTTCTCGGTGATCGGGCATTTGTTTCAGGTCGACCCGCAGCCGAAATGGACCCTCGTCGATCAGAACTGGTACGAATTCGGCGAAATCCCTTATGAATTCCGCGTCGATCCTGAATTCGGCAAGCTCTATTGCCGCCTCTGTAAAGAGCACGGCATGCAGGCCGCGACGGTGGCGTATCACGGATTTCCCATCGATACCGGGACCGTCGTCGCATTGAAGCTGCTCAATCCGAACAATACTGTTCCCGCTTCCATTGTCTCGTGCAACATTTACGCGGAGCGCGAGGAAACCCGCGCATTGGGCTTCGCCGCGCGCGCGGCCATCGACGCCTATAACAAGAAAACCATTGTGGTCATCGTGACGAATCTCTCCAATCGCTACGAAGTGGCCGACATCGATCCGGCGCAGGACCGGATCTCCTCGCAGAAAGACGACGAGTGGAACCGCAAGATCCTGGAGATGCTCGGCGAAGGGCGGCTGGAGGACGTGGCCCAGGTGGCGCGCGACTTCGGGCGCGAGGCCAATGCTGATATGGGCTTCAAGGCCATCTGGTGGCTCGGCGCGGTGATGGGTGAGCACAACAAATACGACGGCAAGGTGTGGGAGTACCAGCCGGTGTGGGGCACGGGCAACGCCATTGTCGAGCTGACGCCGAACGAGCGGAAGCAGATGGAATGGGAGAAGGAATTCGACGAGGGCCCGCTGCCCGATTTCTCCGGCGCGAGCGGCACCGGTCTGGAGACGCACAATGTGCTGGCCGAGGGCCCGGACCCGCACCAGCAGAGCGCGATGTCGTCGCAGGACGATTACGGCTCCGGCACGCCCGCCGTCATCCGCACTGACAAAGCCCCGAAACCCGTCGGCCCGTATCCGCACGCGCGCCGCGTCGGCAATTTCCTCTTCCTCTCCGGCATCGGCCCGCGCACGCCCGGCACCGGCGAGATCCCCGGCCTGATCCGCGACGGCGCCGGCAGCGTCATCGGCCACGACATCGAGATCCAGACCCGCGCCTGCATCGAAAATGTGCGGACAATTCTCGAAGAAGCCGGCAGCTCCCTCGAAAAAGTCTTCGACGTCACCGTCTTCCTCACCGACATGCAACGCGACTTCGACACCTTCAACAAGGTCTACGCCGAATACTTCGCCGAAATCCAACCCACCCGCACCACCGTCGGCGTCGACTCACTCCCGACCCCGATCTCCGTGGAGTTGAAGGTGACGGCGTCGGTGTAATCGCCGTTATGCGAGCTCGCGTCGTCGCCGGAGGCGCGATCCTCCTCGCCTTAGCCTGGTGGCTCTTCGGCTTCACTACATACCGCGAAGGCCCATTCACAACGACCCTCTATCGCCGTTGGGGCCGCGTCACTCGCATCGATATGTCCGCAAATGATGCCCGCCAAATCACGCACGAACGCATTCTCTTCAAATGGTCTGACCCCTACGAGCCCGGCGACCCGACCACCTCCTGTGCCGCAATCCCATCCGAGGTCTGGCAAGACCGGAACCGCGACGGCAAGTGGGACACCTGGCTATTTCGCACCAGCCCAAACGCCCACGGCGACTGTTCCATCGAATACCGAGTCGACCTGACCAACGACGGCCACCCAGATTGGCAGTTCACCAGCGCATTCGGAAAATACGAAGAAGCGAGAGCTGGAATCGTTCGTCGCAGAGGCTACTGACGCGTGCATCTGCCGTGCATCTCGGGAACGTGCGAGTCAGTCATGCCGCTGGCGGCGACGCGCGAGCTTCTAACGTTCAGCAGACGCAAACGAACAGTCACGACCCAACCAATGCGCGGCCAGAAGCCGACAAACTGCTAACATTCGCGCATGTGTTGGGCCAGAAACCTACACGCGGCCGTGGTGACATTCATCCTGCTGCTGGCGACGGGGTGCATCAATACGGGTGCGGCTCGGTACACTGCGAAATCCACGAATATTGACGGGTTACTCCTCTCGTCGGCAGTAACGGTGGTTCCTGCCGGGCAGTCGCGATCACAACTGTGGAGTGAGTCTGTTGCCTCCGCCGCGTATGACCTGAGTGCGCCTGTGTCTGTTCAGATCGCCTGTAACGGGACGACTTCGGGTGAGTGGGCCACACGAGCCGCCAGGTATCAGCTCCGTGTCACGCCGGATCCCGAGCTCCACTTTCGTAAGCTCTTTCTGGACGAAATCTATCGATATTGGAGAGACCAGCCGCGCTCATATCTTGAGTCTTACCAGTATCTGCCGGCCGACAAAAGCGTTCTCGAAAAGAATGCCCGCTACGTTCTCTATATAAAGCCCGGTCACGAGCGGCCGGGCGCGACATATCTGTTCTACGCGAACAATCATGTGTTTGAGTTGGAATTCAAGTCCGTCGCCGGCGACGGCTCCGGGCCGCTCAGTTCTTTCATTGCCGAGCATGTCGCGTTTCGTGAAGACGGCGAAACGATCGATCAGATCTACTTCGAGCCACAATATTCGCCTCTCAAACTGATGGCGCTGATCGAGTCCGGCGCCCTGCGGTAGCGGCACCGCGCTTACACGTGCGGGCGCGAGCGCGGCCGTGTATTACACTCGTGGCGTGACGCGCTGGGACAACATCGAACGAATCGTTGTTCCACCGCTAGCCTTTGCCTGCGTGTGCGCAACGTGGCTGTTGAAACTGTGGTACGACTCGAGCTCGTCGCGGGAGGAGCGGTTCTTCGCGTGGCGATCGGCAGTAGCCTCCTTCCGTTGGGAACTCGCGGTGGCGTGCGGAACCTGTTGATGGCTCGGAATTGCCTCGCTATTCACCTTCGGCCGGGTGCTGATCTTTATTCGCAGCGCCAACTGGTACTTTGAAGTGGCCTGGATGTACTACTCCTCGCCCGGAATTGTGTTCTTCGCTGTTCCGCTACTGACCTTGGTTGGAAGCATTGCCCTCTGGCCGCCGCGGGCAAGATCTTCGCCACCGCGCACTCTACTGACGGTCCTGTTCGGCGGCATCGGCACATTCGTTCTCTACCACCTATGGGCCGCGTTGTCTCGGGTCGCGTGCGAAGTTTGTTCCGGGCCGGCGCTGTAGCGGCCCGCCGGGCTCCGATCGCCGGCGGAATGTCGTACTCTCGTTGTCAGTTGCGTGCGCGCGCCGTTCCCAGAGCAGATGGGGAGCAAGGTGATGTATGGGATGCGCATCGTGATATGTCGTGCGCGTTCATTGGTGCGCTACGCAATTGAAATGGACAGACGCAATGGGGCATACGAAGCCGACTATCCAGTCGGTACGACCGTTCGCATCAAGGACGTTGCCGAGCTTCGCGCGTTTCAAAGGACGTGGAAGCTCCACAATCCGCTGAGTGACGAGCAGCTTCAGTACGCAGGGGAGATGGCTATCGTGCAGGAGGTTGGCTTCTACCATGGTGGCGATGAGCGTTACACGTTGGCCGGTGTGCCTGGTATGTGGTATGAGCGCTGTGTGAGAGCGGACGCGGACGGCAGCGGTTCAGGGCTCGTTGAACGGGGCGGTCAAAGGGCACGCGACATTGCTGTGATCTGTGCTGCCGCGGGGCTGTTCGTGCTGCTCGCCGGTGGGATTTATGCCGGGCGTGCTCTGGAGCGAGAGTCGGCTGACCTTCATGGGCCGGTGGCCTTGATCGTTCTCGCGCCGGTGATCCTTATCTATACCGTCGGTGCGCTATTGCTCGCCGCAACCTGGATGAGGAACAAGCGCACCATGCCGGCGGCAGTGAGGATGATGGCGCTGGCGCCGACTGTCGTTCTTCTCATTGCAGCGACTCGTGCGTGCTTCCTACGGGTGCCGGTGTGATGCTCGCGCCGTACGCGCGCACGAGCCGCTCCGCGGCGCGGGTGTAGCCGAATTCCAGAGACCGCTCGTAGACGGCGCGCGAGAGGTCCTGCGACAGCAGGGATGCGGCGAGCTCGGCGAGCGACTCGGGTGTCGCGGCGGCGGACACGTGCGCCGCGCCGGTGAGGACGGGCACGCCTTCCAGCGGGTACGACGCCGGCGGGACGCCGCAGGCCATGGCTTCGAGAATGGCACGATGGCCTTCGTCCGAGCCGCGGGCGGTGAAGAGGAGGAGCGACGAGGCGCGGTAGTGCTCGGCGAGGTCGTCCTCGTGATAGCCGGCCCAGATCGGCTCGATGCCGAGCGAGGCGGCGAGGTGCTCGAGGTGAGGGCGGTGCGGACCGTGGCCGATGATCATCAGGTGGACGTCGTCGCGCAGGCGGCGTAACGCAGCGAACGTCCGCAGCACGTCTTCGAAGCCGCGCTCGGGCGCGAGCTTGCCGATGGCGGTGACGAGCTTCGGCGGCGCCGCGATGGCCGGGCCGTCGGGATGGAACTGGCGGTGATCGACCGGCGGCGGCGTGAAGGTCGCGGTGCGCTCGCCGAAGAGCGGCGCGCCGGCGAAGGCGTCGTTGATAACGAACAGGTGCTGCGTGCGCGCGACCAGCGAGCGCGTGAACGGATCGGTGCGCAGCACGCGCCGCGCGTGAAACGTGCGCGCCAGCCGCAGCCGCGGATGGTCGCGCGCGGCCATGCGCGCCAGCCAGTGGTCGTAGGTGAGATGCGCGTGGATGACGTCGAAGCCGTGGCGATGGATCATCCGGTCGAGCGCCTCGACCGTGCGCAGAAACGAGAAGGGGTTCTGCCGCTTCTCGATCAGTGGATGGGCGAAGTCGTGATGCGCCAGCTTCGCCTGCAGCTTGTAGCCGCCGACGTACGCGTAGTGCGCGTCGATGCCCGCCGCGCGCAGCGCCTCGACCTCGGCGAAGGCAGGCGCCGCGGCGCCGGTCCAGCGGTTTCCCGCGGCGAGATGCAGAATCTTCAATTTGCTATAGTGCCCGCGCCATGGCCGTCGACCAGGAGTTGCTCCAGATTCTAGCCTGCCCGCTGTGCAAAGAAGAGGTGAAGCTGGTGCCGCTCGCCGACGCGCGCCGCGCCACCGTGCGCGACAAGTTCCGCGAGAAGTTCCGCGGTGAGGAGCCGGTGGTCGAGCAGGGACTGCAGTGCGTCAAATGCCGCCGCGTCTATCCGATCGTGAGCGACATCCCGGTGATGCTGGTCGAAGAAGCCTTCGAGGAATAGCGATGAGCGCGTTGCTGCGCAACGCCGCCATCTTCTACGTCCTCCACATCCTCCTGCAGGGCAAGATCGCGCTCTCCGAGCAGACGCTCTTCTGGACGGTCTTCTGCCTCGGCTGGGCGATGGCGCGGCGCGAGGCGCGCTTCTCCTTTCACATCCTCTACTACCCGTTGGCGCTCTACGGCGTCGTCTCGACCGTCTCCGCGCTCGCCGCCGACCGCCGCGTGCACCAGGGTCTCGAAGGGATGCTCTGGTTCAAGATGCTCCTCTTCCCGGCCGCGCTGATGCTCTACCGCCAGGTGCCGCGCCTCCGGAATTACGTCCTTTCGGCATACACGCTCTTCGCCGGCGGCATCGCCGTCTGGGGTCTGCTGCAGTACATCGTCTTCGATCAGCGCGATCTCGAGCACCGCATCTCCGGACCGTCGACGCATGTGATGACCTACTCCGGACTGCTGCTGCCGCTCTCGCTGATGTTCCTGCTGCTCTGGTGGCATCAGCGCAAACCGTTGCAGCTCGCCACCGCGATCGTCGTGACCATCACGCTGCTGCTCACCTTCACCCGCAGCGTCTGGCTCGGCTGGGGCGCGGCGGTGTGCGCGGTGCTGCTGGTCAGCCGCGCGCGGTTGCGCATCGGCTTCTACGCGCTGCCGGTCGTGCTGGTGTTCATCACCGTGATGCCGCTGTCGCTCTTCAGCCGGATGATCTCGACCTTCGACACGCGTCAGGAATCGAACTTCGATCGCATCCGCATGCTCGAGGCAGGCGTCGAGATGATCCGCGATCATCCGCTCCTCGGCGTCGGACCGGCGAACGTGAAAGAGGTCTACGCCCTCTACCGCAAGCAGGACGCGCCGCGCGCGCGTCCGCCGCATCTGCACAACAACGTCGTGCAGCTATGGGCCGAGCGCGGCATCCTCGGCCTCGGCGCGTACCTGCTCCTGCTCGCGCTCTTCCTGCGCGAATGCGCGCGCGCCTGGCGCGGGCCGCAGCGGATGTGGGCGGAGATCGGCGTGGCGGTGACGGTCAGCCTCACCGTGGCCGGCCTCTTCGAGTTCAACTTCGGCGACACCGAGGTCTTCCTGCTGATGCTGAATCTCTTCGCGCTCTGCGTGGCCAACATGGAGCAGCCTGAGCAGGCCATGAATGAAGTGACGCCAGAGCTTGTTTCGACCGCCGCCTGAGGAGCGCGCGCCGGTGAGGCGGCGCGAAACCTTTGCAACCATGGCCGCGTCGAAACAACGAGAACCGGGCGAGATGAAGCACCTGAGCGATCAGGAACTGATGCGCATCGTTCAGGCGGGCGACTACTCCCCGGCCTCGGAGATTTACGACCGCTACAGCGGGCGGATTTACAACTTCGCGTTTCGATTCTTGAAGAACGCCGAGGCGGCCGAGGATGCGACGCAGGAAGTGTTCGTCAAGATGCTCAGGTATGCCAATCAGTTTCATGGAGACGCCAAGCTGTCGACGTGGCTTTTTTCGATCACGGCCAACTGGTGCCGCGACTATCTGAGGAAAGCGGACAACAAGGCGAAGGAAAGCGACGACGTGCTGGTGACGCTGCCGGCGTCGAGCGACAACTCGCCGGACCGCAACCTCGAGCAGCGCGAGAACGAGCTGATGGTGCGGCGGGCGCTCGAGGCGCTCACGCCCGAGCAGCGCGAGGCCATCCTGCTCTCGCGTTACCAAGGGTTGTCGTACGCGGAGATCGCGCAGATCGCGGGATGCTCCGAAGGTGCGGTCAAGACGCGCGTGTTCCGCGCGATGGAAACACTCAAGAAGGCGCTCACCGGCCAGGCGAGCGGAGGTGACCGATGTCTGAATGCAGTGCCGTAACGCAAAGCATGCCGCTTCTGCTGACCGAGTCGCTCGACCCGGTGCGGCGTGAAGTGTCGCATCAGCACATCGAAAACTGCGCCGTCTGCGGCGCGGAATGGGCCGCGTACAAAGAGACGTGGTCGTTCCTGGGCGAGCTGCCCGAGGTGGAAGTGCCGGCGCGCGTGCGCACGCGCTTCCTCGAAGCGGCCGGACTGGCCGCACCGGTTGCGAAGGACAACGTCGTGGCGTTCCATCGCCGTCCGGCGTTCAAGTGGATGGCGCAGGCGGCGGCGGTGGTGATCCTCGCCGGCGGCGGCTATCTGGCCGGCACGCGCGGCTCGCAGGCCGTCGCACCGTCGTCGACCATCGCGCAGACGCCGGCGAAGATCACCCGCGTGCAGGCGCGCAGCCCGTATCAGCCGGTCTCCGCCGACGGCATGGCGCTGGCCGAGACGCGCGTGCTCGACGCCGACGCGCTCAGCCCCGAGATCCAGGGACGTCCGAACATCGCCAACGTGCAGTTCGTCGACGCCGACCCGAGCGACGAGCAGATCGGCGTCTCCTTCGACGTCACCTCGCGCTGGACCGTCACCGGCAATCCGAAGGACAAGAGCATGGTGCGGCTGCTGTCGTACATGCTCGAGAACGAGGAAACGATGACGCCGCGCGGCAACGCCCTCGACTGGGTGCGCCGCACCTACTCCGATCCGGCCAACGCCAATCCCGACATCGCCAACGCGCTCGCGAAAGTGCTGCGCAGCGACTCGCACGAGGGCGTGCGCATTCGCGCGCTGGAGACGCTGTCGACGCTGCCGCCGGCGGTGGCCATGCAGACTCGCGACGCCGTCATCGACGCGCTGAAAGACGATCCGAATCCCGCCGTGCGCATCAAGGCGGTGGAAGTGCTCGCGAACATGGTGCGCGGCGGCGGCGCCACACTCGATCCGGCCATGGTGGACACGCTGCGGCAGAAGGCGTCGCAGGGTGACGAAAACCTCTACGTACGCGTCAAAGCAGCCGAGGCTCTGAGCAACATCCGACCGCAATGAAAACCCGCGTCCTAGCCGCAGCGATCGTCGTCCTCGCCGCCGCCGAGCTTTCGGCCGCGGTGAAGAAGACCTTCCGCGTCGATCAGAAATTCACGCTCGCGCCGGGCGGCACGTTCGTGCTGGAGAACCCGGTCGGCAACATCGAGATCACCGGCACCGACACGCCGGGCATCGAGGCCGTCGTGCTCAAGACCATCGAAGGCGCCGACGACGCCGCGATCGCTGAAGGGAACCAGCAGACCGCGCTGATCGTCGGCGGCGACGAGCGCACGCGCGTGCTGCGCACGACCGTCAGCCCGAACCGCACGCGCGACTGGGGCGCGAACGTCGCCTGGCAGTTGCGCGTGCCGCGCTCGGTGTTCGTGCGCGTGGTCTCGAACTCGAGCCAGCAGATCCGCCTCACGAACATCACCGGCAACGTCTACGTGAAGAACTTCAACGGCGCGATCGTGCTCGACAACGTCAGCGGCGGCACGACGGTCGAGAGCGTGAACGGCTCGATCGTCTACCGCACGCCGGTGCCGCACGGCAACGTCGCGCTGTCGACGGTGAACGGACACGTCACCGCGAGCGTGAAGCCGAACACCGATCTGCGCTGGGTGGCGGAGACGATCAAGGGCTCGATCCGCACGACGCTGCCGGTGCGCGGCCGTTTCTTCGGGCCGACGTTCCGCGGCAGCCTCAACGCGCCCGGCGGTCCGACGCTGACCACGGTCACGCTGATGGGCAACGTCGATCTGGTCGGCAGCGGGACGTCGGCGAAGGCGGCGGTGCCGCTGCAGCAGGTCAAGACCATCGACAGCGTGCGCGCGCCGCAGGCGCCGGTCAACGCGGGCCCGGCCACTCCGCGCGCCGGCACGTTCGCGCAGCCGCTCGTGCGCGGGATCTTTCGCTACGCCACGAACCTCGGCGACGTGAAGGTGCAGCAGATCGACGGCGACGCCGACGTCTTCACCGGCGCGGGCGAAGTGGAGCTCGGCGCGGTGAGCGGCTCGTGCAAGGTGCGCTCGCTCGGCGGTCCGCTGATCCTCGGCGAGATCCTCGGCACGCTGAACGCCTCGACGCGCGCCGGCGACGTGCTCATCGACTCGGCGCGGCGCGGCGGCTCGATCATCACGGCTGGCGGCACGATCCGCCTGCTCTACACGGCTGGCCCGACGCGCCTCGTCTCCGGCGGCGGCGACATCACCGTGCGCCAGGCGCTCGGCGCGATCACCGCGGAGACGCGCTCGGGCGACGTGGTGGTCACGCTCGACCGCGACTCGAAGACGGAGCACATCGAGATGAAGTCGGCGAAGGGGAATCTCAGTCTCAACGTGGCGCGCGGCTTCGGCGCCGACATCGAAGCGATCATCCTCACCACCGATCCCGCCGGCGACACGATCGTCTCGGAGATCCCCGGCCTCTCGATCAGCAAGGAACAGGACCCGGAAGGCCGCACCCGCGTCCGCGCCACCGGCAAGCTCAACGGAGGCGGCGAGCGCGTGGTCCTGCAGACCACCGACGGCGACATCAGGATCAACATCGCGCCGGCAGGCCCGACGGTGGTGGGAAGGTAGAGGCGACGAGTTCCTCGGAGTTCCTCGGGAGTTCCTCGGAGTTCCTCGGAGTGGATTGGGGCCGGGGTTTTTCTCCTCCGAGGAACTCCGAGGAACCGAGGAACTCCGAGGAACTGGGCGCGCCAGCGCCCGTGCTAGCATGCGCGCCTCACGGAGGTGAATGCGTGAAACATCTCTTTTTTGGCGCGCTGCTTCTGACGTTTGCCTGTGCCCGCGGCGGCGACAACGCTGCTACGACTTCGTCCGATCTGGCGCCGGCGTCGGAGGTCAGCGCGACCGAAACCGGCGCGGCGCAGAGCACGTCGTCCGCGCCCGCCACTGACACGACGGCGTCCGCGCCGCAGGAGCAAGCATCGATGAGCAGCTACGAGAACAAAGTCGCCGAACTCCACACGTCCGCCGGTGAGATCGACATCCGCTTCTTCCCGGACGTCGCCCCGAACCACGTCAAGAACTTCATCGACCTCGCCAACAAAGGCTTCTACAACGGCACGAAGTTCCACCGCGTCATTCCCGGCTTCATGATCCAGGGCGGCGATCCGAACACCGTCTCCGGCGATCCGAACAGTTGGGGCGTGGGCGGCTCCGGCTCGAATGTGAAGGCGGAGTTCAACACGATCTCGCACAAGCGCGGCATCGTCTCGATGGCGCGCGCGCAGCATCCCGACAGCGCCTCGTCGCAGTTCTTCATCGTCGTGGCCGACTCGCCGTTCCTCGACCGGCAGTACACCGTCTTCGGCCAGGTGACCAAGGGCATGGAGATCGCCGACAAGATCGTCTCCGCGCCGCGCGGCCCGAACGACCGCCCGAACAACCCGACTACCATCGACCGCGTGGTCATCCGCGACGCGCGTGAGGACGAGAAAGGTCCGACGCCGAAATAGGCGGCCGTGAGCGCTCTCCCCGAAGAAGCGGCGGCATATCTCGACCAGTGGCTCGGCGGCGGATGGTCCGCCGCGCCGCTCGCCGGCGACGCCTCGGTGCGCGCGTACTACCGCGTCACCGACGCCGCCGGCCGGCCGTACATCCTCGCCTACTATCCGAGCGAGGTGCGCGCGCAACTGCAGCGCGCCGTCGACGCCTATCGCGCGCTCCAGCAGCACGCGCCGCTGCCGGAGGTGCTGCAGCAGTGGGACGCGGCCGTGCTGCAGCACGACGTCGGCGACCGCACGCTCTTCGACGTGCTGCATGAAAATCGCGACGAAGGGCTGCGCCTCTACCGCGCGGCCGTCGAGCTGCTGGCCGGCTTTCAACGCGCCGGCGACGCCTGCCTCAACGAGCCCTTCACCGCCGACTTTTTCTTCAACGAGCTGGAGATGGCTCGAGAGTTCTTCGTCGAGCGGCTGATGGACAGCTCCGCGGACGGGCTGGAACCGCTGCTGAGAACGTTGTGCGAGAACGTGTCACGACATCCGTACGTGTTATGTCATCGCGATTATCACGGCCAGAATTTGCACGTAGTAAATGACACGCTGTATCTGATCGATTATCAGGACCTGCGCATGGGGCCGGACACGTACGACATGGCCTCGCTCCTGCGCGACCGCGCCGTGGCCCGCGTCCTCGGCGACGACGCGGAGCTCGAGCTGCTCGAGCACTACGGCCGCCTCATCGGCGCCGCCGGCAATCTCCGCGAGCGCTACTTCGAGACGCTCCTGCAGCGCTCGATCAAAATCCTCGGGACGTTCTCCAAGCAGCCGATCGTACGCGGGCGGATGCACTACCTCGACTTCATCCCGGCCACGCTCGAGAGCATCTCCCGCTGCCTCGATGAGCTTCCGCGCTACGCCGGACTGCGCGAGCGCTTTCCACTCCGCTTCGATCTCGACGCCGCGCGCGTCCGTGCACAGGAATTGAACAGAGACTTCAGCGATGGCGAAACATAAGATCACTTTGCTTCCCGGCGACGGCATCGGCCCCGAGGTCACGGCGGCCGTGGTGCAGATCATCGAATGCTCCGGCGTCGACGTCGAATGGGAAAAGTACTTCGTCGGCGCCGAGGCCATCTCCCGTTTCGGCGACCCGCTGCCGCAGGACGTGCTCGACTCGATCCTGCGCAACAAAGTCGCGCTGAAAGGACCGGTGACGACGCCGGTCGGGACCGGCTTCGCCTCGATCAACGTCCGGCTGCGCAAGACGCTCGATCTCTACGCGAACCTGCGGCCGGTGAAGTCGATGCCGAACATCATCACGCGCTACGAGGACGTCGACCTGGTGGTCGTGCGCGAGAACACCGAGGATTTGTACGCGGGACTCGAGCACGAAGTGGTGCCGGGCGTGGTGGAGTCGCTGAAGATCATCACCGAGCGCGCCTCGACGCGCATCGCGCGCTTCGCCTTCGAGCATGCGCGCGCGAACGGCCGGCGCCGCGTCACGGCGGTGCACAAGGCCAACATCATGAAGCTCTCGGACGGACTGTTCCTCAAGTGCTTCCGGAAGGTGGCCGAGGAGTATCCGAACATCGAGGCGGACGACCGCATCGTCGACAACCTCTGCATGCAGCTCGTCACGAACCCGAACCAGTTCGACATCCTGCTGCTCGAGAACCTCTACGGCGACATCGTCTCCGATCTGACCGCGGGACTCGTGGGCGGACTGGGCGTCGTCGCCGGCGCGAACATCGGCGAGAACGGCGCGGTCTTCGAGGCGGTGCACGGCAGCGCGCCCGACATCGCGGGCCAGAACAAAGCCAATCCGCTGGCGCTGCTGCAGTCGGCGGTGCTGATGCTGCAGCACATCGGCGAGAGCGGCTCCGCGCAGCGGATCCGCGACGCCATCACCAAAGTCCTCGGCATGGGTCCGGAGCATCGCACGCGCGACATCGGCGGCAACGGCTCGACGGCGGACTTTACGTCGGCGTTGTGTGACGTGTTACGTAAAGGGACGAGATCGTCGGATTGATGCGAAAGATGAACGCGGAACGATGAACGATGAACAACAGCCTGGTGCAAAGTCGCGACACGTTTCGCACGTTTCGCAGATTGATCTGCAACGCGGGGGCAAACGTTCGTGCGGCGGCGGTTTCGGCGCCGATTTGGAACATATTAGAGCCACCTCAAGCGCCAGGGTAGGGATATCGCGGGAAGTCGCACTCCTCCAACGGAATGCCCTCTTCCAGCAGGAAGGACTCTACTCCGGAAAGGACCGCGAGAGCTGCACGCGCTGCGCAGCGTTTCGCCGCGCTCACCGAGGCGTACGTAGAGCGCTTCGACCGGGCTGAAGTAAACACGAGGTTGAAGCTGTTCATCGTCAGCCGAGGCGTTACGGTGAGCGATCTCGCCCGGGAGGCTGGCATCAGCCGCAACCACGTTCGCCTTGTCGCCAGTGCCGAGCGCGAGCCGTCGCGGCGCAAAATGGCGACGATCGTGTCCGCCGCACGCCGGCTCACGTTCGAGCCGGTCAGGACTGAGAATTTATTTGAGTTAACGGCCGAGGAGAGTGGTACTTGGTTCCTCGCGAAAGATCGAAATAAGGCGATACGCGCGGCTGCAGCGAGTGCGGCACAACTCAAACTGGCGCGCGAACGCCTCATCGCCGTTGCGCACCATCGGCCGGTGTCGGAATGGCCGACGCGGCTCATGAGGCATCCGCAGGGCGTGAACGTTGCGCTTATCCGCTCGCTCCTAACGCTCGCTTACCGTACGCTCGACGCTGAGCCCCGCCTAGGCGATGAAATCGCCGACGTGGCGGCTAGTCTCGTCGCGGCCTTACCGGATACGGTCACCGCCGAAGTTAAAGTGATGATACGAGCCGTAGCGCTGCTGTACCGCGCCTACGCCTCACGGTCCCTCGGCCGGTATGACGAGGCAGCGGCTTTGCTCGACGCCGCCGAACGCGAAGCCGAACGAACGCCCTACTGCGCTAACGAACTCGCTCGCGTTTGGTATGAATGCGCGGCGCTTTGCGTCCTGAGAGGCGACGTACGTAACGCCGAGCGGCACGCGAATCGCGCCATCACGCTTTTCACGGTGCTCGGCGACGTTCACCGGGTCGGCCGAACGCAAAATCTGATGGGAAGCGTCAGGTATGTCTCCGGTGATGTTGCGGCCGCTAGGGACCTTTGGTTAGCAGCGTACGACCGAATGCGAACAGCCGAGGACAAGAGTGCGCTCGCCGGGATCGCGCGAAATCTCGGTGCCGCAGAGACACTCGTCGGAAACGTTGATGAGGCAAGAAACTGGCTCGATGAGTCCGAACGAATGTTTGTAGCACTTCGTCTCCCGACAGAACTGACGCGCGTTCGGTGGGCAAAGGCGAAGCTGCAACTGGTCCTCGATCGTGGCGAAGGGGTGTCTCTCCTTAAATCGGTTCGCGCGGAATTCGTACGACGAAACATGCCGACAGACGCCGGTTTCGTGGGCCTCGACATCGTTGAAGCTCTTCTCGACGATGAAAGCCGTAGCGAAGACCTTATTGCGCTCGCGCGCGCGACGGTCGGGGCATTCGAAAAAGCAGGGGCGACGCCGCGAATGCTCGAAGCGCTCAGCTACCTTCGTCAAGCAGTCCAGCGTCAACGCGCGACGAGTGAGCTTGTCGGAGAAGTCCGTGACTACCTTGCCGAAGCGTTGCGCGGGACGAACCTTCCGTTCGCCCCGCGCGACAGTGTCACGGCTTCGGAATCGACAACATGCTCGACAGAATGACTATGATCGGGATCAAAACGACAGGATCGAACGGCACAGACGTCCTCCTCCCGCGCCGCCGCAGCAGCGCGATGTTTGAGATGTGTGGAGGGCGCCCTCTCCAAGAGGAGGAGTGTCAGATCGCGCGCTGGCGATATCACGGCTTTCGGGATTTCGGCGCGGGGTTCGGTATACTTCGCAAACCTCTTCACACGCCGATGACGGACCCTTCTTACGCGCCGCGGCCCGACGACTCGGACCCGTTCGTGGCTGCGTACCGACAGCAGTTCGAGTTCTTACGTCTGCTTGCGACGCAGCGGTTCGGCATTCCGGTCGCTGACGCGGAGGCGATCGTTCAAGAGGTATTCGTCACGTACCTTCGGCGTCAACCGCATGTCAATGACGAACGGCAGTGGCTCATCGCAGGAGTCTGTAACGCGTCGCGCGCGTACTGGCGATCCGTTGCCAAGCATGACGCATTACGCGATGGGCGCAGCCCGGCGCCACCCCATTCCGAACGCATCGGGTCGCAACTCGATGCGCGTACGCTGCTGCGGCGCCTACCGCGCAAGTGTCGCGAAGTGTTGCGGCTGAAGTTCTACGACGATTTGAGCGCCGCCGAAATCGCTGATCGCTTCCACACTTCGACCGGATACGCGAAGCTCATGATCCATCGCTGTCTCGCGGCAGCGCGTGACCTTCTTCGCGGTAGAGAGGGCGCATCTTGAAAGGTTCGCACTACACCCGCGATGACTTTCTTGCATACCTCGATGGGAACGAAGACGTGGCTGATCCGGCCGCCATCGATGCTCACCTTGAACATTGCGCCACTTGCGCTTCGGTCTTAGCTCAGGTGCGCGAAGACTACAAAATACTAAGCGATCCTGCGCTGTGGGAGCAGGCATTGGACACCGTCGGTGCAGCGAGGTCAGCGCGTGACGATTTGGCGCGTGAGGAGCATCTCAAGTTTGCGCTTGACGACCATCGCCGCCGAGCGGCTGAGGTAGCTCAGGCGGAACTCACCTTCGCTGAGCTGTCGAGCAGGTCGCCCGATGTTTGGCTGGAACACCTCTTTGCGCTGCCGGCGGAGCGTACCGACAGCTTGGTAATGCGTGTGGTTCAAGAGGCGCGCGCGATCGAGGAACAAGCGCCGCTTGAGGCGCTCCGACTGCTCGACGCGGCGCAAGCAATCGTGCTCGTCATCGACGACGAACAGATTACTGCGGCGACCATCGGAGCCATCTGGAAGGAGCGGGCGAACACGCTGACGGCCCTCGGCGACTACGCGGCAGCGCTTACTGCATTAGTCGAAGCTGAGCGCGAGTACGCGCGCTCCATCGTAGCCCCGTACGATTTAGCTCTGGTCGATTGGGCACGAGCAAACGTGTACTTTCAGATGGGCGAATATTCGCGAGTGCTACCGTTGACGCGGGAAGCTAAACGAACGCTGCGTAGGTTCGGCGACACGCTGCGCGCCACGCACGTCCAGGTACTCGAAGCGTGTACGGTTCATGAACAAGGTAATATCGAGCGTGCCGAGGAAATGTATCTTGCTCTTCTAATAAAACTTCAGAACTTCGGAGACGAGATTACATCTGCGCGAGTGCTTGCGAATCTCGCGTGCTGCAGGCTCCAACGAAATGATTTGATGGCGACCGAGGCATACGCCGCACGTGCGACTGCGATTTACGCTAAGCACGGCCTTGACACGGAGATTACGCGCACTCGATGGGCGCTCGCTAAGGCGCTGCTTGCGCGAGGCGACAGAGACGCAGGCGTAGCCGCGCTTGGCCGCATAGCCGCGGAATTCGAGAGCCTAGGGATGAGTACTGACGCAGCAGCCGTCCGCCTCGATATCGTGGAAGAGCTGATAAACGGCGAAGAGTACGCTCGTGCCGCCGAACTTGCGACGCAGGTCGCTACGACGTTCGCACTGGCAACAGAAAAGCTCAATCTTTCGAAGGCGTTGGACGCGCTACGACGAGCGACCGTCGAGCACCGCCCGACGCGGGACCTGATTCGCGAAGCCCGGCACATCCTAATGCATCCGCACCTCCACTCCCTCCCGCCATCAGCGTAGAAGTCGCATCGAGATGCACCTAATACGGTGCGCGCGCGACCGGTTGTTGCCTTCTCGACGTCCATATGGTGTTATGCCCCCACTGAGTGCGGGCAGAACCATCGCAACAAAAACTGCGATTCACACTACTTTATGGCGGTGGTGTGTGGCACGTCTGCTCTCTCCTTGAACCGATACCGACACTGACGATCCGATGACACCCTTTGGACACCTCAACATTTCTGCCTTCACCACCACCACCGCCACCATCGGGAAGACCATTCCAGACCTGCAGGAGCTAATGATGATGCGCCTTTCTCAAATCGCCGCTGGACAGAGTCTCTATCGGTCAACGAACGTCCGCCGCGGCCAGTCGGAGGTGGAACCCAACCACCGTCTCCTAGCTCTGCGCGAGCGCGTGCGTCACGCGTCAAGGCGCTTCCGACCGCTCCTCAAACTGCGTAGTTCCCGCGCAATCGTGATCGCGCTAGTTGCAGTGCTCAGCGCGTCGATGTCAGCAGCGGGCGCGACCACAGCGTTTCAACGTGTTGTGACGCTAACCGGCAGTTCTTCCTCGCACGATGTATTCAAGCGTCCCACAGGTGCCGCCGTTTCGCTCTCCGACGGCACGGTATACATCGCGGATCGTCAACACCATCGCGTGCAAGCGGTCTCGCCTGACGGTCTGACGCGGCCGGTCGCGCCGAGCACGAGCTTCGTAGACCCGACCGCTGTCGCCGTGTCGCGTGACTTTCTGTACATCACGGACGGCAACGCCATCCGTCGTATATCGCTCGCCGCGGGCGAGGCCGCTTCCACCGTGGCCGGTTCAGAAATGCCGGACGGTCGCGACGGCGTGGGACCCGCGGCCGGCTTCAAGCAGCCGATGGGCCTCGCATTCAATCAGCGTGGCGAGATCGTCGTAGCGGATACGGGCAATCACAAAATCAGATTGGTGACACCCACCGGCGTCGTGAGCACTATCGCCGGAGATGGTCGCCCAGGCTTCACTAACGGGTCCACCGCCATTGCGCAGTTCAAGGGCGTCGAGGGCGTGGCAGTGGCGCCAGACGGCACGATTTACGTCGCAGATACCGGCAACCACACCATTCGTGGCATCAGGAATGGCGCCGTGTTCACCGTCGCCGGTACGGGCCAACCCGGCCTACTTGACGGCGAGGCGAACCTCGCGTCCTTTAAGGAACCTTCGAGCGTCGCGATTGATGACTTCGGCACACTTTATGTCGCCGATAGAGGTAATCACGCGATCCGACGTATCAGCGATGGAGTCGTCAGTACGGTTGCTGGTACGGGCATTCCCGGCTTGGTCAACGCTACTGATGTCGCTCACGCGCAATTCGCGTTCCCCAGCGGTGTTGCAGCCGCGGGCGCGTTGTATGTAGCCGACAGTGGGAATGACGCATTGCGCGTGCTCTACCCGTCACTGGCGTTGAGCAGCGTAGAACCGCGCCGAGGAGATCCTGCTGGCGGTGAGATCCTGCACCTCTATGGTATGGGCTTCGTGCCCGGTGCGACGGCAGTTACCGTCGGCGGCGTTGGCGTCGCGGCAACATACGTTTCGTCGACGGAGCTTGTCGTGACGGCTCCGCCGCACGCGATCGGATTCGTCGACGTTGTCGTGACGACGCCGGCCGGATCGCGGACGCTTGTAAACGCGTTTGAATACGTCCCGCCGTTCGTCGCGATCGTCATCAGCCCGTCGAATCCGCGACTCGATCCACACGCAACCGTGCAGTTGTCGGCGAGTGGAGTCACAGCCGGCGGCACCGCTACGGACATTACGCCACGGGTTGCTTGGAACAGCGACGCACCGGCCGTTGTCACCGTGGATGCCAGCGGCCTTGCCGAGGCAAAGGCGCCCGGCACCGCCACGATCACTGCGTCACTCAATGCACTCGCCGGCTCGACCACGGTCACGGTGCGGCAACCGGAACCGGTACCGCCGGACCCGGTCACGACGGCGCCGCCGCTCGCGACCAGCGCGACAACCTCGTTCATCGGCTCGACCGAATTTCTCTACAGCGGCCCGGACGCCATTCAGCAAGCCGTCGCACCCGGAACGATCAAGCCGCTGCGCTCCGCCGTCATTCGCGGTCGCGTTTTCACGCGAGACGGACAGCCGCTGCGCGCAGTACAGGTCACCATCAGCAAGCGCCCCGAGTACGGATCGACCGCAACGCGCGATGACGGCCGGTTCGACATCGCTGTCAATGGCGGCTCACCGCTCGTCGTGCGTTACGAGAAGAACGGCTACATCGGCGCCGAGCGCACGGTGCTCGTGCCGTCGCAGGACTTCGCGTTCGCCACGGATGTCGTGCTGTCCGCCCTCGACGCGACCGTCACCACCGTTGCGGCGTCCGCGTCAGCCGCCCAGGTCGCGCGTGGATCGCTCATAACCGATGCATCCGGCTCGCGGCAGGCCACGCTCGTGTTCTCGTCGGCGACAGCTACGACGTTGCGGCTTAGCGACGGCACGACTGCGAACGTACCGGAGCTGCACGTTCGCGCGACGGAGTTCTCCGTCGGTGCTGACGGGCCGAAGGCAATGCCGGCCGCGCTACCGCCGCAGAGCGGTTACACCTACTGCGTCGAACTGAGCGCCGATGAAGCAATCGCGGCGAATGCGAAAAGCGTGCAGTTCTCCAAGCCGGTCTCGTTCTACGTCGAGAACTTCCTCGGATTTCCGGTTGGTCAACACGTGCCGGTCGGCTACTACGACCGCGACCGGAACGCATGGTTGGCGATGCCCGATGGGCGCGTCGTGCGGGTTGTGACGGTTGACGCTGGTGTTGCCCATCTTGATACCGATGGCAACGGCACCGCGGATGATGCGGGCATCGCCACTGAAGAGTTGCAGCGGCTCGGCGCGCTCTACGCGCCCGGCGCGACGCTCTGGCGCGTCACGACGACACACTTCTCGTCAATCGATCTCAATTGGGCTTGCTCATTACCACCTGACGCGACACTTCCAAAGGGTCAACCGACTTATTACGCGCCGCGTGATAACGCCTGCACGACCGGCGGCTCGATCATCGAGTGTGAGAATCAGACGCTCGGCGAAGATGTCGGGATCACCGGCACGTCATTCGCGCTTCACTATCGCAGCGACCGCACCGAAGGTCGGGTCGCTTCGCGCACGATCGACATCCCGGTGACGGGCGACACGGTCCCGGCGAGCCTGAAACGTGCGGAGCTCGAAATCTCGATTGCCGGAACACTGACGCGGCAGTCATTCACAAGCTCACCGAAGCAGACCTATCACTTCGTTTGGAACGGCCGTGATGCGTACGGCCGCGTGGTACAGGGCGGCGCACCGATCACAATTCGCACCATCTACTACTACGACGGTTTTTATCAGGTTCCGACGCAGGCTACATTCAGCTTCGGGCAGACCAGCGGCATCGCCGGAACCAGCTCGAGCCGCATTGAAGTCACGACGACCGCGCAGTGGCAAGGCCACTTGGGCGCGTGGCATGCGACGGGCGACCGTATCGGCGGCTGGACGATCACGCCGCATCACTTCTATGACGTGACGACGAAGACACTCTATCGCGGCGACGGGTCGCGCAAATCGGCCATGCCGCAGCGGTTCGGCGCGCCGCAGGGCACGTTCACGCCGATCATGGGCAAACCGGGTGTGCGCGACGCGAAATGGACCGGAAACGGCGGACCGGCGAAAGACGCGACCTTCTCCTACATCACATCCATGAAGGTAGGCCCGGACGGCACGCTGTACATCGGTAGCGCCGAATACATTCACAAGATCACGCCGGACGGGACGCTCGTCAGGATCGCAGGGAACGGGGCAGGTGGAGTGCCGACGACTACCGAACGCGCCGCCACGGGTCCAGCGCTGCAGACGCGCTTCTATTTCCCTGACAGCATTGCAGTCGCACCGGACGGGACGCTCTTCGTCGCCGAGCCGTTCCTGAATCAAATCCGCGTGATCACGCCTGACGGCACCGCGTCGCGCTATGCCGGGACGGGCGTCTCGGGCCGTGGCGGCGATGGAGTACCGGCCGCACAAACGCCGCTCGCATTGCCGTCGAGCGTCGCGCTGGCGCCGGACGGTTCGCTGTACGTTGCCGAGCCGGAAGCGAACCGCATCCGGCGCATCACACCGGACCGCCTTGTCTACACCGTCGCGGGCTCAGGGCTGCGCACGTATTCGGGCGACGGAGGCCCGGCGCTCAACGCAGGTCTGGTGTCTCCGCGGGCGCTGACGCTTGCCTCCGATGGGACGGTCTATTTCTTCGACGCTCTCAGCAGCACGGGATGCCGCATTCGCCGCGTTACGACAGACGGGATGATTTCCACGGTTGCAGGCGGCGTCCCATGCAGATCATCCACCGGCGACGGTGGCGCGGCTGCCGACGCTCTGGTCAGCATCAATAACATCGAATTCGGCGGGCTGGCGGTAGGACCAGACGACTCGATCATTTTCGTCGAGCAGCGCCCGACGAGTCGCGTCCGCCGCATCGATCCGTCCGGCACGATTGACACGGTACTCGGCTCCGGGACGCTCGGCAGCATCACGCCGGGCGCGTTGGCGACGGGCACGGATATCGGCCCGTCGTATGCGCTGGCGGTCGCGCCGAACGGCACGATGTACTTCGCCGACGATGAAGACACGCCGACGAACAGCGTGCTTTACAAAGTCGAACCACCGCTGCCACCGTTCACCGGCACAAGCAGTGAAATTCGTATTGCGGATGGTGATCTCGTTTACGTCTTCACGGAAGGCGGGAGGCACTTGCGCACGTTAGCGCGCGATACCAACGCCACCCTCTACAGCTTTGGCTACGACGGCGACGGCGTCATGACCTCCATCACAGACTTCGACGGTAATGTGACTCGCATCGAACGCAGCGGCGGCGACGCGACAGCGATCGTCGCGCCGGGCGGGCAGCGGACCGAGATTGCCGGTGCCCCGTACGCTACGACCATTACGACAGCACCCGGTCAGACGACAACTTTTACTTACGCCGATGGCCTGATGCAAACCCTGACGGATTCGCGACGCAATACAACGAAGTTTGAGTGGGACGAACTCGGCCTCTTGCGTCGCGACAGCGATCCGGAAGGCGGAGCCAAGACGCTCACCCGTCGCCCTACTGCGGACGGTCACGAGGTCGCGATTGCGACCGCTGGCGGTCGGACGACGCATTACACAGCGGACGTGCTAAAGACCTCCGATCATCTGATCACCGTGGTTAGTCCCGCCGGACTGATCGCCACGACTCTCGAAGGGAAGAACGGCGTGACGACCTCAGTACGGCCGGATGGTGCAACGAGGAGCGTCAGACTTGCGCCTGACCCCGTGTCGGGCATGCTTGCTCCATTCGAAGCCGAGTCCGCCATGATCTTTCCGAGTGGCCGCACATTTGTGATGTCGTCGACCAGTAAAGCCACGATGCTTAATCCGTCTACGCCCGCGACGCGAACCGAGACGTTCACGGTCGCGGGCAAAACATTCACCCGCTTGTTCGATATCGCGAAGCTGACGGAGCAGTGGATCACACCGACTGGTCGGACGATGGCGGGGACAGTAGACGCAGCCGGTCGTCGGCGCTCGACCTCGATCCCCTCGCTCGCGACCGTCTCGTTCACATACAACTCAAACGGAACGCTCGCTAGCGTCGCGCAGGGTTCGAGAAGTCAAAGCTTTGCATACAACGCGCGCATCGAACTGACGTCGATGACAGACGCGCTGCACCGCACAACCAGTTTTGAGTACGACAACGCCGGCCGGGTCACGAAAGAAATTCTCTCCGACCTCCGTGAGATAACGTTCTCGTACGACCCTGCAGGCAACCTGCTGTCTGTAACGCCGCCGGGCCGGCCGTTATACGGATTTGCCTACAACAAAGTGAATCTGCCGACACTCTACGCACCGCCACGTGTACTCAACGGCGGAGCGACGGTGTACCACTACAACGCAGACCGCGAACTAACGTCGATCGAGCGACCCGACCGCTCGACGATTGAACTCGGTTATGACGGCGGTGGGCGCCTAACGTCTCTGACGTGGCCTTCTGGCGCGCTTACATATGACTATTTGTCGTCGGGTGCGCTCCACGTCATAAGTGGTGCCGAGGCTTCCCTAACATACGACTACGACGGTTCACTGCTGACTGGAGTCGCGTGGACAGGTGCTCTGAGTGGCTCAATTAGATGGGCATATACACCCGAGTTGCTCATCGCGTCGGAGACAGTAGGCGGCGATTCGGTAGACTTCGGCTACGACGACGACGGCCTGCTGGTCAGCGCCGGCGCCTTACATGTGTCGCGAAACGCAGCCGGACTGCCCGACGCAAGCTCACTCGGCGTCGCGCAAGACGTCCTCACGTTGAACGAATACGGCGAGGCGTCTAGCTACAGCGCCAGCGCGAGCGGCGCCGAACTGCTCGCCTTCGACTACACACGGGACGACGCTGGTCGCGTGATCGGCATTGTCGAGCGTACGCCGGCCGGCGAGACGACCACAGGCTACTCGTATGACAGCGAAGGACGCCTGACTGACGCAGTTCACGCTGATGCTAGCGTGCACTACGACTACGACGATAACGGCAACCGCGTTGCGCGCCACGTCTTCACCACGTCCGGTGCGACAACTGAGACGATGGCGTACGACGCTCAGGACCGGCTTCTTAATTACGAAGGAACACAGTACACGTATACAGCCAACGGCGAACTACTGAGTAAGACCGACGCTGTGGGCACAACTCGCTACGAATATGATGCTCTCGGCAACCTGAGGCGCGTCTCGCTCCCTGACGGCGCCTCCATCGAATACATTATTGACGCGCAAAACCGGCGCGTAGGCAAGAAGCTCAACGGTACTCTTACCGCGACCTGGCTTTACGCGGACCAGTTCCGCATCGTAGCCGAACTGGACCCAACGGGCGCCGTCGTCAGCCGTTTCGTGTATGGCTCTCATTCGACCGTACCCGATTACATGATACGGAGCGGCGTAGCGTACCGCATCTATACAGACCATGTAGGGAGCCCTCGCGTAGTTGTCGATACTACGACCGGCATGGTCGCGCAATTAATGGCCTACGACGAGTTCGGGAACGTAGTTCAAGATACAAATCCGGGGCTGCAGCCGTTCGGGTTCGCAGGCGGCCTTTATGACGCTTCGACCGCCCTCGTACGCTTCGGTGCGCGCGACTACGATCCGCATACCGGCCGATGGACATCTACGGACCCGGCTGGGTTCGCGGCTGGGTCGGCGAATCTGTACGGCTACGCATCCAACGATCCCGTGAACCAAATTGACCCCTCAGGTTTGGTCACGCTACCGGTTGTCGGATGGGTAGATACAGGCGAAACGTCAGGCGAGGCCGCCCTCGAAGCATACGCTGACACTCTGACCGACCCAGATGCCGCGTGGTATTCGAAAGCGGGTGCGGCGGTCGGCGGAACGTTTGCCGCGTTATGGACTCGCAAGACGAGCGATGCCACGGCGACGACGCTCGTGTGCGCGTACAGTACGGCTGGAGTCGCGGCACGCCGACCCTACTGGCGTTATACTGGACCGAGATCCAAGCCAGAGGGTCCGTGGCTAACCCGCGGCTGGCGACCGCCGTACGGGAACAATTTCACGCGCGCGAAGGACGCCCTGCAGTTGCCCGAAACGCCAACAGGCGTGGTTCAGGTGACGCCGGGGCCGCTCGAACCGGTAGCGGGGCCGCGAGTGATTAAGGGAAATCCGCAGTGGGGCACCGGTGGTGGCGTGGAATACTACCGCGGGTTCCGCTTTCCGAACTAGCACGTCAAGTGTCGTAGAAAGGCTTTACCAATGCCTGAAGTCGTCATTGTCATCCTCGCTGCGACCGCCACCCTTATAATCGTCGCGGCGATGGTTCCACGACTCATTAGGCGTTCCAGCCGACCGCTGCAAGTCGGCGACCGCATCAGAATATCTGGCGGCTATGACTCTCCGCCGCTGTGGCTTGGTGGCCGCGAGTATGTCGACGGGTCGGTCGTACAGTTTCGTACGACCGACCCCGCCGCTAAAAGCGTTTCAGCGGTGGTAAAGCTGGATTCGCCAATCACCACACGTGGGTTTGCGTCTGACGTTGTGATGATGCACCTGCGGTTCGTGAATGCTCGATGGGGCCAGCACGAGACCGTTCACCTTGAACTCGTCTCCTCACCTCCCGCCGCCGGTCAGGAGTTCAATGGGGAGACCGGCTACGACGCTCGGGATGGCTGGATTGAGTCGCATGCTGGCTATCGCGTCATAGCTCGTTGATGTCTTCCGCGATGTCTCGCGCTTGACTGACTCTTCTACGCGCAGAACGGCTCGCGCGCTTCCGCACTTCCGCAGATCGACATGCACGAGGTCTACCTTTGCGCTGGCTGTCGCATGCCTCTGGCCGAAGGATGTTATGGACTCTACTGCTGCGAGGTATGCCGCGGCGTCGCCGACGCGCCGCAGTCCGCGCTAGGTGCTGTTTCCGACTCTGGCCGCCACTCTGCTGCCTGCGTTCAGCGGATGCGCGATGTTTTGGCGCATCGGCGCGCGCTCATACCCGTTCGCAAGTGATCGGTAGGTTCCAAGCCGCCGCGTTACTGGAGAAGAACGACTCCGAGCTTCTGCGCTATAGCTAGCATGACGATGTCGCGCTCAATCTGACTGTGTAGCGGCGGCTGACCGGCCCCGAGACGCTCGCGGATCGTAGAGCTTAGCCGCTGACACTGAACAATCGCATCGGCTGTATTTCCCCGGACCGAGAGTGTTGTGCCGCTGTCTTCGACCCGATGTCGCATCTCAACGCACCTCGATCACGATCGCTTCTGCGAGCTGCATGTCGGCGAGAAACGGCGGCTCCACCGTGATGTTGAACGTCCCAGCGATGTCGAAGTCGAGGGCGAGCGTCAGTTCACCGAGCGCGAGGGGCCGAGTGAATGTCACGCCTCCGTCGTTTGCGTCGGCGCGGTCGCGAAGGCGGAAGGTGACGGTGCCGCTATCGCTCCGCGGCTCGCCGTCGAAGTCGACGAGCTGCAGGCGTATAGAGACGGCGGCCAGGCCGGTCGCGCCGATGTTTGCCGCCGGCGGCGGCGAGAACACCAGAACGGGATCACGCTTGAGGCGCTCTTCACTGACAAGAGCGCCGCTGTCGTCCGTCACCCTTCGGTGCAGGTATACACCGGTCGCCTCGACATGCTTCAGGATTGTTTCAGTCATGGTTACGCCTCACGTGAGTTTGTATGCGGTCGCCACGTAAGCGGTATCGGTCGTCGTGCCGACGGTAATCGTCAGCGACGAATTGAAAACGAGACCGTGTTCGTCAAGGTACGGCATGAGGTAATTTACGGTGCCCGATGCGGACATACCAACTGAACCCACAATGGCGGTGTTCAGGTACGTTTGAAGCGCACCGGAGATGACGAACCCTTGTGCGTTGAATAGCGTGGTGCCATCGATTGTGAGCGTCAGCGTAACGGTACCGGTAGTCGAGCGTCCCAGCGACAAGAACCGGAGCTGGCCGCGGCCGGTAACGCTGACAACAGTCGTCGTAGCGTTCGTGACTAGTGCGGTGTTGAGTAGTGGTCCTTTGGGCGTTCCGGTAACTTGAGCGAATCCGTTCTGAACGCCGACAGCCGGACCGCTCGGCGCGACAGCGGTAACTGCGTTCAATCCTCCTCCGAATGTGGAAAGGGCGCTACGAACATAGGCAGTCGTCGCGAGGGACGTGCTGTTGTCGGCAGTCGCCGGAGTGGGCGCGGTCGGTGTGCCTGTTAGTGCGGGCGAGTTCTTCGGTGCCGCGTCAGTGATGCCGTAACCGGCGAGCGTCGTCGGCTTTGTGGTGATCGATGCCCAGGGCACGGTCCCGACATCGAGCGACCCGCTGTCATTGAAGTGCCAAATCCATGCTACGCCTTCGCGCGCGACGCCGGAGCCGGACGCCGCACCCCAAAGGAGCGAGCGGTCGAGCGTCGCGCAGTTGAAGCCGGCATAGGAGCCGCTCGCGGCGGCGGCAATGCCGAGCGTCGAATTGGTTGTCGGCGCGGCTGAAAATTGGCCGATCGGCGTCAGCAGCCGCCATCGTTGCGACGTTGAGTCGTAGCCGAGTGTAACAAGCGCGTTTGGAGGAATATCGACGTTGCGGTTCTGCGGAAGCGACAGACGGTTCTCAGCCGCGGCAGACGCGTGCTCGTGCACGAGCGTCATCGTGACGGACGTCGTATTCGCGAGCGTGGCCATGACGCCGCCGCCTTGGCTGATGACGCCGCCGATTGTGAATGGCGAGGTCGGCCCCGTGATGCGCGCCATGCCCGGCCCGGCGGGCAGCCCGACCGCGAGGGAAGCACCGTTGGGTAGTGCGAGCGCCGACAAGGTCTGCGCGACGTACGGCGACTGGCCGCCCGCGGCGGCGAAGATTGAGGCGAGGTGCGATCGTGCGCCGACGCTTTCAGTACCGGCCGCGTTCACGACGGTGATCAGCACGTCGCTGACCTTCGATCCGGCCGTGTTCCATTCGGTCGAGACGCTAGTCATGATCGGCGCGACGCTGAGCGGCGTTGCCGATGTCGGCTGAGCAGATACGGGAATGGTGGTGAAGAGCTTTCGTCCGCCGCTGCGCATGTCATAGACGCGGTACTCGCGAACCTGCGCGAACGTGCCCAGGTACTCCGCGAAGTGAAATTCTGTAAACGTCTGTATGCCGCCGGGAAAGTTGATGCGCCAATAGCGATGTGCACCGGCGTTTGTCCATGTAGCTTGGTTCCCGGTGACGCCACTAGCCGCCGCAAATGGATCTCGCGCCGCTCCGAGCGTGACGAGTGTCCAGGTAATAGCGTCGTCCGAATACTCCACCGACGGCGACTGCGTGAGTGCACCTGTGTTGTAGTAAGTCAGCTCGCGGAACGCTTTTGCTTGACCAGCGCCCGCGTCATAGCGGAGCCATGCGGCGCCGCTCGGTGTTGTAGCGCAAGTGCTCGTGAGCACTCCGTCGTTGACTGCTGCTCCCGAATACGAGGTGAGACCGCTATGCGTCCAGAACGTGGCGCCGTATCTCGTTATCGAACGGACCTGCGGCGCAGACCAGAAGCGCGAGTCCGTATCGCCACCGACATCCACGACATCCGGCACGCTGCCCGTGACGCCTTGGACAGCGACGGAAACCGTAGTGCCGGTGCTGACCTGTTGCGTAACGCGGTGCTTGACTTTGAGGGTCAAAGCATACGAGCCAGTCTCGAAAAGCGCCGGCGTCAGTGCCGGTGATGAAGAGGTGTCGAACCAATGCCGTTGCGGCCCGCCATTGATCGATACCCACACTTCTACCGTCTGAAGGAATGGGAAATTTGGCGGCGGCGTGAACGTCAGCGTGCCTTTCGGCAACCAATCGCCACCCGCTGTGAGGTACTGCTCTTCGGTCCAGCCGATGGACGCCGCAGCGATGTCCGGCGGGGCTGCACTCGGATCGGGCAGCGTCGACTGAATCTTCGGTGTGTCGCTGAGGACGAACTCAGCAAACTTCGCGTCGTTGTGCTCGAACAGCTCGACGTCGTACGTGTTGTCCGTGTTCTTCGTTCGGCGCAGCAGTCGCATGGGAATCGTAAGTCCGCGCGACTCGATGACGCGCGTCACGATGTCGCCGAGTTGCCGGTCCGAGGCGATCGCGAGCCATTTTTCCCGAGCCTTTGCGTCGTACTGCCGCGAATTGAGCAAGTAAGTCAGGAGGGACTGGACCTGCGCCGGATCGTGGAGGTGCGGCAGCCGGTATTCCTCTTCGATCGGGTCTTCTGTGCCCGCATTCACAGCCGATGTCGCAAGCGAGATCGGCTTCTGTTGCCAGTTGTTCGCGACATCGGTGTACCAGACGGTGACTTTATTCGGCCGGTCGAACACGTCGGTGCGATCAAGGTCGAGAATCGATGAGGACGCGACGTGCCGATCGTCGAAGGTGGCCACACTCGCAGCCGGTCGGTCGGCGACGACTCTGTACTTCGTCGCATCCCAAAACCAATAGGCACGTGCCATGATCCGGAACGTCTGGATCACGTCGTCCGGACTCGTCGTGTCGAGCAGTAGGAGATGCGACTCGGCCTTGCGCCCGGCCGCCGCGTCCGCGTTACGCGCGGCGGTGAACGATGACGCATCTATGCGCGTCGCCGAGAGTCCCTTCCCTTCACTCCACCGCGCGAAGTCGTACCACTGATTCCAAACGCTTGTGGAGTACACGAAGGTGCCGCTGTCCGGCAGCAGGCATTTGCGCGTGCGCATATGCCAGACGAGATCGGGAAGCGTCGCGTTCCAAAACGTCGAGAACTGCGAGAGCTTTACGATGACGTAGCACGTGCCGGCGAACGCCTCGTTCCAGCTCGGCAGGACTGCGGCGAGGTTCGGGTCGACCTGACCGGACGCCGTACCGGGATACCACCAGTATTGCCATGACAGCGCTCCGGTCGGCGCGAGCGGCCGTCCGTCCGCCAGCTTGACCGCGATCAGGCCGTCGCACTCTCCGGCGCATAGCTCGATGACGCACCACAGCTCGTCAACGGAAGAACGGTAGTGAACAAACTGAAGTTTCCCGGCGAGCCGCTGCTCCCCATACGCAATTGCGCGCGGGCCATCGTCGACGCCGGGCAGCATCAGCTCGCGCTCTTCCTGCCGCTTGGCGGTGTTTCGGGTGACGTGCGGATGCGGCACGTCGCCTTGCGTTCCGACGTTCGGAGCACGATAGAACTCGGGCGGCGGCGAGGGGTGCTCTACAGCGCGGTGGCGCGCCACTAGGCCACCACCTTCTGGGTAAATTCACTCTCAATGATCCAAACGTCCGCCTCTCGGTGACGGCCGCGAAATCGAACAGCTCCGTAATTGCACTCGAACTTGCGCCGCGCGTTGGGCGCATCGAGGGTAATCACGACGCCTACCGACGGCTTCGTGAGGCTTGTGTACTGAACCTGATCCTCACCTTCGCCGCCGGTGCCTACGAGCAGCGTTGGCTGTGAGGCTATCGTCACGTTGTTGTGTTTGATGACTGGCGCGATGACGTTTTTCGCGGGCAGCGTGTAAACAGTCGATACGCCATCCGCAGTGGCGACATAGACGCCGCGCAGCTTGTGGAGAAAAAAGTCGTAGATGTGGAAAGCCGAGGCGGCGAACGACCACCAATGATCCTCGATGAGGTCGTACTGCTGACGCGTGAGGGTGTTCCACGTCGCCTTCGCGAAGAATTGCTTTACCGGGTCATAGGTGTTGATCTGCAGAAAGCCGTTCTTCGCGGTGTCGCGCTCTTGATAGTGTTCGTACTCCGGCAGCCACTCGTTTGGATAGATGTCGGGGAAAAGGTTTGCCATTGAAGGTGCGAAGGTTCGGTTTCGCCGGACGCGCGAGAGGTGATGCGCCGGAGGTGGCGCGGCGTCCTATGTGCGGGTGACGATGGTGAGCTTCTGTCCGGAAGACAGCGGTTGATGCGTGGTCATGAGATTGCGCGACTTCGTGCGCGGCGAACTGCCGCGCCTGCCTACGTCGGCAACGCAATCGAGGATCAGTCGCTCGCCGCGTAACGACGGCTTTCCCGTCTTGCCTTCGAACCACGGCTCCGCTGTGAAGGTCGGCGCGAGCGCTTCTGACCATGTTGTGCCGGTGAACCAAACACGCGTGATCGTGATCGGCTTTTTGAAGTTGGCGGCGTTTGAGTACAGGTCAGTGTTGGTATTGTCGGCGTTGCCGATCGTGAGCGTTACGCGCACGGGCGCAACGTCATCGCTTTCCTCAATGCCCGGAATCTCGAGGATCGCTGCGCGGAAGTAGTTGCTACCGTAAATGAGACCGCGCCGGCCGTCCGCAGTGAGCCCACGGTAGTTCGTCCAGCGTCGCGGTGTGGGCGTGAGCAGTTCGACGAGCACATTCGTTCTAATTTCTTGGTCATCGAGCAGCGGCACAATTGCCGCGTCGAGTGGCATGTGTGGCCCTCCCTACTTTTGTTGGTGATTGCGGCGCTTCGCGCGCTATGCGGCGCGTGGGACGATCAGGTAGGGGTCATCCTTGATGCGCGCGATGACCCGCCGTTCAGCCGTGGACACGACGCGCTCGCCGAGATCGCCGTTGTCGACGACGATTTGATCAACGGCCGTTAATTCGAGGCCTCGCAGCGCGTCACGAACGGCTTTTGCGTAGTCCTCGGCGCTTGGATTGACAGCGGGCTTCTGCTCTGGCTGCGCGTTGCGGAGAGCGGTCAGCAGTTCCTCGGCTCTTGCGCGCTGGGCGGCGATCTCGTCACGTACAGCGGCAAGGTCGTTCATACGCTGCACGAGTTCCGTCATGACGCGCTGAGAGAGATCGTCGCCTTGTGCAGCCCCTGACTTCTGATTGTCTTTATCCGGGTGGTCAATCGGGCCGCGACCGTCGTCCGGCACCGGGACCGTTCCGGCTGGAGGCCGTACGGCGTCGGCGAGATCGCCGGCGGCTTGGAGCAGCAGTTCCGACGCGCGCGCCAGCGCCGTCGCCGGCTTTTCGTCGCGCGCCTCCACTTCCTGACGCGCGTTTGCAAGGCGACCGTTCGCGAGTCCTTCGATGTCGCCGAGGATGCCGAGCAGGTTCTCGCGCATCTTCGCGTTGTCAGGCGCGATGGCGAACGCCTGTGAAACGTACTGCTGGATTTGCTGTGTGAGGCGATTGATCTCTTCGGGATCGGTGGCGGCTTCAAGCTGACCGCGCAGCGCAGTCATGCGCTGGAAGAAGAAGTCGACCTTGCCCTGATTGTCTTTGCCAGCGAGCTCGATTTGCTCGCGCTGTTGCGCGATAGAGTTCGTGATCGACTGCTGAATCTGATTGATGCGCGCGAGGTACTGGAGCTGTGCCTCGTAGTATTGATGTGAGAGCTGGTTGACCTGCTCCTGGGCGGCGACGATGTCTTCGATATCCGTCAGGCCCGCCATCCGGTCGACGGCCGCTTCGATTGCGGCGCTGATGTCGTCGAGCTGTTGGAGCGGCTTGGTTTGACCGTACGACTGCGCGATGCGCAGCTTGTCTTCAAACGGCGCGTTGATCTTGTCGCGAATGTCGGCCGTATCAAGCGTGACGCGGACATAGCGCTCGACCGCGTCGTGCAGCTCTTTGCCCTGCAGCGTTCCCCAATAGGTGAATAGCTCATTGATGCGCGTGCCGCCTGCGCCGAGCTGCATCAGAGCCGCGCGAATGGAATTGCTGTACGCGTTGAACGCCGCCTGCGGGAGGTCGTTACTGAGGAAGTCTGATAGCGCGCCGAGCGCGCCCTCGTCTGTAAGGTCGGCGCTCTCGACGCCGCCCGACAGATTCAACGTCGGCTTTGCCAGCTTACCGTCGCTTTGGAGCTGCGCGAGATGGTCGCGGATTGACTGCGGAAAGAGATCGAGCAGTGACTGCCAGCTCTTCATCTCCTCCTTTACTTTTCGTTGAACCTGCGTCGCGACTTCGACCCGCGCACTGGCGGAGATGCCGTGCTCGGTGACGCTAACAACGCCGTCGACAATCGCGACGCGGATCGAATCCTTGCCCTTCTGGATCATCGAACCGACCGCGGTGCCTATCGCGCTGCCGATCGCCGCGCCGATCCCCGTCGCGCCGAAGTAGGTGCCGATCACCGCGCCGATCGCGCCGCCGATCGACCCACCGACACCGGCATAGTTGTTCGGCGTCTGAAACAGGCCGCCGACGGCACCGCCGAACCCGCCGCCTTGGAGCGCTGTCCCGAGGTAATCGGTCGAGCCGTCGTCGTTCTTGACGTGAATCGAGCGGAAGAGGTCGCGCAGTTGCCCGGCGACGTTCTTGCCGCTCATGAGAATCTCGGTAAGAGCCTTCGTCCAAAGGGACGTGAGTCCTTTTGAGAGGCCGCTCAGCGACTTAAGGAGATTTCCTTGACCGGTTGCGAGGTCATTGAGAAAGCTGTTGACAGCCTCTCCGAGCAGGTTCCTGCTCTCAATGATCGTGTCTGCGATGACTTGACCGATGCCGCGCCATTGCTCGCTGATCCGCTCACTCAGCTTCTTCCAGTACTCGGCGTAGCCGAACGTCGCTTCGCGCATCCGACGATCCGCTTCGGCCGTATCGCGTTCGTCGCGACGCTTGCGCTCCTCAGCGAGCGAAGCAATCTGATTCGCGCGCTCAACTTCGTTGCCGATCGACTGCTCGACCTTTTTCGACTCGTCTTCAAACCACCGCCGATTGGCGGCAAGACGTTCCGCGAGTTCGCGCGCGATGCCGTTCCGAATCAGTCCGATGCGGCGGTCTTCGGTCTCGCGTTGCGCCGAGACGGTCAGCTCGCTTTGAAGCCGCAGTGAGGCGATCAGGTCGTTCTTGACGCCTTCGATTGCTTTGCGCCTCGCCTCAGCGAGCCGAGAATCAAACGCGGAGTTAACGATCTCTTCGTGCGCTGTGAACGTCGGCAATGAGATCGCGCCGCCGAGTTGCTCGCGTTGCGCGCTGAGCTTCGCGAGCGCGATGGCGCGTTCCGCCTCGATCTTTGCGAAGGCGGGCGCCAGCGGATCGCCCGCGGCTGTCGCCTCTTTCCGGTACTGCTCGACGAACTGGAAGTACTCTTCCTTCTCCTTCTGTAGCTGCTCGGCAGCCTTGCGCGCACGCGAGGCCGCAGCAGGATCAGCCGAAGCCGCGGGCGCGCTAACAGTCGACGTGCTAGTCAGCCCGAGAGCGGCCGCGGCCTGTTTGCCGAGCGCGGTGAGTGCAGGCAGTTCTCCGCTCAGCCAATTCGCAGCGCTCGTCCATCCTGATTTGACGAGATCGGCGACTCCGCCGAGCGGACCTTTGGAGTCGAGCGCAGCGGTCGCCTTGCCTATCGCCGTCTTCTGCAGATCACCGAGTAATCCGGCCGCATCAGCGATCGTCTCGACAACCTTGTGCGCGTTGTCTACAGGCTTGAACGCGTCGGCGAGACTTTGCTCAATGCTCGCGGCGGCGGTGCGGATTTGGTCAAAATTCGGAATGAGACGCGCGATGCTCGCCGGGATGGCCTGTAGAACGTTGTTGATCTGCGCGACGACATATCGCAGCGGCGCAAGCATCACCTCGGCGATGACGCCGAAGGTCATCTTCGTCGCGTAGTACAGCGTCTGAAGCGCTTTAACTTGTGCAGTGAGCGATTGCAGCCACGACGTGCTGACGATCGCCATCGTCGCGCGCATGTAAGCGGCGATCGGTCGCCCGCCTACTTCGATCTCGGAGTACTTGCGCGCTTTCTCCCACACCAGCGCGAGTCCGACTATTGCGGCGATGGTGAGGGTGATGGGCGACGTGAGTGCGGCGATAGCCGCGCCGAGGACACCGACCGCGGCGACAGCTACGCCGACGACGGCGCCTATCGAGAGAATCTCTTCTACGAGGCTGCGGTGCTCTCTGATCCAGCCGCCGATCGCGGTTGTGACGTTCTCTACTCCGAGCGCGACGCGCTGAATGAACGAGACAATGCGCGGGCCGTTCGCCTCGAAGAACTGGAAGACAGCGTCGAGCGCGCTCTTGCTCTTCTCCAGCGTCGGACCGAACGCGCGCGCGAACGTCGCGGTAACGATCTCAATCGTGTTTACGAGCTTTCCGGTGAAGGTATTCGACTGCGCCTCGGCCGCTTTCGCGTAACCGGCGGTGCGGCGCATGATCTCCTCGACCAACGTGCCGTTGGCCTGCATCTGCTTGATTGCTGCGTTGTCGAGGCCGAGCCGTTTCGCAATCGTCGAGTCCTGCGTGACCTGGCCTGTAATGAGTGAGCTGATCTCCTGACGGATTTGCTCCATCGGGACCTTCATCGCGTTCGCCGTTTGTGTGAGCCGCGTGGTGAGCTGAACGACGGTGCTCTTCTCTACGGCAACGCCTGCCTCGTTCAACGCGCCGTAGACAAGCGCAAACGCATCGGCGATCTGCGGAACGGTTGCAGCCGTTTTCAGCGACTCGCGCTGCAACTGCACCATGAGCGCAGCCGACTCGCCGTTCGCCGCCTGCCATGCCGTCTCTTCGTCGACGACATGGCCGAGCGAATCCGTGTACTTGTTGTTCGCGAACAGCAGACCGGCTATTGCGTTCTGCGTTGAAACGAGTTCTTCGCTGTAGTCGAAGACCGCTTTCGCGCCCGCGCCAATCGTCGCCGCACCGGCAAGCACTCCGAGCCAACGGTGAAGCGACGCCGACACGCCTCCGAAGACGGACTCCTGCCGGCGCGCTTCAGCGTTTGTCGCGCTGAGCTGCGTCTGCAGCCGTCCCTCGCTTGAGGTCAGTTCCGCGAGCGTGCGGCCGAACCCGGCGATCACGGGTTCGCCATCGGCGCGTGCAACGAGTCTGATTAGGAGTTGTTTTTCGGCTTGTGCCACTAAGCGCCCGAGTCAGTCGTGCTGCTGGAGGCGCGGGCGCAGCTCTTGACGAAAATCTCTGCGATCAGTTGGAACTTTTCGAGAGTGTCGAGCTGCTCTTCGGCGGGGATGCCGAGGAGATTCATCTTCCACTGAAGCGTGGATTCATCAATCCCGACGACGGTTCCGAAGCCCGCGGTGATGAGCTGTGTCTGGCACGCTAAGAAGAGTTCCCACGCATCGGCGTTTTCAGCCATTAGCGCAGGCGGCTGCACGGCCGCGGCGTCGAACTTAGGAACGTATGGACGTCCCTCGGCTGCCGCACGCTTGCGCAATGCCGCCTCGGTGTGGGCGATTGCACTGGCAACCTCGCCCTGCTCACCGAATCTCCACTCGGCGTGCTCGATCAGTTTTTTGTTTCGGCCGCCCTCTTCGCGCGCCCGAGTTCGACGCAGCGCTCGACCATCCACTCAGCGAGGAGCTGCTCGACGGTGCGCTTGAGCGTGCGCTTCTCCGGCGTCGGCTCTCCCGCTTCCTTCGCGGCGTCGATCTCCGCGGCCGTAGGATCCACGGTGACGTCGGCCTCCACCTCGATCGTTTCCGAGAGGATGTCGCGAAACATCTGCGCGGCCGTTGTCGCGAGATCGCCGACGACGATCGACGCGCACCGAGTGCAGCGACCCTCGAACGGCTCGTCGTGGGAGTCGCATACTTTCGTCGCCGCATCGACGGTGACGGTCACTACGCGTGGCAGGCGGTCGTCACCTTCGCCGTCGAACTGCTGCTCGCCGTTGATGTAGACGGGAATGGCGACGCTCGTGATCCTGCGGCACTTCTTCATCGCTTCGTTGATGAGCGCTTCGTCGTCCTGCTCGATCTTCGGGACGGGCTTGCCCTCGGGATTGAAGACATAGCGGTCTTTCTTGTCGCGGAGGTACTCGAAGAGAACGATCTTCTTTGCGAGCTTCTTCAGCTCCTGACCGTCCATGACGAGCAGGTGCCCGACGCCGCCAGCAGGCAGCGGCGTCGGCACGGCGACGTTGCGCGGATGAAAAATACGACTATTGGTATTCGACACGTCTCCCTCTCTTCCTTCCGGTTGTGTCGTTGCGGTGTGCGGTCAGCGGCTACGCGTTGTGCGTGGCGACCGTGTTGGTGAGCGAGAACGTCACGGGCGACTCGGCATTCACGCCGACAATGCCGTCGAACGCGAACTCCTGAGTGATAGCCTGGCCGCTCTGTTTCTTGAGGCCCTTCGGCTCGAGCTTCGCCTCGGGGACGCTGGCAGTGAAGCTCGATGTGCCGCGCGTGATCGTCGCGTCCAGCGCGAGCTTGGTGCCGTTGCGCGCCTTCGCGTACAGCGCATCACCCGTGAAGAGAACCGTGAGCGTGCCGGTGACGGTGATGTTGCCGATGATGAGTGCGCGGCATACGCCGTTGTTTCCAGCGCGCACTTCAATCACTTCGCGCTTCACGCTGAGTGACAGCTTCTGAACGATTCCTTCATCGATGCCATCGGTCAGGGTCGACCAATTCATCATCTCGGCCGGCGCGCCAACAACCTCAGTTGGCGTCGCGTCCATCGATGTATTCGACGGGATCAGAAGGCCAGAACCAACCGTCTTAAAGGTCGGCTTGAACAAGCCCTCTTGGTCGTACTCCATGTTGAACTCGGAGAAGACCTGATCGACGTATTGGTAATACTTGGCTCCGGCGAGGCCCTCTTCGATCGTGTAGTACACGACAGTCTTGCCCGGCTTGCCGGTGTGCGTGTAAGGCGCGGACGAGCCGGTCGTCGTCATCGCGCCGCAGACGCCGTAAAGCGGGTAGCCGACGATGTCGAGATTTGCGACGAGCGGCAGATCAGCGCCCGAGCGGTGGTTGCCGAGTGCGGGCTCGCGGTTGTAGCCGTCCGCGTATCGCGCGTCGTTCTCGATCTTGTTGCGCGAATGCTCCGGGCCTTGCGCGCCCTTGGAGATCGGCAGGACGTAAGCGACCGCCGCGCGCTTCGCCTTCGAGCATGCGCGCGCGAACGGCCGGCGCCGCGTCACGGCGGTGCACAAGGCCAACATCATGAAGCTCTCCGACGGACTGTTCCTCAAGTGCTTCCGGAAGGTGGCCGAGGAGTATCCGAACATCGAGGCGGATGACCGCATCGTCGACAACCTCTGCATGCAGCTCGTCACGAACCCGAACCAGTTCGACATCCTGCTGCTCGAGAACCTCTACGGCGACATCGTCTCCGATCTGACCGCGGGACTGGTGGGCGGACTCGGCGTCGTGGCCGGCGCGAACATCGGCGAGAACGGCGCGGTCTTCGAGGCGGTGCACGGCAGCGCGCCCGACATCGCCGGCCAGAACAAAGCGAACCCGCTGGCGCTGCTGCAGTCGGCGGTGCTGATGCTGCAGCACATCGGCGAGACCGCACCGGCGCAGCGCATCCGCGACGCCATCACCAAAGTCCTCGGCATGGGTCCGGAGCACCGCACGCGCGACATCGGCGGCAACGGCTCGACGGCGGACTTTACGTCGGCATTGTGCGACGTGTTGCGCAAAGGCACGAGATCGTCGGACTGATGCGAACGATGAACGCGGAACGATGAACGATGAACAGAAGCGCGGTTCATCGTTGGTCGAAGGCGTCGAGCTGTTCAACTCGGAAAAGTTCTGGCACGCGCATGAAGCTTGGGAGCGCGACTGGCTTGTGGCCGAGGAGCCGTACAAGCGTTTTCTTCAGGGTCTGATCCAGCTTGCCGCCGCCTATCACCACGTGCAGCGCGGCACGTTGCGCGGCGCGGTGCGGCTGTTCGATGCGGCCCTCGAGAAGCTCGCGCCGTACGACGACGGCTACGCGCGTGTGGATCGCACAGAGGCTTGTGCAACTGCGCGCGTGCATCGACTTCGCATCGCAAACGGCGAGGCGATCGCGGCGGGCGAGTATCCGAAGCTGCGCTACAATTGACGCCTCTCACAACGACTCCGGGAACCTCAGCGCGGCGAGGGTTACATGCAGGAAGTGGATCAACGGGACCGGGATCTGCTGGGCGCTCTGCAGGGCGAGCTTCCACTCGTTTCCACACCATTCGCTTTTCTCGGACAGACGCTGGACATGTCCGAGAAGGAAGTGATCAAGCGGACCGAGCGCCTCAAGCGCGACGGCGTCGTGCGGCAGATCGCGGCGCAGTTCGACGCGCGCGCACTCGGCTATCGCTCCTGTCTCGTCGCCGCGCGCGTCGCGCCCGACCGCGTCGATGATGCGGCCGCGGCGATCAACGCGCATCCCGGCGTCACGCAGAACTATCGCCGCAACAACGATCTCAATCTCTGGTTCACGCTCTTCGTCGGCCCGTCGTCGAAGCTCGGCTTGGAGAAGACCATCGAGATCCTCGGCGGCGCCGGCGACTGCGAGACCGTTCGTCCGCTGCCGACGCTGAAGCTCTACAAAGGCGCCGATCACGAAGGCGACGGCGCGAGCGACTACACGCCGCTCACGCCGCTCGAGATCGAATGCGTGCGGCAACTGCAGCGCGACCTGCCGTTGCAACCGCGCCCGTTCGACGCCATCGCCCGCGCCTCCGGCATCGACGTCGACGAGCTGCTCGCCGCCGCGCGCACGCTGCAGAAGCGCGGACAGATGCGCCGCTTCTGCGCCGTCGTGCCGCCGCGCAAGTCGGGCTTCGCCGCGAGCGCGATGGGCGTCTGGGTCGTGCCGCAGGAGAACGTCGACGACTACGCGGCGAAGCTCGCGCAGCATCGCGCCGTCTCGCACTGCTTCCTCCGCCCGGTCTACGACGACTGGCCGTACAACGTCTACACCACCGTGCACGCGCGCTCGGTCGACGAGTGCGAGTCGATCGTGAACGATCTCGCCATCGACACCGGCCTGACGCAGAAGCAGGCGCTCTTCCCGATCCGCGAGTACCGCCGCACGCGCATCTGCTTTTTCGCGCCCGAGGCGGAGGAGTGGGAAGCGGCGCACGGCGCGGTGGCGATCGCCGCGGCCGGCTGACGCGTTGTTCGAATCGCTCGAGCTGGAGAACGCGTCGACGCGATTGCGCGCGGCGGCGATGTTCCCGCTGCTCGCCTACGTCTTCGCGCAGTTCTACTTCACGCTCTATCCGCTGCTGGTCGACGTGGCGCCGTGGTCGTTCTGGCTCAACGACATCGTCCTCGGCGCCGGCAGCGCGGCCGGTCTGGTCGGCATCGCCGGCGCGGTGCGGCGTGAACGCGTGCGCGGCAAAGCGATCGGCTGGCTCATCGCCGCCTGCATCATCGAGTTTCTCTGCGCGCGGCTCTTCGTCGCGATCACGTTTCCGTGGCTCTAGCGCGCGAGCGCGCGCCAGTCGTTGACGAGCGTGACCGGCGCGCCGCTGCCGATGTTCGCGTTCACGATGATGCGCTTGCCGTCGGGCGCGACCGAGTAGCTCATGCCGACGGTCTGGGCGAGGCTGACGTGGAAGAGCTCGCGCGGCGCGCCGAAATCGAGCTGGCCGTTCGTCTCGGTCACCGCCACGCTGACGAGCTTCTGTTCGGGCGAGATGTAGAAGATCTCGCGTCCGTCGGCGCTCCAGCGCGCGTGAATGCCGCCGCCGCTCGAGATCTGCCACTTCGCCGACGGCACCGGCACGTTCACGACGTACACCTCTTCACGTCCTGACTCGGCGGAGGTGTAGGCGACGTAGCGGCCGTCGCGCGAGAAGCTCGCGCCCGCGGTCGTGCCGGCGGCATCGAGGAGCTTCCGCCGCGCGCGCGTCGTCAGGTCGAGCAACCACATCTCGGTCACGCTGCTCGGCGGAAAGCGGACGTAGAGGAGCGTGCGGTCGTCGGCGGAGATGTCGGTCGGGATCAGCTCGACCGGCGACTCGGCCAGGATCAACTCGCGCGCGCCGTTGCCGCTGGCCGGCTTGCGATAGATCGCACCCGGTCCGAACGCGCGCGCCGAGTAGTAGATCCAGCGGCTGTCGTGCGACCAGGTCGCGGCGAAGTCGCGGCCGCTCTCGAACGTGAAGCGCGTGCGCGCGCCGCGCACGAGGTCGTAGAGCCAGAGGTTCCCGTTCGGATTGCCGACGCAGAAGGCGAGCTTCGTTCCGTCGGGCGAGATCGAAGGATCCTCGAAGTATTCGTTCGAGAGCAGCGGCACTGACTCGCCATTGCGCGAGTACGACACCAGCTCGCTCTCGCCGCGCGAGGTGCCGGCCTGGTAGGCGAGCACGCCGTTCGGCGCCGCGTCGAAGAGCGAGCGCCAGATCGAGAGATCGACTGCGACCGGCGAGACGATCGGGCGTGCTTTGCCGCTCACTGCATTGCCGTCGAAATGCTGCGCGACGAGGACGTCGCCGCGCACGTAGAAGAGATCGTCGCCGACGAGCGTGCCGGAGCCGGTCGTGCCGACGATGCGGCGCGGCGTGCCGCCGGCGAGCGGCACGACGTACAGACCGGTGCGCGGGCCGCTCGGGTCGCCATGATTCGCGGCGAGGTAGAGCACCGAGCGTCCGCCGTCGATGATCTGCGGCCAGCGATGGGTGCTGTGCAGTTTCAGGTCCGGCTGGGTGAGGCGCGTGGCGGTGCCGCCCTCGGCCGCGATCTTGAACAGCCCGTCGCGGCTGGTCGCCGCGAAGACGATCGTGCCGTCCGGACTCCAGGCGCCGCCGCGCGGCTCGGCCACGTCCGCAAGCGTCGTGGCCTGGCCGCCGGCCAGCGGAATCGTCTTCAGCTTCGCGTCGGCGAAGAAACCGATCGATGCGCCGTCAGGCGACCAGAACGGAAAACGCGCGCCGTCGGTGCCGGGAACCGGATGCGTCTCGCCGCCGCGGATGTCGCGCACGAAGACGAAGCGGCGCGCGTTGTTGATCAGGCCGATCGTCATGAAGCGCGAGCCGTCGGGCGAGAGCACCACTCCTCCGCCGTAGTCGCCGCGCACCTGAAAGCGTCCGCCCTCGGGCGGGACGAGCTCCGCGCGCACGAGCGGCCGGCGCGCCTCGCGCGCGCGATGCCACGCGCCGATCGCGATCGCGGCGGCGATGGTGAGCGCGAGCAGCGACCAGGCGATGCGCTCGCGCCACGCGCCGCGGCGCGTTTGCGCCGGCGCCGCCGACGCCGGCTCGTCGCGCAGCCAGCGCAGCTCGAGCAGCAGATCGTGCGCCGACTGGAAGCGCTCGTCGGGATCTTTTTGCAGGCAGGCGCCGACGATGCGCTCGAGCGCGCGCGGCGCCACCGGCTGCACCGACGAGATCGGCGGCGGCTCGCTGCCGAGGATCTGCGCGATCACGCTCGCGCGCGTTCTCCCGTCGAAGGCGCGTCGGCCGGTGACCATCTCGTACAGCACCGCGCCGAAGGCGAAGAGGTCGCTGCGCGCGTCGACGTTGCCGCTCTCGATCTGCTCCGGCGCCATGTACTGAAACGTGCCGACGATCGTTCCTTCGGCCGTGAGCGGCTTGGCCGTCATCTGCACCGTGGCGCTGTCGGGCGAGATCACGCCGGAGGTGACGCCGCTTTTCGCCAGGCCGAAGTCGAGCAGCTTCGCGCCCTTCTTCGTGATGACGATGTTGCCCGGCTTGAGATCGCGGTGGACGACGCCGGCGCGGTGCGCCTTGTCGAGCGCGTCGGCGATCTCGATCGCGTAACGGAGCGCCTGATCGAGCGGCAGCGCGCCGCGCGAGAGCCGGTCGGCGAGCGACTCGCCGTCGAGCAGCTCCATCACCAGATAGTCGCTGTCGGCCTCGCGCCCGACGTCGTAGAGCGTGCAGATGTGCGGGTGGTTGAGGCTGGAGATCACGCGCGCCTCGCGCTCGAAGCGCGCGCGCATCTGCGCGTTCCCGGCGAGCTCCGACGGCAGCACCTTCACCGCCACTTCGCGGCCGAGGCGCGTGTCGTTGGCGCGATAGACCTCGCCCATGCCGCCGGCGCCGAGCGGCGCGGTGATCTCGTACGGCCCGAGGCGGCTCCCCGGTGGAAGTGGCATCTGACGCCGCAGAGAGTACTACGCAGAGAATTTTGACGCGCGCCGCGCGCGCCGCTCTCTACGCACTTGCGGAATGCCGGATGAACTGCTGCCCGTCCGGAAGGAGATGCGGATGGACGGATGGCCGGACTTCGTGAAGGACGAAGAGGCGGAATGGCAGAGCGGCGAGCGCGGCACGCTCACCGGTTGGGAGACGGTGATCTTCGAGGTCGAGGATCAGGAGGTCGATTCTTCGACCGCGGCGTTCGCGCCCTGAAAGCCGATCTTCGAGTGCGTGCCGTCGCAGAACGGCTTCATCGTCGAGCCGCCGCAGCGGCAGAGCGCCTTCTTGGCCATCGGCACTTCGTTGCCGTTGTGATCGACGAGCTTCACGTCCCCATCGATGAGATAGGGGCCGTTCTCTTTCATCTTGATGATCACCGTCATGCGCGCACCTCTTCAGAAGATCGGATTCTCTGCCGTATGGTGGAACTTCCACTGATACGTGTAGCCGGGGAAGACGACGGGCACCGTGTACTTCACATCGACCTGGATGGTGTTGTTGCGGCGGTCGATCACGATGTCTTCGTCTTTGACCGGCAGTTGCAGTTTCTCCGCCTGAAAGTTGATGGCCTTGCGGATTTCCTTGTCGTCGTGCTGGCCGGCGGACTTTGCCTCGTCGATCACGGTGTCGCGCATCTCTGCGGCCTTCACCTTGATCGGGATCATCTTGTATGCGATCAGGCCGGCGATCAGCAGCAGGACCAGACCGACCAGGCACCCGAAGTTCCCTTCACCACGCTCCCGATGAGTGCTGCGACGCATTTGCGAATCCTCCAGCTTGGCAGCCGTGAGATTAGCAGTTCACTCGACCCATTTGAAGAGACGATGCGGCCGCGGCACGAATCGGTGCGACGGCTGTTGCCGCGGCGTGGCGGCGACCGGCTCGGCGGCGCCGGGCGAAGACGACCAGAGCACGAGGCGCGCGCGGCCGACGATGTGCTCGCGCGGCACGACGCCCCAACTGCGGCTGTCGAGCGAGTCGTCGCGGTTGTCGCCGAGGACGTAGTAGCAGCCGGGCGGCACGAGCTGCGACTCGATCGCGCCGGTGGCGGCCTGCCGCAGCACGTACGGCTCGGCGAGGGTATGGCCGCCGATGCGCACGCGGCCGAGGCGCGCGTCGACGAGATCGCCGGGCGTGGCGATCACGCGCTTGACCATCAGCTCGTCCGGCGCGAGCGGCGACTGAAACACGATCACGTCGCCGCGCTCGGGCGCCGAGCGGATGTAACGCGTCACCACGATCTGATCGCCGGCCTCCAGCGTCGGCGACATCGACCCGCTCGGAATCGCGTAGATGTGCACCGCCGCACGCACCGCCGCCGCCAGCCCGACCGCTACGGCGAGAGGCTGGAAGATCGTGCGGAACAGAGATTTGGAGTGCGACATCGCGGCTGGTATTACAACGAATGAGCCAGGGGAGAAGTTCCTTCGACGGAGTTCCTCGGAGTTCCTCGGGTTCCTCGGGGTTCCTCGGAGTGGACGAGCGCGGGCCTGCTCCTCCGAGGAACTCCGAGGAACTGCCGAGGAACTCCGAGGAACTCCGTCTACGTTCTCACCGCATGAAACGTATCCGACGCCGACCTCGACTGTGGTTTGCGGGTGGCGCGGTGGACGGCGTAGACCGGCATCTTCTGTTGCAGGCCCTTCAGGGCGAACTCGCCGAGGGACTCGGTTTCGAAGCTGCCGACGACGCGGTCGAGGGTGTTCTTCGACACCACGAGCTGGCCCGGCTTCGCCACGCCGCTCTCGAGGCGCGAGGCGATGTTCACCGAGCTGCCGAGGACCGTGTAGTCGACGCGCTTCTCGGTGCCGACGTTGCCGACCACCGCGGCGCCGCTGTTGATGCCGACGCGGATGCGCACGGCCGGAAGACCTTCGCGCTCGCGCTGCGCGTTCCAGTCGCCGATGCGCTCCTGCATCATCAGGCCGGCCATGATGGCGCGGTCGGCGTGATCGTCCTGCGGGATCGGCGCGCCGAAAAACGCCATCACCGCATCGCCGATGAACTTGTCGAGCGTGCCGCCGTACGCGAAGATCGCGTCCACCGCCGCCGAGAAAAAGTTCGACAGAAACTCCGCCACCTCTTCCGGCGCCTTCGTCTCCGACACCGTCGTGAATCCCGAGATATCAGCGAAGAGGATCGACACCTCGGCCGTGCGGACGTCCGTCTCGTCGGCGGCGATCACGCCCTTCACGATCTCGTCGATCACGGCAGGCGAGTGGTAGCGCTCCATCTTGTTGCGGATCTTCCGCTCCTGCTCGATCTTCTCAGCGAGCTGCGCGCGCTCGATGGCCACCGCGGCGAAGTTCGCCAGCGCGGTGAGCAGGTCGAGGTCTTCCTCGGTGAAGCGTCCGATGTGGATCGGCGAGTCGACCTGCACCGCGCCGATCACGCGCTGCCGGTTCCAGAGCGGCACGCACATCGCCGAGCGGATGCCGTGGATGGCGATCGATTTGCCGCCGAGGAGGCGCGCGTCTTCGAGCGCGTTCGAGGTCATCAGAGCGATCTGCTGCTCGGCCACCATCTTCAGGATCGTGCGCGAGATCGGGATGTCGGTGGCGTCGGCGCCGTCGATGAACTTCGTCAGCTTCGGCACCGGGTTGCCTTCTTCGTCGAACAGGATGATCAGCCCGCGCTCGACCGGCAGGTACTTGAAGATCATGTCCATGACGATGTGCAGCAGCGCGTTGAGCTCCTCGGTCTGCAGAAGCGACCGCGCCACCTGCACCAGCACCTGGAAGATCTTCTCGCGCGTGACCGACGGCTCGTGCTTGACGCCCGGCTCCGACGGCGGCCGCACCGCGACCGCGTCCTCGGCGAGCTCGCCGAGATCGAGGCCGAACTCGGAGTTGAAATCGGAGATGCGGCGGATGACCGTGCCGGACGGGTTGTCGAACATCGACTCGCCGGTGAACTCGACCGAGGGCATGGCCTTCACGTCGAGCTGCACGGAACCGATGAGGATCTTGTCGCCGGCGTTGACCTGCGCCTCGGTGATGAGGTTCCCGTTGATCTTCACGCCGTTGGTCGACTTCAGGTCGATGATCCACCAGGCGCCGGTGCGCACTTCGACGCGCGCATGCCGCCGCGAGACGGACGGATGGTTCAACACCAGATCGTTTCCCTCGGTGCGCCCGATCGACATCTCCGACTTGAGGTCGGTGACCCGCGGCACGCCGAGATCGACGTAGTGGATCTGGAGTTGGTCCATGTGGGGACGGATTATAAGTGCTCCGCCCACCCAACCGCCGTGCTGAGTGCTGAGTGCTGGGACCGCGCATCGCGAGACGCTCTCGCGCGGCGAGGGCACGGGTGGTTGGGCGGGCGGAGCACCGGGCGGTCGGGCGGTGGCATAATGTCGCGACTCGGTCCCTATGAGCGAAGCATCGTCGGCACACGTCCCTCAACGGAGATATGTCGTCCGCGCCGCGCTGCGCACGGACGTCGGACTCGTTCGTTCCGAAAATCAGGATTTCGGGATGTACACCACTCCGGAAGAAGAGCGTTCCTCCCATCCGGGAGGACGTCTGTTGATCGTCGCGGACGGCATGGGCGGACATCGCGGCGGCGCGACGGCGTCGCGGCTCGCGGCGGAGACGGTGAAGGCGCAGTATCTGGAGAGCGAGACCACCGACATCGCCACGGCGCTGCGCGAGTCGCTCGCGCGGGCGAACGCGCGCATCTTCACCGAGGCGCAGGCGAATCCGGAGCTGCGCGGCATGGGCACGACCACTTCGGCGCTGGCGGTGCGCGGCGGCGAAGGATGGCTCGCGCACGTCGGCGACTCGCGCATCTACCTGGTGCGCAACGGCGAGATCCGGCAGCTCACCGACGATCACTCGCTCGTGGCGACGATGGTGCGTGAAGGGTTGCTCACGCCGGCGGAAGCGGAGACGCATCCGCGGCGCAACGTGCTGCAGCGGTCGATGGGCGTGCAGGAAGACGTCGACATCGACGTGCGCGGACCGATCGAGCTGCGCGAAGGCGACACCTTCATCCTCTGCAGCGACGGCTTGCACGGGCTGGTGAAAGAGCCGGAGCTGAAAGAGATCGCCACGCTGCCGATCGAGAACGCGGCCGAGGAGTTCCTGCATCGCGCGCTGCAGCGCGGCGCGCCCGACAACGTGACGGTGATCGTCGCGCGCGTCGAGGCGTTGCAGGAAGACGAGACGCTCGTCGGACTCGAGGAGACGCAGCGCGGCGACGCGGTGCACGTCTCGCAGTACGACGAGACCCAGCGCGAGACGGCGAAGATCCTCGCGGTGACGCCGGAAGAGCTCGAGCGCGAAGAGACCGCCGAAGTGCCGGCGCCGGTCGAGCTCGCGCGCACGGCGGAAGTGCCGGCGCCGACGCCGGCGACTGCGCCTGCGGCCAAGACCACCGAAGTGCCGGTGCCGCAGCCGCGGCGCAACGCCGCGCTCAAGTGGGCGCTGGTCCTGGTGCTCGTCCTCGGCGGCGCGGCCGCCTGGTTCTACTGGAACCAGCAGCAGAACGGCGCAGCGTCCGCGCCCGCAACCGCCACGTCGCGATAACTCCGCATGCCCCGGTCCCGCACGCTCCTCGTGCTGCTCCTCGCGGCTGCCTGCCGCCGCGACGCGAGCCCGCCGCTCGACGACGTGCAGAAGATGGCCTACGCAGTGAAGCCCGCGGTGGTGCGTATCAGCGCGTACGCGACGGCCGACTTCCGCTACGGCAGCGCCGACATCGCGAACATCGAGCGGCAACTCAAGCTCCGCGCGCGCGACGTCGCCGCGAGCGAGCAGGTCGTGCAGACCGGCGCGGGCGGCTCCGGCAGCGGCTTCATCATCCATCCCGACGGCGTCATCCTCACCAGCGGCCACGTGGTCGCGCCGACGCGCGACCAGGCGGCGCTCGAGCGCGAGCTGCGGCGCAACGGCGCCATCGCCGCGCTGGTGCGCCACTTCCCGATCGACGCGCTGCGCAACGCCTATCGCGACGAAGAGCTCGAGCGCTGCGTCGCGCCGCTCGCCGCGGCCGGACGGCTCGCGCGCGTGCAGGTCGTCAATCAGGTCGAGCTCTCGAACGGCGAGGCGCTGCCGTTCCGCATCCGCCGCTACTCGCCGGAGCTCGGCGCGGGCGGCAACGATCTGGCCGTGCTGCAGATCGATCGCAAGGGGCTGCCGTCGCTGCCGCTCGGCGATTCGGAGTCGACGCGCGTCGGCGAGTCGATCTGGTCGGTCGGCTATCCGGCGGTGGCCAGCAGCAGCGACGAAGTGATCGGCGGCTGGCTCTCGCGCGACAGCGACCTCGAGCCGACCTTCAATCCCGGCACCATCACCGCGATCAAGCGCAACGTCGCCAACGCGCCGGTGTTCCAGTCGAACGTGGCCATCTACCGCGGCAACTCCGGCGGCCCGGCGGTGAACGTGCGCGGCGAGGTGATCGGCGTCTCGACGTGGGGCCACACCAGCGCCGAGCAGATCAAGTTCCTCGTGCCGATCAACGTGGCCCGGCCGCTGCTCGCGCAAGCAGGCGTACGTGTGAGCGGCGGCGGCGAGTTCGACGAGCACTATCGCCGCGCGCTCGAAGCGGCCGGCGACGGGCGGTGGATCGAATCGAAGAAAGAGCTGCTGCGCGCGTCGAAGCTCTTCCCCAATTCGCCGGAGCTGATCCGCTTCGGCCGCGACGCCGACCGCGCCATCGGCACGATGCCGCCGTGGCGCCTGCATCCGTTCGTCACGATCTTCGTCGTGCTGCTCGCCCTCGCGTCACTGATCGCCGGCGGCGTGCTGGCCACGCGGCGACGCAAACCGGAGCTGCCGCTCGACGTGCTGAAGTCGCCGACCGTGGAGACGGTGGTGGCGCCGCACGGCGGTCTGGCCTCTGCCGCGGCCATGCTCGGCAAGTTCACGATCCTCAACGGGACGCGCGCCGGCCAGAAGCTCGGCCTCGGCGGCTCCGGCATCCGCATCGGCCGCGAGTCGACAATTTGTGAGATCGTGTTGGAAAATCCGAAAGTATCGCGGCTGCACGCCGAGGTTGTGTCCATCGACGGCAAGGTCCTGCTGATCGACCGGAATTCCTCGAACGGGACGTACGTCAACGACGAGAAGATCGACAAGCGGTTCCTCCGGGACGGAGACATCATTTACTTCGGCGGCCGAAATGCTGTCGCCGTGGCATTTCATGCGTGAGGGTGAACGTGGCTGACAAGCGGTGTGACAACGGGCACTTCATCGACGAGTCGTGGGACCTCTGTCCGTACTGCCCGCAGGAAGGCGGCGAGCCGGAGATCCCGGTGGTGCGTCCGCGCGCGGTCGAAGCCGCGGCGCCGCGCGCCGCCGTCAGCGCCGCCGCGAGCGCGCCGGCGTCGGAGCCGGTCGCGCGCCGTGTGACGTCGGGCGGTGCGGCCGTCGCGCCGCTCCCGGCCGCGCCGGCGCCGGCAGCGCCGCAAGCCGCGCCGGCATCGCAGTCGGCAGCACAAACGATGGAGCGCACCGTCGCCGCGCGCATCGATCCCGCCGCCGCGCAGCAGAAGCGCTACGTCGTCGGCTGGCTGATCGGCCTCAACGGACCGGCGCGCGGCGAGTCGTATCCGGTGCGCATGGGACGCAACGTCATCGGCCGCGACCGCCGCTCCGACATCGTCATCAACGACGATCAGGCCTCGTCGCATCACGCCGATCTCGTCTTCCGCCCCGAGGAGCGGCGGTTCATCCTGATGGACCACAACTCCACGAACGGCACCTACGTCAACGAGGCGGAGATCGAGCCGCGGCGCGATCTCGCCGGCAAGGACGTAGTGCGCATCGGCTCGCACAAGCTGCTCTTCATGCCGCTCTGCCACGACGGCTTCTACTGGGATGACGAGGGTCCGCTGAAATGACCAGCGTGACCATCGGCAACACCCTCGGCAACTACCGCATCGACCGGGAGATCGGCGAAGGCGGGATGAGCCACGTCTACGTCGGCCGCACCATCGCCCAGACCGAGCTGCTGCCGGCCGACTTCGAAGTCGTGCTGAAGGTGATGACCGAGGAGCTGGCCGGCGACGTCACCGCGCGCAAGCGATTCATCAAGGAAGCGCAGATCCTCTCGAAGCTGCGCCACCGCTACATCACCCGCTTCTACGAATTCATCAACAACGCCGATGGCGCCGTGCTGGTGATGGAGCTGGTCGAAGGCACGCCCGTCGACGTCCTGCTCTCCGAGCGCGGCGCGCTGCCGGTGAGCGACGCCATCTCCATCGCCCAATGCCTGCTCGAAGCGCTCGTCTACGCGCACGGCAAAGGCATCGTGCATCGCGACATCAAGCCGGCGAATTTGATTCGCGAAGGCTCGGGCGTCGTGAAGGTCACCGACTTCGGCATCGCCAAGATCAAGGAAGGCGGCGGCGGGAGCGGGCAGACCGTGCTCACCAAGTCGGGCTTTCTCCTCGGCACGCCGCACTACATGTCGCCCGAGCAAATCCGCGAGCCGAAGGATGCCGGCGCGAAGAGCGACGTCTACTCCGCCGGCGTCGTGCTGTACGAGATGCTCACCGGCACGCTGCCGTTCAACAGCCGCTCGCTGCCGAAGCTGATCGACGCGATCTATCGCGGCGACAAGCAGCCGCCCGGCGCGCTCCGTCCCGAAGTCGGCAAAGAGCTCGAAGGCATCGTGATGAAAGCGATGGCTCCGCGCATGGAGCAGCGCTACGACACCGCGCGCGAGTTCTTCGAAGCGCTCGAGGAGTACACGGCGCGCCAGCCGATCGGCGTCACGGCGCGCCACGTGCCGGCGGTGCCGGAGCCGGTCGTGGAAGCGCCCAAACATTGGGCACTGGTGAACGTGAAGCCGGAGACGGGCGAGAAGCACGCCATCCTCGGCGACAGCGTGATGGTCGGCCGCGACCGCACCTGCTCGATCGTGCTGTCGCATCCCGCCGTGTCGCGCCGTCACGCGCGCATCACCGTGGCCGGCTCCGGGCCGGTGCTCGAAGACCTGCAGTCCGCGAACGGCACCTACGTCAACAACGCCCGCGTCGATCGCGCCGTGCTGAAAGCGGGCGACATCGTCCGCTTCGGCGCCGATCCCGCCTGCAGCTACGTGCTGCGAGACCACTGACCATGACCAACACCATCAACTGTCTTCGCTGCAAACAACCGATCGATCCGCAGGACGACCTCTGTCCGTACTGCGGCGAGAAGGTCACGCAGTTTCAGCGCACCTACTCGACGCGTCTGCTCGACGGCAAGTACCAGATCATCGACCGCCTCGGCGTCGGCGGCATGGGCGAGATCTTCAAGGTCCGCCACATCCATCTGAACGAGCTGCGCGTGATCAAGATCATGCGGCCCAACGTCGCCGCCGACGATCAGGGACTGCAGCGCTTCCTCCAGGAAGCGCGCACGTCCACGATGATCAAGCACAAGAACCTGGCCATGCTGTACGACTTCGCGCAGCTCGAAGACGGCTCGTACTACATGGTCTGGGAGTTCATCGACGGGACGAACATCCAGAAGTGGATCGCGCAGAACGGCGCCATGCCGTCGCGGCTCACCGTGGAGATCGCGATTCAGGCGCTGCACGGCCTCGATCACCTCCACTCGATGGGGCTGATCCATCGCGACGTCTCGCCCGAGAACATCATGCTCTCGCAGGATCACCACGGAAAACTGCTGGTGAAGGTGATCGACTTCGGCATCGCCAAGCAGCTCACCGAGGGTGACGGCGGCCAGGGTCTGACGCAGACCGGCATGTTTCTGGGGAAACTGAAGTACGCATCTCCGGAACAGGCCGGCTTCCTGAAAGAAGGAGAGCATCTCGATCCGCGCTCCGACCTCTACTCGTTCGGCATCGTGCTGTACGAGATGCTTGCCGGCCGCGCGCCGTTCCAGGCCACGAACCCGCACGGGTACATCCTCAAGCACGTCACCGAGGCGCCGCCGGCCATCGGCGCGCTCAACCCGGGCGCGCAGGTGCCGCCGCAGCTCGAGTCGATCATCATGAAGTCGCTGGCGAAGAACCGCGACGACCGCTACGAGGCCGCCGCCGATTTCGCCGCCGCGCTCGAATCGGTGCGCACCTCGATTCCGCCGGATCAAAAGTACGGCGTCGGCGAGAAGATGATCACGCTCTCCGGCGCGCAGACGCTGGCCGATCTGCCGAAGATCACCGGCACCGGCACGTCGCCTTCTTCCACGATGGGCGGCGCGCAGCCGACGCAGCAGACGTACGCGGGCGGTCCGGCGAAGACGTTCACCGGCACCAAGCCCGGCGGCGAAGAAGCGACGCAGATCGAGCGCAACTTCACCGCGCCCGGCAGCGTGCCGCTGAAGACGCAGGCTGATGAAGCGACGGTGATGGAGCGCATGGGCACCGTGGCCGGCGCCGCGCCGACCTCGCTCGAGCAGAAGCTGAACCTGCAGGCGGAGCCGACGCGGCTCGAGCGGCAGATCGATCCGGCGTCGCTCACACTGTCCAAGCGCAACACGCCGCTGCTGGCCGCGATCGCCGCGGTGGTCGTGATCGCCCTCGGCATCGGCGTCTGGATGATGACGCGCAAACCGGCGAGCGAGCCGGTGGCCACGACGACGCTCGCGCCGTCGGGCACCGACGTCACCACCACGGCCGCGTCGAGCAACGCGCCGGTGCCCGCGGGACAAGGGTTGCTGCTGCTGTCGGCCTCACCGTGGGGCGATCTCGACAAGATCGTCAGCAAGAGCAGCCATCAGGAGATCGCGCTGCGCGAAGATGACCGCTCGACGCCGGCGCGCATTCCGCTCGATCCCGGCGCGTACACCGTGACCGTGCGCGGGCCGGCCGGCGAGAAGTCGGTCGACGTGGAGATCGAGGCCGGCAAGCGCTCGCCGCATCACCTCAACATGGAGAGCGTCGACGTCGACGCCGTCGCCGAGGAAGTGAGCAAGCAATGACGCGCGCCCGCAACATCATGATGTTCGTCGCGGTGCTGGCCATGGCCGGCGTCGCGCAGGCTTCGTGGTACGACGATTACGACGCCGGTATTGCCGCGGTGAAGAAAGGCAGTTGGTCGACGGTCGTGCAGAAGATGACCGCGGCCATCCGCGGCAACGGCTCGGAGAACAACAAGGCCCGCACCTACGCGACGATCTTCATCAACTATCACCCTTACTACTATCGCGGCGTGGCCTACCTGAACCTCGGCGAGTACGAGAAGGCCATCGCCGATCTCGAGCAGGCGCAGGGTCCGGGCGAAGTCGACCTCGGACCGATCTCGTTCCATCTCGAGCGCGCGAAGACGAAGCTCGCCGCCGCGACGCCGGAACCGGAACCGGCGCGTCCGGAGCCGGCGCGTCCCGCGCCTGTGGTCCAGCAACCGGCGCCGCAGCCGGCCATTCAACAGCCCGCAGTGCCTTCGGTCGATCCGGCGTTGCGCCAGCGCGCGACGAGCGCGATCGCGTCGACGAAGCAGAAGCTGCAGGCCGCTCAGCAGCGGCGCGCGACGACCTCGCAGCAGTATTCGCAGGCGATGTCGATGTTCACCGAGGCCACCACGCGCAGCGCGTCGGCGCGCTCGAACGACGACTACTCGGCGATCATCTCGATGGCGGAGAACGCCGGCGTGCTGGCCGATCTCGCCACCGCGCCGAGCGCCGCGACGCAAACGTCGCCGGCCATTCCGGCGCCGGCGCTCAAGCCGTCCGCCGCCACGAACGAAGTCCTCGGCGAGTACCGTCCGCTGCTGCGGCGCGCGCTCGAGAACTACTTCGCGGGCGAGTTCGAGGCGGCCACGCGCGACTTCCAGAAGCTCACGCAGCAACTGCCGGGCAATGCCTGGATCTGGGCGTTCCTCGGCGCGTCGCAGTATTCGCAGTACGCCTTCGAGGCCGACGAGTCGTATCGCGCAGCGGCGCTCAAGTCGTTCCGGAAGGCGAAGCAGTTGCGGGTATGGAAGGACGGACTTCCGTCAAAGTATTTTTCCCGCCGTATCCGCAACGCGTTCCGCGACACGGCGGGATGATGCGTGTAGAGCGCGTCCTGAGAACGCGCTCTACACGAGATCAGAGCTCGCCGCCGCCGCCCATGTTGCCGCTGCCACTGCCGTAGCCGCCGGTGCCGCCGCCGGTGTTGCCACCGCCGGAGCCGCCGGAGCCGGAGCCGTAGCCGCTGCCACCGTAGCCGCCGCCGCTGTAACCGCCGCCCATGTCACCGCCGCCCGTCGAGCCGGAGCCGTAGCCGCCGCCCGAGGTGTTGGTGTCACGGTCGGCGACGCGAACGGCTGCGCGCCGCGTGGCCGTGGACGCACGTCGCGAAGCAGCGACTGCTGCCGCGCCGCCGGCCGCGGCCACTGCCGCGACCGCGCCGGCTGCTGCCGCACGACGGACGTTCTTCTTGCGCTCGCGCGCGCGGGCGCCTTCGCGTCCGGCTGCGGCGTGCTGCGCGCTGCTGCCGCCGCGCGAGGAGCTCTTGCTCGAGCTGCTCTTGCTGCTGCTGCCGCGCGAGCTGCTGCTGGAGCCGCCGCTCTTGCTGCTGCCGCTCTTGCTGCTGCCGCCGCGCGAGGAGCTCTTGCTCGAGCCGCTCTTGCTGCTGCCGCCGCCGCCGCGGTTGCCGCCGCCCTTGCTGCCGCCGCTCTTGCTGGAGCCGCCGCCACCGCCTGCGCGGCGCGAGGAGCTCTTGCTCGAGCTGCTGCTGCCTTTGCTGCCGCCGCCGCTCTTGCTCGAGCCGCCGCGCGACTTCGAGCCGCCGCCGCCACCCATCGCGCGACGCGACGAGGACGACGACTTGGACGACGAGGACTTCGACGACGACGACGACTTGGAGCCGCCGCTCTTCGAACCGCCGCTCTTCGAACCGCCCGACTTCGAGCTGCCGCCCTTCGAGCCGCTCTTCGAGGAGCCGGCGCGCGAGGACGACTTCGACGACGACGATTTGGAGGACGACGACTTGCCGGACGACTTCGAGCCGCCTTTGCTCGAGCCGCCTTTACCGCCGGACTTCCGGGAGGAACTCTTCGATGCAGCCATCACTAGTCTCCTGTTCAAAAGTTTCGGTGGGGAGCCGTACGTTTTTGAATTGAGAGAACGTGCTGCAAAAACGCAACCCGGTGCACGAGTTGCACGAAACGAATGTAGACGAACATGCACCGATTGTCACGCGCAGCACGCGTCGCGCGGTGGACGCTGCCGCTCACCGTCGCTCTCTTTCTCGCCGCGGAAGCGTTCGCGATCTATCTCTTCGCGCTCGATCTGCGCATGATGCGCGCGCTCAAAGGGCGGAGCTGGCGCGAGCCGACCATCATCGTTTCCGCCGCGAACGGCCGCACGCGCGAGGTGGTGCGCGTCTACGGCACCGACTGGCGCGTCACGCCGCCGGTGCTCATCGATCAATTGCCGCGCCACGTCGCCGACGCGTTCATCGCCGCCGAGGATGTGCGCTTCCGCCATCACATCGGCGTCGATCCGATCGGCATCCTGCGCGCGCTGCTGACCAACGTCCGCGCCGGCGGCATCGCCCAGGGCGGCTCGACCATCACGCAGCAGATCGTCAAGCAGCGCTTCCTCACGCAGGAGCGCAAGTTCAGCCGCAAGATCGTCGAGGCGCTGATGGCCATCGTGCTCGACGCGCGTCTCTCCAAGGACGACATCCTCGAGCTCTATCTCAACGACGTCTACCTCGGCCATCACCTCGGCAACTCGATCCTCGGCATCGACGAAGCGTCGCGTCTCTACTTCGACAAACCGCCGCGCGCGCTGCGGCTCGACGAGGCGGCGCTGCTCGCGGCCATGATCCGCGCGCCGAATCGCGACACGCCGGAGAAGCGTCCCGACATCGCCCATGCACGCCGCGACGCGATCCTCGCGGTGATGCGCGACCGCCACTGGATCACCGAGGCGGAGTTCCGCGCGGCGGTGGCGCACGAGGTCGACGTCACGCGCGGCACGCTGCCGCCGACGCCCTATCCGTACTATCTGCGCGCGCTGCGCAACGAGATCGTGCATGAAGTCGGGCTGCGGCCGCTGGTGCAGGGCGGGCTGACCATCACCTGCGAGATGGATCCCGCCGCGCAACGCGCCGCCGAGCGCGCCGCCAGCCGCGGCGTGGAACGGCTCGAGTCGCGCTACCGCTGGATTCGCGAGCAGGCTTCCCGCGATCCGCTGCAGGTGGCGATCTTCTCGGTCGATCCGCGCACGGGCGGCGTGCGCGCCATCGTCGGCGGATCGGATTTTCAACGCTCGCCGTTCGACCGCACCTGGCAGATGCGCCGCCAGCCCGGCTCGGCGTTCAAGACCTTCGCGTATCTCGCGGCCATCGCTTCGAAGCGCGCCACGACCGCGTCGCTGCTGCTCGACGCGCCGCTGAAAGTGGAGCTGAGCGACTCGGAGGTGTGGCAGCCGCAGAATTACGACGAGGGGTACCGCGGCCGCGTCACGCTGCGCGAGTCGTTCGAGCGCTCGCTGAACGTGCCGACCATCCGCCTCGCGCAGCAGGTCGGCTATCGCCGCGTCACCAGCACGGCCAAGGAGTTCGGCTTCGACGAGGTGAAGTCGATTCCGGCGCTGCCGCTCGGCGTGATCGAGGTGACGCTGCGCGAGCTCACCGCCGCCTACACCGCCTTCCCGAATCTCGGCGAGCGCGTCGAGCCGTTCCTGCTGCGCAGCGTGCGCGACCGCCGCGGCAAGACGCTCTACGAGCACGAGTCGAAGCGCAAGCGCGTGGTCGGCGCCGACGCCGCGTACGTCATGCACACGCTGCTGCGCGGCGTGGTCCGGCGCGGCACCGCCACGCGCCTCAAGCGCTACGGCCTCGGCTACGTCGCCGGCAAGACCGGCACGACCAACGACTACCGCGACGCCTGGTTCGTCGGCTACACCGCCGACATGGTCACGACGGTCTGGCTCGGCTTCGACCGCGGCGCGCCGCTGCGCCTGTCGTCGTCGGAGGCGGCCATTCCGGTCTGGGGCTCGTACATGAGCGAGATTCCGCACGACCAGTCGAATCCGAAAGCGCCGGGCGGCGTGACCTTCCGCGACATCGATCCGGAGTCCGGCATGCTCTGGCGCGACGGCTGCCCCGGCCCGATCCGCGAGGTCTTTCTCGCCGGCACCGCGCCGACGCGCCATTGCCCCAGCGGCGTGATGGGCCGTATCGTCCGCCGCATCCTCTTCGATGAGGATCATTTCGACGAGCCGGCCGCGATCACGTTCGATCAGTTCCGCCGCTGGGCGAACGAGGTCGATCGCAACCGGCAGGATGTGGAGAGCTTCATGGAGAAACTGCGGCGAGTGTTCCACTGATGTTCCACGGGAAGGAAGAAGCGGCGGCGAGCGTGCGCGGCATCGACTGCCGTACCTCAGTCTTCGCTCCGCGCTTCGCCACGTCCACGCACGTGCACGAGCGCGCCTACTGCTGCGTGGTGCTGGGCGGCACGAGCGTGCAGCGCGCCGGCCGCGTCGAGCGGCGCCGCGATCGCGGACGCGTCTACTTTTATCCGGCCGGCGAGCCGCAGAGCGAGACCTTCGGCGCGAGCGGCGGCCGGCTCTTCTCCGTCTCCTTCGCCTCCGATGTGCGCCTGCCTGATGCGTCGGCGGAGCTGACCGGCTCCGCGGCCATCGCCGCGCGCCGCATCGCGCTCGAGTCGCGGCAGCACGACACCGCCGCACCGCTGGCGCTCGAGTCGCTGACGGCGTCGCTGATCGGCGCGCTCACGCGCGAGTCATGCGACGACGCGCCGCGCTGGGCCGCGCGTGTGCGCGACTACCTGCATGCGCATTTCGACGAGAAGCTGGTCCTCGGCGACGTCGCGCGTGTCGCCGGCGTCCATCCGGTGCATCTGTCGCGCGCGTTCCCGCGCCGCTTCGGCCTCACCCTCGGCGACTACGTCCGTGCGCTGCGCATCGACCGCGCCGCGCGCGAGCTCGTCGCCACCGCGCGCCCGATCGCCGAGATCGCCCTCGATGCCGGCTTCGCCTCGCAGTCGCATTTCACGACCTGCTTCAAGGCGCGCATGCACGTCACGCCGGCCGCCTATCGTGCCCGAGGTTAAGCGCGTGAAAGACAACGCGCCGCGCGTGCGGTTACGTTGCGCGCATGCGACTGCTCCTCGTTCTCCTGCTCGCCGCCGACGTCTCCGCCGCATCGCGCGCGCCGGTCATCGAAAGCATCGCGCGCCAGATCGAGAAGCGCTACGTGATCGTCGACGAGGCGCCGCGCATCGCGCAGCGGCTGCGCGCCGACGTCGCCAAGTACGAGTCGATCGAGGACAACGCGAAGCTGGCCGAGGCGCTCGGGAACGATCTGCGGCAATCGACGGGAGACCTCCACTTCGACGTCCGCTTCGATCCCGCGCACGCCGAGCGGCTGCTCGCTGCCGGCTCCGACACCAAGCGCGTGCTGCCGGAAGTGCCGCCGACGCCGGAGCAGCTCGCGGAGATGCGCCGCACGAACTACGGCGTCCGCCGCTACGAGCTCCTCGACGGCAACGTCGCGAACATCGAGCTGACGCTGCTCGAGAAGCTGCAGTACTCGCGCACCGCGCTCACGGCGGCGCTGGAGCTGGCCGCGAACGCCGAGGCCGTGGTGATCGACCTGCGCGGCGCGCCAGGCGGCAGGCCGGAGACGGTGCGTTTTCTGGCCAGCTACTTTCTGGCGAAGCCGACGCTGCTGCTCTCGACCTTCGACCGCGAGACCGGCAAGACCACCGAGTCGTACTCGATGGCCGGCGTCGCGGGACGGCGCATGCCGGACGTTCCGCTGTTCATCCTCACCGGCACGGGCACCGGCTCCGCCGCGGAAGGATTCGCGTTCGTGATGCAGCAGCTCGGCCGCGCGGCGATCGTCGGCGAGCACAGTCAGGGCGCGGCGTATGGCGGCGGCTGGGTGCCGGCCGCGGAAGGCTTCGTCGTCTTCATCCCGACCTTCCGGCCCGTGACGAAGAACGGCAAGACGTGGCACGCCACGGGAGTGATTCCCGATGTTCCCGCGCCGGCCGACCGTGCGCTGGCGATGGCGCACTTGCGCGCCGTCGCCGCGCTCGACGCGCGTGCCTCACGGCCGGAGCTGCGTTGGCTGCTGCCGCTGCTCGATCTCGCCGCGAATGGTCCGAAGTCGGGCGACGCACGTCCCGTGGCCGGCAAGTATCAGGGCGTCGAGATCACGCGCGAGCCGCGCTTCATCGGCGCCAGCGGCATGCCGCGCGAGCTCACGCCGCTCTCCGACGGCACGTTCCTCATCGAAGACTTCTCCGTGGCGCCGCGCTATCGCGCGCGCGTCCGCTTCACCGCCACCGGACTGGAGCTGCTCACGCCGCAGGGCCGCGTGATTCCGCGCCCGCGATTGCCCGACTAGTGCCGCACGGAGCGCCGCCGCACCGGCGTGATCGGCGCCTGCACCTCGCCCCACACCGTCGACCACTGCTGTCCGCGCGCGAAGATCTGCAGCGTCCAGAAGGTGTTGTCGTCGAACGGATCGATGACCGTGGTGGTGTAGTCGCCCCAGCGCGTGGTGATGGTGAAAGTGCTCTCGCCGTTCCTCAGCGCGCCTTCGCTGCTGATCCGGCCGGCGGCGTCGCGGAAGACGTACCCGGCGGAGGCGTACTGCGACGGCGAGAAGGTGCAGAAGCCGATCAGCATCGCGCCGCTGCCGTTCACCGCGACCGACGGATAGGCGTAGTACTTCGTCGGATCGGGTGAGGCGATCACGCCGGAGGCGAGCAGCTTGCCCGATTCCGGATTCACCTTCCACCAGAGGATCGCCGAGCGGTCGAGCTCCCAGTCGCCCACGGTCTGCACCGCGTACAGCACGCCGTTGCGCAGCACCGCCGACTCGATCGGATATCGCTCCGCGCCGGTTTCGAGCCCGCTCGTCGTGCCGAGCTGCGGCGCGATGCGCGCGAACCTGTCGGAGGGATAGGGATTGGAGATGAAGTGCCGGTTCGTGCCGTCGATGCGCGCGACGTCAATGCCGTCCGATTCCGCCACGACGACGTACTCCGCGGCGGAGTCGTCGGCGCGCACCGGGAGCGTGTCGTACTCCTCATAGTGGAAGCGCGAGATCGGCAGCGATGACGGTCCGGCGAAGAGATCGCTCTTGCGCACGGAGAAGAGCACGGTCTCCGACTCGCCGTTCGTCGCGAACATCACCGTGTCGCGCGTCAGGGCCAGATGCGTGAAGTCGATCTCGACGGAGAAGGTGAAGCTGAGGCTGTAGCGGTTCCACGTCCCCATCGGATCGCCGCTCCGCGACACCGCGATCAGGAAGCTTTCGGCGTTGCGCAGCGCGATCACGATCCAGCGATCGGCGTCGCGGTCGTAGACGATCCGAGGATCGTAGACCTCCGCGTTCGCGGCGTTGTTGAACTGGAAGAACGGCCCCAGTCCGGCGGAGCCGAGGATCTCGCCGGTGCGTTTGTGCACGGTCAGGCCGGCGTTCGTCGCCGTGACGATGTGCGACTTGCCGACCGCGCCGGCGGCGTCGGCCGGCGAGACGTTGCGCGTGGTAGCCGAGGTGAAGCCGAGGACCACGGGCGGCGGCGCGATCGTGGCGCGCTCGAGCGGCGGCAGCGTGGCCGTCGAGAACGTGCGCGGCGTGAGGCGCGGCCAGTGCGGCTGCTGCAGGATCTCCCGCGGCCGCACGTTCGGATCGGCGGCGGGCAACCCGCGCAGCGTCACCGGCGGAAGCTGCTGCGCGTAGACGATCTGCTGCGCGCGTGCGTACGGAACGAGTGTGAGCGAAGCCGCGGCGGCCGCGACCAGGAGCGTGCGAATGTTCATGGGGAAGACCGCGGGCATTATCGCAGAGAGCGCCGCGTTTGACAGCGGCGGCGGTTCCGCCTAGAAACCTCACTATGGACTTCATCCAGGCCATTGCCGACGAGCACGTCTACCTCTTCGACGGCGCGATGGGCACGATGCTCTACTCCAAGGGCGTCTTCATCAACAAGTGCTACGACGAGCTGAACGTGCACAATCCGGAGATCGTCCTCGACGTGCACCGGCAGTACGTGCGCGCCGGCGCGGAGATCCTCGAGACCAACACCTACGGCGCGAACCGGGTGAAGCTGCAGGGCTTCGGCATCGAAGAGCAGCTCCGCGACATCAACATGCGCGCCGCCGAGCTCGCGCGCAAAGCGGCCGGCGATTCCGTCTACGTCGCCGGCGCGATGGGTCCGCTGGGCATCCGCATCGAGCCGTACGGACCGACCTCGCTCGAGGAGGCGCGCGCCTTCTTCCGCGAGCAGGCCTCGGCGCTGCTCGACGCCGGCGTCGACCTCTTCGTCGTCGAGACCTTCTCGAACGTCAGCGAGATCGAGCAGGCCATCGGCGCCATCCGCGAGATCTGCATGCTGCCGGTGGTCGCGCAGATGACCATCGCCGTCGACGGCCGCACCATCTACGGCGACACGCCGCGCGTGATCGCGCAGCGGCTCGACCGCGCCGGCGCCGACGTGATCGGCCTCAATTGCGCCGTCGGTCCCGACCTCATGCTCGATGCTATCGAGGAGATGGCCGCGGCCACCGCCAAGAAGATCGCCTGTCAGCCGAACGCCGGTCTGCCGCGCGACGTGAACGGGCGGCAGATGTATATGGCCTCACCTGATTACTTCGGCAAGTACGCAAAGCGGCTCATCCATAAGGGTGTCAAGTTCCTCGGCGGCTGCTGCGGCACCACGCCCGAGCACATCAAGGTGATGGCCGACGCCGTGCGTCCGCTCTCGCCGCGCCGCAACTTCGTGATCGTCGAGCGGAGCGCGAAGAGCGACAAGCCCGCCGGCAAGGAGCCGGCGCCGATGGAGGCGCGCTCGCGCTGGGGCGAGAAGATCGCCCGCGGCGAGTTCGTCACCACCATCGAGATCACGCCGCCGAAGGGCGCCAATCCGGAGAACATGGTCACGTCGGTGCACGCGATCAAGGCGGCCGGCGTCGACGCGGTGAACGTCCCCGACGGACCGCGCGCGCAGAACCGCATGGGCGCCATCGCCGTGGCGGTGCTGCTGCAGCAGCGCGTCGGCATCGAGACGGTGCTGCACTACTGCTGCCGCGACCGCAATCTCCTCGGCATGCATTCCGACCTGCTCGGCTGCGCCGCGCTCGGGCTGCGCAACCTGCTGCTCATCACCGGCGATCCTCCGAAGATGGGGCCGTACCCCGAGGCGACGGCGGTGTTCGACATCGACTCGATCGGCCTCACGAACATGGTGAACCTGATGAATCGCGGCCTCGACCTCGGCGGCAATCCATTCGGCGACGCGACCTGCTTCACCATCGGCGTCGGCGTGAATCCCGGCCATCTCGATCTCGAGTACGAGCTGCGCCGCCTCGACTGGAAAGTGAAGGCGGGCGCCGAGTACGCGATCACCCAGCCGGTCTTCGACGTGCGCCAGCTCGAGCAGTTCCTCGGCCGCATCGAGACGTTGAAGCTTCCCGTCGTGGCCGGCATCTGGCCGCTGCTCTCGTACCGCAACGCCCAGTTCATGAACAACGAGGTGCCGGGCGTCTCGGTGCCGGACGATGTGATGGAACGGATGCGCATCGCCAGCGAGAAGAGCAAGGAGCACGGCATGCGCGAAGGCGTGGCCATCGCCCGCGAGACGCTCGCCCGCGTGCGCGACCGCGTGGCCGGCGTGCAGGTGTCGGCGCCGCTCGGGCGCGTGGATCTGGCGCTGGAGGTGTTCGAAGGATTGACCGGCGCGTCGCGGACGGCTTGATGCAGTCCATCCTGCATCGCGCAGCGATGCAGGATCTCCGGCTACACCGCGCAACGGCTGCCGGCGCGACGCGGTCGTGGCCTCCGCCGAGCGGCAGCGATCCCGCCCTGTGGGCTGCGTCCTGCCGGTGTAACCGGACATCCTGCGGCTGCGCCGCAGGATTCACCACCGCACGTCACCGCCGCAGGATCTCCGGCTACACCGCGCCACGGCTGCCGGCGCGACGGGGTGGTGGCCTCCGCCGAGCGGCAGCGATCCCGCCTGTGGGCTGCGTCCTGCCGGTGTAACCGGAGATCCTGCGGCTGCGCCGCAGGATTCACCACCTACCTCACCGCCGCCGCAGCACCGCGATCGACACATCGTCATCGACCACCGTGCCGCCGGCGAAGGTCCGCCACTCGCCGACGATCGAGTCGATCAGTTGCGCGGCCGTCGACTCGGGATGCCAGCCGGCGATGGTCTCCAGGTAGGAGTCCCCGAATTCCTGATCTGCGGAGTTCCGTGACTCCGTCAGTCCGTCAGAATGGAGCAGCAGCCGCTCGTTCGGCGCGAGCGAGCCGGCGGCGATCTCCCATTCCAGCCCCGGCTTCACGCCGAGCGGATAGGCGCCGCGGCCGATGCGCTCGGCCACGCGTCCGGCGGCGTCGAGCTTGAGCATCGGCGGATGTCCGGCCAGCGTGACCACGAACGAGCCGTCGGGCGAGAGCAGCAGATAGCAGCAGGCGAAGAACGAGCGCGAGCCGCCGGTCCGGCAGAGGATGCGGTTGAGCGACGCCACGATCGACTGCGGCGACGGATCGACCTCGAGCTGCGTGCGGAACGCCGCGTGCGCGACCGCCATCACCAGGCCTGCGGCCATCCCGTGTCCCGAGGCATCGCCGAACAGCACGGCCACGCGGCCGTCGGGCAGCGGCACGAAGTCGTAGATGTCGCCGCCGACGGTGTTGGCGATGCGGTTGAAGGCGGCGATGTCCCACTGCTCGCTCTCCGGCATCTGCTGCGGAATGAGGCTGGCCTGCAGGTCGCGCGCGAGCTGCAGCTCGTCGCGGAACTTGATCTTGTCGATCAGCTCGAGCGCGAGCAGGAAAGTCATGGCCAGGAACGTCGCGCCGAGCTCGACGAAGACGCCGTACGGCGGATGGCGCATGCGGCTGAAGATCGAGGCGAGGCAGGTGAAGAAGGCGACGAAGGAGAGGACGAAGAGGACGCGGCGGTGCGGCGCGAGCTTCTTGGCGATGCCGAAGAAGATGGCCGAGGTGGTGCGGATGGCGCGGCGGATGCGCTTCGGCTCGCGCTCGATCGACTCGAGATGCTCGGCCATGAGCATCTTCCGGGTCTCGGGCCATTCGAGCGCGTAGAGGTTCGTCACGTCGCTGGTGGTCAGCGAGGTGACGGTGCTCTTGCCGAGATCGAACCAGTCGCGGAGGCGAGCCACGCGTTGATTCTACGGAGGTGAGGATGCGGGGTTTTCGGACCCCGCATCGGCGAAGGCTACTGCCGCGGCCGCGCCGAGGCCTGCTGGCCGAGGACGCGGGCGGTGTCGATCAGCTCCTGGATGGTCGTCTGATCCTTGCCGCTGGCCTGCAGAAGATAGATGCGGATGGCGCTGTCGACGGGCACGACCACGTTCGCGGGATCGGAGTAGAAGCGCTCCAGACCGGAGACGAGCTCGAAGCCGGTCATCTTGCCGGAGGTCGAAGTCTGGCGCTCGGTGCGCGCGGCCAGGCTCGCGCACGGCGAGGTCGGGCCGGCGGTCACGTCGATTTTGTCGAGCGCCTCGCGGTAGCCCTGCGCGTAGCCGATCGCCCAGAAAAGTTTCTCGGTGCTGCTCATCTTCAGCCACTCGTCGCCGTTGGTCGGCGCGGTGATCTCCGGGGTGGTAACGCGGTCCGCGGCGAAGCCGGCGACAGCGGTCAGTAGCAGGACGAGCCCGAGCACAATGTTTTTCATTGACGCACCTTTTCGATAGTGGAGAGACGACTGATCGAGTCGCGCGCGATTCTAACGAAATGCCGCGGACGACGGAAGAGCGGCGCCGTCAGCGGAGCGCGCCTTCGATTTTGGCCTGGTAGCGGGCCACGTCGGGCGTGACCTCGATGTACGGAAGCGCGGCATCGAGCTCGCGCCTGGCGGCGGCGTACGAGCCGGTCTCGTAGAGGGCGACGGCGATGTAGTAGCGGTACGGCTCTTCGCCGCTGCGCAGCGTGCCGACGCGGCGGAAGGCCTCGAGCGCGGCCCGGAAGTCGCGCGCGCGATACAGCCCTTCGGCGACGCGGATGAGCGTGAGCCGGTCGAGCGTCGCTTGCGCGGAGACCTCGTGATACGCCGCGCGCGCATCCGCCAGCCGCGAAGCCATCAACGCCCGCTCACCCTCGGCCAGCCGCGCCTCGACCTCGCGCGCCGACAACACCCGCACCGGTGCGGGCGGCTGGGCGGACGGGACGGAGGTGGTGGTGGTCGGGGCGGTGGTGGTGGCGGTGGTGTGCGGTTGGGTCGTCGCGGTGGTGCTCGGCTGCGTGGCGGTGGTGCTGGGCGAAGCCGCGGTGGTGGTGGTCGATGTCGTCGTGGCGGTGCCGCTCGGCAACGTGCTCGTACGCGGCTGCGTGGTGGCGGTGCTCGGCGAAGTCGTGGTGGTGGTGGTCGATGTCGTCGTGGTCGACGTCGTCGCAGTGGTGCCGCTCGGCAACGTGCTGGTGCGCGGCTGCGTGGCGGCGGTGCTCGGCGAAGTCGCGGCAGTCGTAGTCGAGGTCGTCGCCGTCGTGCCGCTCGGCAACGTGGTCGTCGTGCGCGGTTGCGTGGCGGCGGTGCTCGGCGACGTCGCGGTGGTGGTGCTCGACGGCGTCGCAGTCGTGCCGCTCGGATACGTGCTCGTGCGCGGCTGCGTGGCAGCGGTGCTCGGCGAAGTGGCGGTGGTGGTGGTCGATGTCGTCGCCGTGGTGCCGCTCGGCAACGTGGTCGTGCGCGACGGCGTGGCGGCAGTGCTCGGCGAGGTCGTGGTCGTGGTCGACGTCGTCGCAGTCGTGCCGCTCGGATATGTAGTGGTGCGCGGCTGCGTGGCTGTGGTGCTCGGCGAGGTCGCGGCGGTGGTGCTCGACGTCGTCGTGGTCGTGCCGCTCGGCAACGTGGTCGTCGTGCGCGGTTGCGTGGCAGCGGTGCTCGGCGAAGTCGTGGTGGTCGTGGTCGATGTCGTCGCTGTCGTGCCGCTCGGAGACGTGCTCGTGCGCGGCTGCGTAGCGGCGGTGCTCGGCGAAGTGGTGGC
>DASVQE010000010.1:0-61563 GCA_036389275.1 Thermoanaerobaculia bacterium
GCGCTTGCCGGCGAGCAGATTCGCGGGCTTCTCCTTCGCGCGATCGACCGCCACGAACGACGCCGGCAGCGTCACGCCCTGGGTCTTCAGCTCGTCGAGGATGCGCAGGAACTTCGGCACCTCGCGCTGGCTGTCGGAGCACCACGTCCCCATGAACACCTCGATGCGGTCGCCCGGCTTGACGGCATCCTTCACCATCTCCAGCACCGTCGCGTCGGGCTTGTAGCCGCTCTTCCGCTCCGCGTACTCCGGCACGCCGCGCAGCAGCGCGTCGGCGTCGGTCGGCCCGATCACCAGCGGCAGCGAGACGTTGGCGACGCCGGAGATCGTCTCCGCGCCGACCGGCGGATGCTCGTCGATGGTGATCGTCTCGACGCGATCGCCGCGCTCGATCTGATCGACCACGCCGGTCATCCCTTCGTAGACGCGCCCGAAGATCGTGTAGCCGCCGTCGAGGTGCGGCTGCGGCGAGTAGGTGATGAAGAACTGCGACCCGCCGGTGTCCGGTCCGGAGAGCGCCATGCCGACCGCGCCGCGCGTGAACTTCTGCAGGTTGATCTCGTCGCGGATGGCGTAGCCGGGGCCGCCGTTCATGTCGTTGCGCGGGTCGCCGCCCTGCACCACGAAGTTCGGCACGACGCGCATGAACGAGGAGCGGTCGAAGTACTTGCGCCGCGCGAGCTGCGCGAAGTTCCACGTGGTCATCGGCGCGTCCTGCGTCAGCAGCGCGAGCTGGATCACGCCGCGGGTCATGTGGATCGTGGCGGTGTGCGGCTGTTGCGACCAGCGCACGATCTCCTCGTACTCCGCGGCCGGACGCTGCACCGGCAGCGGCGCGTACTGCGCCTGCCCCAGCTTCTCCGTCTTCGCGATGAGATCGGAGGCATTGCGCCGCACCACCGGATCGGCGTCGCGCAGCAGCGACCGCAGCCACGGCCCGCGCGCGTCGTCTTCGAACTGCGCGATGGCGGCGATGGCGGCGATGCGCGCGTCGTTCATCTCCGATTTCCGCTCGCGCTCTTCGGCAGTGCGCAGCGTCTGCAGCCAGCGGTCGGGATCTTCTTTCGTGACGAAGCCGTAGCGCTCGTACGCATTCGCGCGGACGATGACGTCGGGATCATTCATCGCCGCGCGGATCAACTCGATCTCGGCATCGGCGCGATCGTCCGGAATCGCGCCGATCGCCGCCGCGCGCACCATCGGTTCCGAGGACGTCGCGTAGGTGCGCCGCACGTCGGCGCCGTTCGGCTTCGCCGCCGTCGCCTCGATCACGCGCACCGTCGACCACGCCGGCAGATTCGTGAGTTGCTTCCACGTCTCGCTGCTCGCGTCGAAATGCTTCGCCACCGCGCCGGCCGCCAGCTCGCGCTCCCACTGCGAGCCGTTGTGCAGCACCTCGAGGAGGCGCGTGCGCGCGGTCTCGTTCGACTCGGCGTAGTAGCCGAGCGTGTCGATCATCGACGCGCGCACGCCGGGATCGGCGTCTTCCGCGGCGGCGAAGATGCGCGGCAGATCCTCGGGGCGCAGGATGTCGCGCGACTTCTCGGCGATGCGTCCGAGGGCCACGGCGGCGTTCGTGCGCACCCACGGATGCGCGTCGCCGAGCGCGGCCACGATCGCCGGCGCGGCCTGCGCCTCACCGATGCGGCCGAGGGCGGCGATGGCGTAGGCGCGCGTGAGCACGTTCGGATCGGTGAGCAGCAGTTGCAACTGCTCGCGCGCCGGCGCGTAGGCGCGGCGCGAGAGCGCGTACGCCGCCTCCTGCCGGATCGCGGCGGAGCTCGTGCCGAGCGCGCGCAGCGCCGCTTCGCTGGCGGTGTCGTTGTCGAAGCGGAAGAGGAAGCGCGCCGCGCGCGCGCGCACGCCCTCGGGCCACTTGGCGTCGAGCAGCCAGAGATAGCGCTGCATCTGCTCGCGCACGAACACCTTGTCCGTGGCCAGCTTCGACAGCGCCTCGGCCGCCTCCGCCGCCACGGCCGCGTCGGCGTCGCCGGTCAGGTAGAAGAGCGTCGACGCGCCTTTCACGTCGCCCATCTCGCCGAGGGAAAACGCCACCATCTCGCGCACGCGGCGGTCGGGATCGGACGAGAGCGCGTTCAGCTCGTCGAGGCCGGCGCGTTTTTCCGACGTGTCGAGAAAGCCATCGCCGGTCGTGTCGATGAACGCGTGCGCGCCGATGCGGCCGAGGGCTGCGGCGATGCGGATGCGGTGCAGCGGATTCGGATGCTTCACCCATGCTGCGACGAAGGCCGGGTCGTACTCGCGGCGATCCTCGAGCGCGAGGATCCGCGCCTCTTCCTGCGTCGTCATCCCGTGATCCGGCTCCGGCGCGGCGGACGGCTGCGGCGCGGCGGCGGGAACGGGAGCGGGCGGCGTGGTGGTGCAGGCGAGAGCGAGCAGGAGAATCGCCGGGGCGAGCTTGCGCATGCGCGTGATGATAGCGACTTGCGCAAATCGCGCGGGCACGGGAGACTGCCCGCGAATGACTGAGCCTGTCATCGACGCCGAGCGCATCGCGCGGCGTTACGGCCGCCGCTGGGCGCTCGCCGAGGTGAGCTTCCGGGTCGAGCGCGGCAGCGTGATGATGGTCGCCGGACGCAACGGCGCAGGCAAGTCGACGCTCTTCCGCATCCTCTCGACCGCCATCCGTCCCGACCGCGGCCGCGCGCGCGTCTGCGGCTTCGACGTCATCGGCGAGCGGCAGGACGTCCGCCGCCGCACCGCCATCCTCAGCCATCACAACTACCTCTACGAAGCGCTCACCGCGCGCGAGAACCTCGCAGTCGTGGCCGACCACCTCGGCATCTCGCGCGCCGGCATTCCGGCCGCGCTCGAGCAGGTCGCGCTGGCGTCGCGCGCCGACGACGTCATGGCCACTTTCTCCGCCGGCATGCGCAAGCGGCTCTCATTCGCGCGCGTGCTGCTGCAGGAGCCGGAGGTCGTGCTGCTCGACGAGCCGTACGGCGCGCTCGATCCGCAGGGCTTCGACCTCGTCGACGGCGCGATCGCGTCGCTCAAGCGGCGCGGCGTCACCATTCTCCTGGCCACGCATCAATGGGAACGTGCCTCCCGATACGCCGACGTGGCCATGGTTCTCGCCGAAGGGCGGGTCTCGTGGATGGGCCCGGCGCGGGACGTCCTCGCGCATGGAGGCGCGGCGTGATCGCGGCGCTGCGCAAGGAGCTGCTGCTGCAGTGGCGCACGCGCGGACAGATCGTGGCCGTCTTCGTCTTCGGCGCGACCACGCTCCTGCTCTTCAGCTTCGGCATCGGCCCGAACGCCGAGGCGCTGCGGACGTTCTCCGCGGGATTCCTCTGGCTCGGACTGCTCCTCTCGTCGACGTTGACGCTGGCCGACTCCTTTCACGCCGAGATGGAAAACCGCGCGCTCGAAGGGCTGCTGCTGTTGCCGTCCGATCCGCACGCGCTCTACTACGGCAAGGCGATTGCGAACTGGCTGCAGCTCGCGCTCCTCGGCATCGCCCTCGTGCCGGTGATGGTCGTGCTCTACGACGCCGGCACCACCGCGCTGCTGAAGCTGCTGGCGATCATTCTCCTCGGCTCGGCCGGCCTCTCCGCACCCGGAACCCTCTACGCCGGCATGACCGCGCAGGTGAGGGCGAAACAGACTCTCCTCCCTTTGCTGTTGTTCCCGTTGATCGTCCCGGCTCTGCTCGCGTCCGTCAAAGCCACCTCCCTCGTCATCCTCGGCGATCCGATGGAGGAGTCGAACGGATGGATGGCGCTGCTGGCCGCGTTCGATCTGCTGTACTGGTCGCTGTGTGGAGTGTTGTACGGTCGAGTCGTCGAAGAATGAGGAACACCGCGATGGATCTGCCCAATCACCGCACCGGACGCGCGCCCTACGTGCTGCTCGTCCTCGGCGCGCTCTGCCTGCTGGTCGGCTCGTACTACGGCCTCTTCGTCGCGCCTGCCGAGCAGTACATGGGGCAGGTGCAGCGCATCATGTACGTGCACGTGCCGACCGCCTGGAACTGGATGCTGGCCGTGCTCTTCGCCTTCTTCTCCGCCATCGCCTTTCTCTTCACCAGCGACCGCCGCTGGGACGCGCGATTGGAAGCGGGACTGGAAGTGGCCACGCTGCTCGCCTTTCTTCTCTGTTGCCAGGGCGCGATCTGGGCGAAGCCGACCTGGGGCGTCTGGTGGGACTGGGACCCGCGACTCACTTCCGTGGCGGTGCTCCTCTTCGCCTTCCTCGGCATCATCGCTCTGCGGCAGTTCGCTGGCGACGCCCGCCGCGCCGCGGTCTGGTCGGCCGTGGCCACGATCGTCGCCTCGGCCGATCTGCCGATCGTCTACTACTCGGTCAAGTGGTGGAACTCGCTGCACCAGCAGCAGTCGTCGCCGAACACCGTCTCCAAAGCCTTTCACCTGCCGCTGCGCGTGAACGCCTTCGGCGTGCTGTTTCTGATGACCGCCTTCATCATGCTCCGCGCGCGCGTGGCCTCGCTGCGCCAGGCGGAGGAGCTGGCGGCGGTCGAGGAGGCGCTGGCATGAACGGCACCATCGTGGGCGGATGGCAATATGTATGGACAGCCTACGGGCTGACCGCTGCGGCATTCCTGATTTATGGAGTGACGTTACTCCGCCGTTTGCGTGACGCGCAAAAGGACCTCCGATGAACGAGACCGAGCTCAGTCGACGCCGTACCCGCCGTTTTCTCTGGGGCGCCATCGCCGCCGCGGCGGTCGCCTTCGGCGTCATCGCCGCCACCGGCATCAACAACAATCTCGTCTACTACTGGACGCCGAGCGACCTGCGCGGCGCCGGCGACAAAGCGTACGGCGCCACCATCCGCCTCGGCGGCATGGTGGTCCCCGGCTCGATCCGCAAGCTCGGCGGCTCGGCCGTGGAGTTCGACGTGAAGGACGCCGTCACGCGCGTGCACGTGAAGACCTCCACCGTGCCGCCGCAGATGTTCCGCGAGAACATCGGCGTCGTCGTCGAAGGGACCATGGTGCGCAGCGGCTACTTCGAGAGCCACCGCCTGATGGTCTCGCACGGCAACGACTATCGCGCGCCCGACAAGAACCATCCCACGACCAAGAAGGAAATGGAGCAGTACATCAAGGAAGCCCGATGATCCCGTCCCTCGGACGCATTCTGATTCTCGCCTCGCTCCTGGTCTCCGCCGCCGGCGCGCTGCTCGGCTTCGCCGCCGGCCGCACCCGTTCGCTCGACGGATTGAAATGGGCGCGCCGCTTCGCCTACGCCTTCGCCGCCCTGATGGCGCTGGCCACGCTGACGATGGAGTACGCGCTGCTCACGCACGACTTCTCGGTCAGCTACGTCGAGCACGTCGGCTCGCGCAGCGTCCCGACCTGGGTGACGATCGTCAGCCTCTGGTCGTCGCTCGAAGGCTCGATCCTCTTCTGGGGCTTCGTGCTCGGCCTCTACATCGCCGCGGCCACGTTCTTCACGCGCGACCGCTACGTCGAGTACCAGCCGTACGCGATCGGGGTCTGGCTCTCGACCGCCGCGTTCTTTAGTTTCCTCATCGCCGGTCCGGCCAGTCCGTTCGGCACGGTCGCCAATCCGCCGCTCGACGGCCCGGGACCGAATCCGCTGCTGCAGAACCATCTGCTGATGGTCGTGCATCCGCCGTTTCTCTACCTCGGCTACGTCGGCATGACCATCCCGTTCGGCTTCGCCTGCGCGGCGCTGATCAAGGGACGGCTCGGCCACTCGGTGCTCAAGCCGCTGCGCGAGTCGCTGATGGTGCCGTGGATCTTCCAGACCGTGGCCATCATGCTCGGCGGCTGGTGGGCGTACGAGGTGCTCGGCTGGGGCGGTTACTGGGCGTGGGACCCGGTCGAGAATGCGTCGCTGCTGCCGTGGCTCACCGCCACCGCCGCCATTCACTCGCTGATCGTGGTCGAGCGCCGCGGCATCCTGAAAGGCTGGACGGTCACGCTGATCCAGGCCACGTTCCTGCTCGTGATCCTCGGAACCTTCATGACGCGCTCGGGCGTCTTCAACTCGGTGCACTCGTTCACGCAGAGTCCGATCGGCCCGACCATCCTGGTGTTCCTCGCCGCGGCGCTGCTCTTCACCATCGTGCTGCTGGCGCTGCGCATCGATGCCCTCGAAGTGGAAGGTCGCATCGAGAGCGCGGTCAGCCGCGAAGGCATGTTCCTCGTCAACAATCTGCTCTTCGTGCTGCTCACCTTCACGGTGCTGATCGGCACGATCTTCCCGCTGGTGGTGGAGGCGGTGAAGGGAAAGCAGATGAGCGTGGGACGGCCGTACTTTGACAGCATGGTCATCCCGGCCGGCGCGGCGCTGCTGTTCATCCTCGGCATCGGTCCGGCGCTGCCGTGGGGCCGTGCCACCACTGCGCAACTGCGGAAGTCCCTCCTTCCGCCTCTCGCCGGCGCGGCGCTCTTCGCCGCCTTCGGCTGGCTCGCGCACGTGCGCAGCGGCTGGACGCTGCTGACGCTCGCCTTCGGCGGCTACGCCGCGCAGGTGACGTTCGGCGAGATGTTCCTGCCGATGCTGCAGCGGCTGCGCGGCGGCGACTCGCTCGGCAACGCCTTCGTCGAAGGGCAGCTCCGCCGCGGACGCCGCCGCTTCGCCGGCTATCTCGTGCACGGCGCGGTGGTGGTGGCGATGATCGCCATCGCCGTCAGCAGCTCGATGCGCGAGGCGACCGAGCTGCAGTTCGCGAAAGGGCAGACCCTGCAGGCGTCCGGCTTCGATCTCACCTTCACCGGCATCGAGCAGCGGCAGGAGCCGCACCGCACCTCGACGCTCGCGCACTTTGTCGTGGCGCGCAACGGCAAGCAGGTGGCCGCGCTCGCGCCGCGCATGAATCAGTATCAGATGATGCGCGAGCCGATCGGCTCGCCCGACGTCTACACCACCGCCGCCGGCGATCTCTATCTCTCGCTCGCGAACATCGATCCGATCGCGCAGTCGGCCACGATCACCGTCTTCGCCTCGCCGCTGATCGTCTGGATCTGGATCTCGGTGGTGGCGATGGGCATCGGCGGATTGATCGGACTGATCCCGGCGCGCCGCCGCGCCAGCGAGTCGCGCGAAACCATTCCGGAAGGAGCGGCGGAGACGGCATGAACCGCACGGTGTTGATCGTCGGCGTGGTCATCGCGCTCGCGCTCGTGAGCGTGCTGTTTCTCGGCCTCGGCAAGGATCCGGCCGCGATCCGCTCGCCGCTGGTCGGCAAGGCCGCGCCCGACTTCGCGCTGCGCGAGGTCGGCACCGAGCGCACCATCGACATCAGCCAGTTCCGCGGCAAGCCGCTGGTCATCAACTTCTGGGCAACCTGGTGCGGGCCGTGTTGGGAAGAGCATCCGGTGCTGGTCGCCAACGCGCGCATGCAGCCGAACGTGCAGTTCCTCGGCGTCGTCTTCCAGGATCAGGAAGAGAAGATCCTCAACTTCCTGCAGCAGCGCGGCTCGAGCTATCCGACGCTCGTCGACGACAAAGGCAAGACCGCGATCGCGTACGGCGTCGGCGGCGTGCCGGAGACCTTCTTCCTCGATGCCAAAGGAACGATCGTGGCCAAGTACGCCGGACCGATGGACTCCGACACGCTGCAACTGAATCTGCGGAAGGCGATGCAGCAGTGATCCTCGCGCTGCTTCTCGCCGTGACGTTGCGCGCGCCCGACGCCGCGCAGTTCGTCGGCCAGCCGCAGGGAATGCCGCTCGCCGGCGCGCAGCTCGCCGCGCGCACGCACGAGGTGGCCTCGCTGCTGCGCTGCCCGGTGTGCCAGGGGATGTCGGTGGCCGACTCGCCGTCGGAGATGGCCATCAACATGAAGGAGCAGGTGCGCGAGCTGCTCGGGCGCGGCTACACCGACGAGCAGATCCTCAAATACTTCGAGCTGTCGTACGGGCAGTTCGTCCTGCTCAAGCCGAAGTTCGAAGGGGTGAACGCGATGGTCTGGCTGCTGCCGGTCGCCGTGCTGCTGATCGGCATGACCATCGTCTTCTTCAAGCTCCGCAGCCTGCAGCAACTCCCGCCGCAGGCCGCGGCGCAGGACGCCGCGCCCGAAGATCCGTACGTGTCGCGCGTGCGCGACCTCGTCGCCGGAGACAAACGATGAACGCACCGACCGACTGGCTGAGCGCCGTCGCCATTCTCGCGTCGGGGCTGGTCCTCGGCGCGCTCTTCGTCTTCTTCTTCAAACGCAACAAGACCGCGCCGATCGTCGACGCCGATCTCGAACGGAAGGATCTCGAGGCGAAGCGCGACGCGCTCATCGCCCAGCTCCGCGATCCGGAGCTGACCATCGACGAGCGCGCCCGCCTCGAGCGCGATACCGCCGACGTGCTGCGCCGCCTCGACGCGCACGCGCCGGTCGCGGCGCCGGCAACGCCGGCCTCTGCGCGCGTCGGCACGCCGCCGGCGCCGGGCATCAGCCCGTTCGCGCAAGGCTTTCTCTGGGGCGCCGGCTCGGTGGCGGCGCTGGCGTTTCTCGGCTACCTGGTGATGAATTCAGCGAAGGAGCGCGGCGCGAACGACTCCGTCACCGGCGGCGGTCCTATGCAAACAGCCCCGATGCAGAACGCGCAGCAGCAGCAACAGCAGCAACCGCCCGATCCGGCCGTGCTGCAGCTCGAAGCGGCCGTGCAGCGCGATCCGAACAACCTCGCTCTGCGCAATCAGCTCGCCCAGGCCTACCTCGAGCGCGACAACCTGATGGCCGTGTTCGAGCAGACGAAGTTCGTGCTGGCCAAGTCGCCGAACGACAGCCGCGCGCTGACGTTCCAGGCCATCGTGCGCATGGCCATGGGCGACACCACCTCCGCCGAACAGATGCTGAAGAAGGCCACCGCATCCGATCCGAAGAATCTCGACGGCTGGGTGGCGCTGGCCTGGGTGTACGCGAACAGCAACCGGATGAAGGATGCGGAGGCGATGATCGCCGCGGCGCAGAAACAGTCGCCGCAGGATGCGGCCAGACTGCAGGAAGTACTGACGCAGATGCGGAATGCCGGACAGACGCAGGCCGCGCAGAACGGACTTCCGGAAGGCCATCCAAGCATCGACGGCGCGCCGGCCGCCGGCGCCGCGCCCGCCGCCGCCGGCCCGTCCGTGCACGTGACCATCGACCTCGATCCGTCCGCGCGAAGCAAAGGCGGCATCCTCTTCGTCATCGCCCGCAATCCGGCCGGCGGTCCGCCCGCGGCGGTCAAGCGCCTCGAAGGCGTGCAGTTCCCGGTGACCATCGACCTCAGCTCCGCCGACTCGATGATGGGCCAGCCGCTCCCGCCGAGCTTCCGCCTCGAAGCACGCCTCGACAGCGACGGCAACCCGCTGACCAAAACCCCCAACGATCCCGCCGCCGCGCAGGAGAACGTCGCCCCAGGAGCCACCGTCCGCCTCGCCCTCAAATGATGTCATCCCGAGCGTAGCGAGGGACCTGGGCGGGTGGGGCTCGATCCGCGCGCCACCACCCACCCAGGTCCCTCGCTGACGCTCGGGATGACAGAGATCGGATACACTCACTCGCAGCCTCGGGGTGGCCTTACGGCCTGAGATCAAACCCGCGGAACCTGATCCGGTTCGAACCGGCGTAGGGAAGGCAAAATGAAATCGCTGTTTCTCTCTCTTCTCTTTCTCGCTTCCTCCTCTCTTCACGCGGCTACGATCCGCGGCGTCGTCACCGACAGCAGCGGCCAGCCGCTCGCCGGCGCGAACATCACCGCCGGCGCGCAAGCCGCGACGAGCGGCGCCGACGGCTCCTTCGTCATCAGCACCGACGCCGCCACGCTGCACGTCTCGCGCAGCGGCTTCGTCGCCCGCGAGGTGAACGTCGCCGACGCGGCGTCGATCGCCCTCGATGCCGGCTTCGCGGAGACGATGGTGGTCTCGGCGATCCGCGCCGACGAAGCGGTGCCGGTCACGAAGAGCGACCTGCCGCGCGCGGAGATCGAGGCGCGCTATCACGGGCAGGACGTGCCGCTGCTGCTGCGCGACGCGCCGTCGATCCAGGCGTACAGCGAGTCGGGCGCGGGCGGCTCCGGCTACTCGTACATCACCCTGCGCGGCGTCAGCCCGACCCGCATCAACTTCACCCTCGACGGCGTGCCGCTGGCCGACTCGGAGGACATGGGCACCTTCTTCGCCGACTTTCCCGATCTGGCGCGCTCGCTCGAGAGCATCCAGATCCAGCGCGGCGTCGGCACGTCGACGGTCGGAACTCCATCCTTCGGCGGTTCCGTCAATCTGGAAAGCATCTCCGCGGCGCAGGATCAGGAGGTGCGCGCCACGTTCGGCGGCGGCTCGTTCGGCAACGAGCAGGCCTCGGTGGGCGTGCATTCGGGCGCGCTGCCGGGCGGCTTCTCGTTCTACACGCGCGCTTCATTTCTGGAGTCGGACGGCTTCCGCGAGCACAGCGGCATGCGCCAGCGCAATCTCTTCTTCAGCGGCTCGAAGCCGCTCGGCGAGGCGCTCTTCAAACTCACCGGCTTCTCCGGCCACGAGCGGCAGCAGCTCTCGTTCTACGCCACCGACGCGGAGACGCTGCGCACGAACCTGCGCGCCAATCCGCTCACGCCGGAGGAGAAGGACAGCTTCGGCTACGACCTCGCCAACCTCCAGTACATCCGTCCGCTCGGCAGCGACTCCGACCTCACCGCCTCCGCCTACTACCAGCGCGGCTACGGCTGGTATCGCCTCTTCGACTACGCCGCGGACACGATGCGGCAGTACGGACTCGACGGCCGCCTGGTCGGGACGATGCTCACGTACTCGCGCAGCCTCGGCGCGCTCACCATCAACAGCGGCATCCACGCGAACCGTTTCGTCCGCGACCACACTCGCGACGACCTCGGCGCCGGCACGCGCGACTACGCTAACTACGGCGTCAAGGACGAGGCGAACGCCTTCGCGAAAGTGACCTGGTCGGCCAATCGCTGGACGCTCTACGGCGACGCGCAACTGCGCGCGACCCGCTTCGACTATCACGGCCGCGTCGACATCGCCCCGATCTCCTGGACCTTCTTCAATCCGAAGATCGGCGGGCGCTTCACCCTCACGCCGCGCTCGAGCGTCTACGCCACCGCCGGCCTCTCGACGCGCGAGCCGACCCGGAACGATCTCTTCGAAGGAGAGGACGACGCCAGCTTCGCCCACGACCTGCGCGCGGTGAAGCCGGAGCGGCTGTACGACGCCGAGGGCGGTTGGGAGTGGCGCGGCGCGCGCGGCTCGCTTGCGGCAAACGTCTACGCCATGGAGTTCCGCAACGAGATCGCCTCCACGGGCGAGCTCTCCGAGATCGGCCTGCTGCTGCGCCGCAACGTCGATCGCAGCTACCGCCGCGGCGTCGAGCTGGAGGCGTCGTGGCAGGCCACCAGCACGCTCCGGCTGCGCACCAGCGCGAACCTCAGCCGCAATCGCATCGCCGCGTGGACGCAGTTCTTCGACGTCTACGATGACGCGGGCGTCTGGAGCGGCTCGCGCGCGGTGGTCTACCGCAACGTCGATCCGCTGCTCACGCCGCGCGTGCTGCTCAACCAGGCCGTCGAGTATTCGCCGTCGCCGCGCCTCACCTTCGGCGCCACCGCCCGCTACGCCGGCCGGTCGTATCTCGACAACACCAACGACGACGAGTTCGTCGCGCCCTCGTACCTGTTGCTCGATGCGAAGGTCTCGTACGCGGTCACGCCGTGGGCGCGCCTGACGCTGCAGGTCGACAACGTGCTCAACCATGAGCGGGTCTATCCGAGCGGCTATAGTTACCGTTACTACAGCGGCGCGCTCCGCACCGGCACGGCCTACTACTATCCGCAGGCGACGAGGAACGCGATCGTGCTACTCGATCTCGGATTCTGATGCCGTATCTCGAGATCGTCGCTTTCGTCGTGACCGTGGTGAGCATCTTCCTCGGCACGCGCGAGCACGTCTCGTATTACCCGACCGGCATCGTCAGCGTGTTGCTGTACGCCTGGATCTACTTCGGCGCGCATCTCTACGCGGAGGCGGCGCTGCAGTTCGTCTGGCTGGCGCTGATGATCTACGGCTGGCACGAGTGGCTGCACGGCGGCCGCAACAAATCGGAGCTGCCGGTGACGCGCACGACCCGCTGGGGCTGGGTGGTGGTGGCGGCGCTCGGCGTCGTCCTCTCCGCGATCATCATCGCCATCCAGCGCCGCTGGACGAACAATCCGGCGCCGTGGGTCGACTCGTCGATCGCCGCCTGGAGCATCGTCGCGCAGTGGATGACGGCACGGAAATGGATCGAGAACTGGCTGCTCTGGATCGTCATCAACATCGCCGCGGTGGCGCTCTACATCACCCGCAATCTGCGCATCACCGCCGTGCTCTACGCCATCCTTCTTCTCCTCGGCATCGAGGGTTACCGCAAATGGCGCAAGTTGCTCGTCTCGTTCTGACCGGCCCGGAGTCGACGGGCAAAAGTGAGCTCGCCGCGCGGCTCTCGCGCGAGCTCGGCGCGCCGTGGTCGCCTGAGTACGCGCGCCAGTACGCGGAAGAGCGCGGCAATGACCTGAGCGCCGCCGACGTCGAGCCGATCGCGCGCGGACAGATGGCGAATGAAGATCGCCTGCCGCCCAACGCGCCGCTGGTGATCCTCGATACGGACCTACTCTCGACGGTCGTCTACGCGCGCTACTACTACGGCTCCTGCCCGCGCTGGATCGAGGACGAAGCGCGGCGCCGGCGCGGCGATCTCTACCTGCTGATGGATACCGACGTGCCGTGGCAGGCCGACGCCGCCCGCGACGCCGGCGGCGACACGCGCGAGGATCTCTTCGACGCGTTCCGAGCCGCGCTCGACGAATTCAACACACGCTGGGCCATCGTCAGCGGCACCGGCGAGCAGCGCGTAGCGCGGGCGCGTGCGCTTCTGGCCGTCTGACGTCGCGGCTTGGTCGGGGAACGACGAGAGGCCTCCGGCGGCCGGGGCCACGGGCCCCGGACCCCGCTGATTGGCCTAGCCTCCGCGACACTGCCTTCCAAGCTCACGACACTGTGTCGCGGAGGCTAGGCCAACCAATGGGGTCTGGGGCCCTCGGCCCCAGCCGCCGGAGGCCCCCGGTCGTTCCCCCGAACTAAGCCGCGACGTCAACCGTCAGCAGCAGCAGGCAGCCTTCCGCCGACGCGACCACGTCGCCGTGGTGCGAGCCGGCGTCGACGTGGTGGTAGTCGCCCGCGTAGAGCGACACTGCGCCGATGTTGCAGCTGCCGCGCACCACGTACGACTCCTCGTTGCCGGCGTGATCGTGCGCCGGCAGGAGCGCGAACGGTGCGAGCTCGATGAGCAACGTGCGCGTACCGCGGCGGACGTCCTTTGAAAGCTTCTTCGTCCGCACGCCCGGCGCGAGCTCGCTCCATTCGCCTTCATCCGCGCGGACCGTACGGCTCTCGTGTGCGCCGGGCACGTGCGCATCGAGCTGCGGCGTCGAGCGGACCGCCTCGAGAATGCGCGCGCGGACGGACGTTGGCGGCGCCACCGGTTCGATCTCGTCCGCCGTCAGGCGGTCGAGCAGGGCCAGCTCTTCGTAGCTCAGCGCGTCGCTCATGGCTCTTCACCCGCCGCAACCCGCTGCCGGAGTGCGGCCATTCCTGCGCGCAGCAACTCGCGCACCCGCGATTCGGCGAGCCCGTAGGCTGCTGCGAGCTCGGCCACCGAGGCGCCGCGATAGTACGCCTCTTCGACCAGCTCGTGCGGCAGCGGCTCGGCGGCGGGTCTCTCCACATCGGGTTCTACGTTGCGGCGCGCCGATCGGTTCAATGACTTCTCGCGCGTGAGCCGGATCAGCCCGGCCAGCTCCGCCGGCGCGCCGCGCGTGGCGAACACCTCTTCGAGCGCCGCCGCCGCGGCGTCGCGCTCGCCGGTGATGCGCAATGCCAGCGCGAAGAGGCGCGGCGCGTACGCGTCGTACGCCGCCAGCAGCTCGGCAGGTGAAGCCATCGGTGCTCGTGAGTTTATCCTCACCCGATGAACTGGCTGATCAAGAACTTCCTGCGTGGTCTGGTCATCGTCCTGCCGATCGCGCTGACGATCTACCTCCTCTACGAAGCCTTCACCACCCTCGACCGGCTGCTGCGCCTGCCGACGCCCGGCCTCGGCATCGCCATCCTCTTCGCCGCCATCCTGCTCGTCGGCGCGCTCGCCGGAAACTTCGCCGGCCGCCGCCTCTTCTCGCTCACCGAGAAACTCTTCACCAAAGCGCCCATCGTGCGCATCGTCTACGCCGCCATTCGCGATCTGCTCGAAGCGTTCGTCGGCGACAAGCGCCGCTTCGACAAGCCGGTCACCGTACAGGTCGGCGACGGCGTGCGGCTCTTCGGCTTCATCACCCAGGACGACCTCGCGGCGATGCAGTTGCCGGGCGAGGTCGCGGTCTATATCCCTTTTTCCTACACGTGGGACGGCTGTCTGGTGGTCGTGTCGCGCGAGCGCGTGCGGCCGCTCGACGCCGACAGCGCCAGCGTGATGGCGCTGGTCGTCAGCGGCGGCGTCTCGCGCGTGTGAACCGCGCGGCTTGCGTCACCGACTTTTTTGAATATGATGCGCCACGGTCGCGCGCCCGGCGCGGCAAGCACGCGAACAACGTGCACCACCCTTCTGCACTGAAAATCAATGGCTCAGATTTTCGACCGTAGCGCAAACACGCTCTCGCGCGTCACCATCTTCGGGGCGATTTTCGTCGCCGGATTCGTCCTGTGGGTGCTGGGCGGAATCGTCCGCAGTCCCTATTTCACCAACCAGGGCATTCATCGCGAGCAGGTCGTGCCGTTCAGCCACCAGCATCACGTCGGCGGGCTCGGCCTCGACTGCCGCTACTGCCACACCTCCGTCGAGACCTCCAGCTTCGCCGGCATTCCGCCGACCTCCACCTGCATGAACTGCCACTCGCAGATCTGGACCAACGCGGAGATGCTCGAGCCGGTGCGCGCCAGTTTCCGCACCGGCCAGCCGCTGCGCTGGACGCGCGTGCACCGCCTGCCCGATTTCGTTCACTTCAACCACAGCATTCACGTCGCCAAAGGCATCGGTTGCGCGAGCTGCCACGGCCGCGTCGACACGATGAACCTGATGTATCAGGCCTCGCCGCTGACCATGGAGTGGTGCCTGAACTGCCACCGCGCGCCGCAGAAGTACATCCGTCCGCGCGAAGAAGTCTTCAACATGGCCTGGGTCGCGAAAGACCAGGCCACGCTCGGACCGAAGCTGGTCCGGCAATACGGCGTGCGCAGCATGACCCACTGCTCGACGTGCCATTACTGAAATGTCTGACTCGAAGCCAAAGACCCTGAGCTTTTCCGATTTCCGCGCGCGCGTCGGCGATCAGCGCGGACGCGAGTTCTGGCGCAGCCTCGAGGAGCTCTCGCGCAGCGAGGTCTTCGACGACTTCATGCACCAGGAGTTTCCGCAGCAGGCGCTCGCGCTCGATAAAGGCGTCGACCGGCGCAATTTCGTCAAGCTGATGGGCGCCTCGGTGGCCATGGCCGGACTGGCCGCCTGCCGCCAGCCCGCCGAGGCCATCGTTCCGTACGTCAATCAGCCGGAGAATTTCATCCCCGGCAAGCCGCTCTATTTCGCCAGCGCCTTCACCCTCGGCGGCGTCGCCCGCGGCGTGCTCGTCGAGAGCCACATGAACCGCCCCACGAAAATCGAGGGCAACCCGCAGCATCCGACCACCCTCGGCGCCAGCGACGCCTTCATGCAGGCCTCCATTCTCGGCCTCTATGATCCCGATCGCTCGCAGGTCGTGCGCAAGCTCGGCGACACCGCCACCTGGAGCGAGTTCATCGTGGCCATGCAGCCGCTGCTGCAGGCCGCGCGGACCAACGGCGCCGGCCTGCGCATCCTCACCCAGACCATCACCTCGCCGAGCCTCGGCGCGCAATTGCAGCAGCTCCTGACGGCATTTCCCGGCATGCGCTGGCATCAGTGGGAAGCGGTCAATGCCGACAACGTCCGCGAGGGCGGAAGGATGGCTTTCGGGACGTACGTCAATACGACCTACGATTTCACCAAAGCCAACGTGGTCGTTTCTTTAGGCTCCGATTTTCTCTCTGACGGGCCGGGACATCTCCGCTATGCGCGCGATTTCATGTCGCGGCGCAAGGCCCGCTACAACGAGACGACCTCGCTCAATCGCCTCTATGCCGTCGAAGCCGGGATGACCAATACCGGCTCCGTGGCCGAGCATCGCCTGGTAGTGAAGCCGTCGCAGATCGAGGATGTGGCCCGGGCCATTCTCGCCGGACAGGGCACCACGCCGTTTTTGGCCGCGGTGCTCAAGGACCTGCAGGCGAATCGCGGCGCGAGCGTCGTGATTGCAGGCGACGAACAGCCGGCCGCGGTGCACGCTATCGCCCACGCGCTCAATACGCAGCTCGGCAACATCGGCACGACGGTATTCATCAGCGATTCCATTGAAGTCGCGCCGACCAATCAATTGCAGTCATTGCGCGAGCTCGTGCAGGACATGAACGCCGGCGCGGTCCAGGGGCTGATCATTTTCGGCGGCAATCCGGTATTCGACGCGCCGGCCGACCTGCAATTCGCGAAGGCGCTCGACAAAGTGCCGTTCCGCGCCCATCACTCGCTCTATTACGACGAGACCTCGTACCGCTGCCACTGGCACATTCCCGACGTTCATTACCTCGAGACGTGGGGCGACGCGCGCGGGCACGACGGCACGGTCTCGATCGTCCAGCCGCTCGTTGCGCCGCTGTATAACGGCCGTTCCGCCTATGAGTTGATCGGCGCGATGATGGGCGGTCTCGACCAGAGCCCGTATCAGACCGTGCGCGCCTTCTGGGCCGCGCACGGCGGCAACGAACAGAACTGGCGCCAATGGCTCAATGACGGCGTGGTTCCCAACAGCGCGTCTCCGATGCGCGGCGGCGCCGCAGCGGCCGTGCCGCCGCCGGCGGTGAATCGACCGCCGTCCACTGGATTCGAGCTCGAGCTGCGCCACGATCCGACCCTCTACGACGGCCGGTTCGCCAACAACGCCTGGCTGCAGGAGTTGCCGAAGCCGCAGACGAAGATCACCTGGGACAACGTCCTGATCATGAGCCCGAAGACGTCGGAGTCGATCAAATTCGACCCCGAGGATCGCGACAAGCTGGCCAACGAGAAGAAATCGCGCATGGCCACCGTCACATACCGCGGCGTCACGTTGCGCATGCCGGTCTGGGTCGTGCCGGGGCATGCCGAGAACGTGGTCACGATCCATTATGGCTACGGCCGCGAGCGCGGCGGCAAAATCGCTGCCGGAACCGGCTTCAATACCTATCCGCTGCGATTCTCCGATGCCTTGCACGGCGGCCCGGGCGCCACGATCAAGATCGTTCCCGACAGCGTCTATGGAGTGGCCTGTACGCAGGAGCACCAGTCGCTCGATCCGAAGCTCGTCGGCGAGCGCGGCATCATCCGCGACGGCGATTTCGCCGCATACCTGCAGAATCCGCGCTTCGCCCAGGCGGCGGAGCACGGCAGCGACGTGGCCGGCCACGGCGACGAGTCGATGTATCCGAATTGGGATTACTCGCAGAAGCACGCCTGGGCCATGGTCATCGACCCGAGCCTCTGCATCGGCTGCAATGGCTGCGTGGCCGCGTGCCAGGCCGAGAACAACATCTCCATCGTCGGCAAGGTCGAGGTACTGCGCGAGCGCGAAATGCACTGGCTGCGCATCGATCGCTATTACAGAGGCAATCCCGAAAATCCGGAAGTCTTTCACCAGCCGGTGCCGTGCATGCAGTGCGAGAACGCGCCATGCGAGCCGGTCTGCCCGGTCGAGGCCACCTCGCACAGTGAAGACGGCCTCAATGACATGACGTACAACCGTTGTGTCGGCACGCGCTACTGCTCGAACAACTGTCCGTACAAAGTACGCCGCTTCAATTTCTTCCATTATGCCGACTACGACACGCCGGCATTGAAGCCGATGCGCAATCCCGACGTCACCGTGCGCACCCGCGGCGTGATGGAGAAATGCACCTACTGCGTGCAGCGCATCAATGCCGCGAAAATCGAGGCGGAGAAGCAGGGGCGGCGCGTGCGCGACGGCGAGGTGGTCACCGCCTGCCAGCAGGCCTGCCCGACCGAGGCCATCGTCTTCGGCGACATGAACGACAAGAGCAGCGCCGTGGCGAAGCTCAAGGCCCAGCCGCAGAACTACGCCATGCTCGAAGAATTGCAGACCCGTCCGCGCACGACGTACCTGGCGAACATCCGCAACCCCAATCCCGAATTGAAGCCGCCAAAAGCGGACACGGGAGCGGAAGCGTGAGGCGAACGATGAACGCGCTGCCGAGGAACTCCGAGGAACTCCGAGGAACTCCGAGGAACTGCTTCTAATGGCCACCACTGACAAGACTCCCGCACACGAGATCCGCCCGACTACGCAGCGGATTCCGGAGCGCTTCATCCCGACTCCCACCATCGAGCCGGGGCACTCCTTTGCCACCGTCACCGATCACATTTCCACGATCGTCCTGCGGCGCAAGACGCCGTTCGGCTGGTTCATCGGATTTCTGATCGCATTGGGCGGCGTCGGTTTATTGAGCGTCTCGCTGACGCTGCTGATCGGCAAAGGCGTCGGCATCTGGGGCATCAACCATCCGGTCGGATGGGGCATGGACATCATCAACTTCGTCTGGTGGATCGGCATCGGCCACGCCGGCACGCTGATCTCCGCCATTCTGTTGTTGCTGCGCCAGGAGTGGCGCACCTCCATCAACCGCTTCGCCGAGGCCATGACGCTCTTCGCCGTCGCCTCCGCCGGTTTATATCCGGCATTCCATACCGGCCGTCCCTGGTATGACTACTGGCTCTTCCCGTATCCGAACACCATGGGATTGTGGCCGCAGTTCCGCAGTCCGTTGATGTGGGACGTCTTCGCCGTCTCTACATACGCGACCGTCTCGGCGCTCTTCTGGTATGTCGGCCTGATTCCCGATCTGGCGACCTTGCGCGACCGCGCCACGAATCTTTTCGCCAAGCGAGCCTACGGCATGTTCGCCCTCGGCTGGCGCGGCTCGGCCAAGCACTGGCACCGTTACGAGCACGCCTATCTGCTGCTGGCCGGCTTGTCGACCCCGCTGGTGCTCTCGGTGCACACCATCGTCTCCTTCGACTTTGCCGTCGCACAATTGCCCGGCTGGCACGCCACGTTTTTCCCGCCGTATTTCGTGGCCGGCGCCGTCTTCGCCGGATTCGCGATGGTGCTGACCCTGGCCATTCCGGCGCGGAAATTCTTCCGCCTCGAAGACTTCATCACCATGCGCCACCTCGAGAACATGGGCAAGGTGCTGCTGGCCACCGGACTCATTGTGGCGTATGCGTATGCGATGGAATGGTTCTACGGCCTTTACAGCGGCAACGTCTTCGAGACCTTCATGCTGAAGAACCGCGCCACCGGACCGTACGCGAAAATGTACGTGGCCTTGTGGGTCTGTAATGGACTGGCGCCGCAGCTCATGTGGTTCAAGCGCTTCCGCACCTCCACCTTCTGGCTGTTCGTGGTGGCGATGTTCGTCAACGTCGGCATGTGGCTGGAGCGCTTCGTGATCATTCCGGCCTCGCTGCACCGCGACTTTCTGCCGTCGTCGTGGGGCATGTACCACGGTACCAAGTGGGACTGGAGCTTCTACATCGGCTCGATCGGCCTCTTCTTCGCGCTGCTGTTCCTGTTCGTCCGCTTCCTGCCGATGATCTCCATCTTCGAGATGCGCACGCTGCTGCCGGAGGCGCAGGCGCACGCCGAGGGAGAGGAACACTAGATGGCCATCGGAAAGATTCGCGAAGGGTTGTACGGCGTCATTGCGGAGTTTCACGATCCGCAGTCGCTGCTCGACGCCGCCAACAGCGTGCGCGAACAGGGCTACACGTCGATCGACGCATTCTCGCCGTTTCCGATCCATGGACTGGCCGAGGCCGTCGGATTTCACAAGTCGCGTCTGAGCGCCGTCGTATTGACCATGGGCATCCTCGGCGGCGCCGGCGGATTCTTCATGTGCTGGTGGGCGAACGTGGTGAGCTATCCGCTGAACATCGGCGGCAAGCCGCTCAACTCCTGGCCTGCGTGGATCCCGATCACCTTCGAGTGCACGATTCTATTGGCGGCGTTCGGCGCCGTCTTCGGCATGCTCGCCCTCAATGGACTGCCGATGCCGTATCACCCCGTTTTCAACGTGCGCCGCTTCGACTCCGCGTCGCGCGACAAATTCTTCCTCGTCATTCAGGCGCGCGACCCGAAGTTTCAGCTCGACGAAGCGCGCCGCCTGCTCGAGAGTCTCGGACCGCGCGAGGTGACCGATGTCCCGTGGTAAACGGCTCGCGCTCGTGCTGCTGCTCGTCAGCGCGGCCGCCTGCCGCCAGAAGATGAGCAACCAGCCGCGCTACGATCCGCTCGAGTCGAGCGACTTCTTCGCCGACGGCATGGCCGCGCGGCCGCGCATCGCCGGCACCGTCGCCCGCGGCGAGGCGGGCGGCAATCCCTTTTTCGAGACCGGCAAGATGGGCGCGCAGGTGGGCGACGGCTTCCCGATGCCCGTCACCGCCGAGCTCATTCAGCGCGGCCACACCCGATTCGACATCTACTGTTCGCCGTGCCACAGCCGCGTCGGCGACGGCAACGGCATGATCCCGTCGCGCGGCCTGCGCCGTCCGCCGTCGTTCCACACGCTGGCGCTGCGCAATGCGCCGACCGGGCACTTCTTCGACGTCATGACCAATGGATTCGGCGCGATGCCGCCGTACCGCACCATGATTCCGCCGCAGGACCGCTGGGCGATCATCGCCTACATCCGGGCGCTGCAGCTCAGCCAGAGCGCGACGCTCGCGGACGTGCCGCCCGCCGATCGCGCCAAGCTCGATCATCCGCAAAGCAGCGAGGCGGCTCCGGAGACCACGCACTGATGACTGCCGCACCGCAGGCTGCTCCGCATTCGACCGGCATCGCGCGCGTGCAGATGCCGGCGCTCGTCGTCGGCATCATCGGCATCATCGGCGCGATCGCCGGCTGGTTCGTCAACGGCCCGGAGTTTTTCCGCGCCTGGCTGCCGGGCTTCATCTTCTGGTTCCTGATCGCCGCCGGCGCGCTCGGCGTGCTCTGTCTGCAGTACGTGACCGGCGGTGAATGGGGCCTGCTCATCCGCCGTCCACTCGGCGCCGCGGCGCGCACGCTGCCGCTGTTCGTGCTCTTCGCGCTGCCGCTCGCGTTCGGGATGCAGCACGTCTACGTCTGGGCCAATCACGATGTCGTCGCGCACGACCTGCTGCTCACGCGCAAGCAGGCCTACCTGAATCCCACCGCCTGGATGATCCGCGCGCTGGTCTACTTCGCCCTCTGGACGTTGTGGGCATGGCGCATCCGCATCCTCTCGCTCGACTTCGCGAAGACGCGCTCGCCCTACACCGAGCTCTCGCGCCGCCGCTGGAGCGCGGCCGGCCTGCTGATGATCGTCCTCACGCTGACGCTGGCCTCCGTGGACTGGGTGATGTCGCTCGAGCCGAAGTGGTACTCGTCGATGTTCGGCATCGCCTGGACGGTCGGCGCGGGACTCTCCGCGTTTGCCTTCGTGACCTTCTTCCTCACCACCATCGCCGACACGCCGGCCATGGAAGGCGTGCTCAAGTCGTCGCACTTCCGCGACCTCGGCAACCTGATGCTCGCCTTCACGATGTTGTGGGCGTACACGAACTTCTCGCAGTTCCTTTTGGTCTGGTACGGCAACATCAAGGAAGAGACGCCTTACTACCTCAAGCGCATGCACGGCGGCTGGGGCGTGATGGCGCTGATCCTGGTGGTCTTCCACTTCTTCCTTCCGTTCTTCCTCCTGCTCATGCGCTCGATCAAGGATCGGCCGCGCACCATCGCCGTGGTCACGATCATCCTGCTGCTGATGCGCTTCATCGACGTCTACTGGAGCATCGGACCGGCGTACGGCGAGCACTTCCACTTCTCCTGGATCACGCTCTTCACCTTCCTCGGCATCGGCGGTCTGTGGCTGTTCGCGTTCATCGCGCAGCTCAAGGGACAGACCATCATCCCGATCCACGAGACGTGGGTCGAAGAGGCGCTTCGCGAAGGAACCCTGCAAAGGGAGACGCTGCGCAATGCCTGAGCACATTCAGTACGAAGACGACGATCTCTTCAATCCGGAGACGCATCACGAGGAATCGGATGTGCCGATCCGGCCGCTCTTCGTCTTCATCGGAATCTTCATCGCCTTCGCCGTGGTCAGCCACGTGGTGCTCTGGTTTCTCTACAAAGGGATGGCGCGCCACGAGAAGGCCCGGATGGATCCGGCGCCGACCTCGATCGGACGCCCGGCCGACGCCGACGTGCCGAAGGACCAGCCGCTGCTGCAGCCGTTCCCGCGCGTGGTGCGCCGCGGCGAGAACCAGACTTACGAGGTCGCGCCGCAGCAGGACACGCCGGTGACCGATCTGGCGGACATGCGGAAGGCCGAAGATCAGGTACTCCACAATTATGGATGGGTGGACAAGCAGAAGGGCGTCGTGCACATCCCGATCGAGCTCGCGCAGCAGCTCGCGGCGCAGCGGCTCGCCGCCGCGTCGGCGCCGCGCGTGATCGCGCCGGTGCCGCCCGCGCCGGCCGCGAGCCAGAGCACGCCGTCGCCGGCCGGCAAGCCGGTGCCGGCGGACACGGGTGTGGCGCCGGGAGCGCAGCCGGGAGCGCAGCCATGATTCGCCGCGCGGTTCTCCTGATCTCGTTCGTCGCCGCGTTGCCGGCGTTCGCCATCACCTCCACCGATGCGCCGGCGCTGCCCGGCCCCGTCTCCATCGCCCAGAAGCTCGGCTCGCAGGTGCCGCTCGAGCTGATGTTCCGCGACGAGAGCGGCCGCATCGTCCGCCTGCGCGACTACTTCAATCACGGCCGTCCGGTCCTGCTGAACTTCGTCTACTACCACTGCCCGATGCTCTGCCCGATGGTGCTGGAAGGCACGACCGAGTCGCTCACGCATCTGAAATTCGACATCGGCAAAGAGTTCGACGTCATCACCGTCAGCATCGATCCGCGCGACAAAGTCAGCGACGCCGCGCAGTTCAAGGAAAAGTACATCCGCCACTACGGCCGCCTCGAGTCGGCGCCCGGCTGGCACTTCCTCACCGGCAACGAGACCGCCATCAAGCGGCTGGCCGACGCGGTCGGGTTCCAGTTCGCGTACGACCCGCATGCCGACCAGTTCGCGCACGGCGCGGCGCTGCTCGTGCTCACGCCCGACGGCCGCACCTCCCGCTACTTCCTCGGCTTCGAGTACCAGCCGCGCGATCTGCGCATGGCCATCGTCGAGGCGTCGCAGGGAAAGGTCGGCACCATCGCCGACCAGATCATGCTCCTCTGCTTTCACTACGATCCCAAGATCGGGAAGTACAGCCGCGACGCGATGCTCTTCGCGCGGGCCGGCGGCGTGACCACCATGCTCGCTCTCGGCGGCTTCATCTTCGTCATGTTCCGTAAAGAGCGTTCAAAGAAATGATGCTTGCCGACTTCCCGCTGTTTCCCGAACAGGCCTCGACCGTCTCGCCGCTCGTCGACGGTCTTTTCCTCGGGCTGGTGGCGCTCACCGGCGCGGTCTCGCTCCTGATCTGGATCGTCATCTTCGTCTTCGCCATCAAGTACCGCCGCCGTCCCGACAACGAGCTCGCGCAGGAGCAGGAGCCGCCGGCCGCGCTGGAGATGACCTGGACGATCGTGCCGACGCTCATCTTCATGGGCATCTTCCTGGCCGGCGCCTTCGTCTACTTCCGCATCAACCGCGTCCCGACCAACTCGCTCGAGATCTACGCCACCGGCCGGCAGTGGATGTGGAAGTTCCAGCATCCGACCGGCCAGCGCGAGATCAACACGCTGCACGTCCCGGTCAATCGCCCGGTGAAGATCACCATGGCCTCCGAGGATGTGATTCACAGCCTCTGGTTCCCGGCCTTCCGCGTGAAGGCGGACGTGCTGCCGAACCGCTATCGCACGATGTGGTTCGAGGCCACGAAGCCCGGCCGCTATCACCTCTTCTGCGCCGAGTACTGCGGCACGCTGCACTCCGGCATGATTGGCTGGGTCGAAGTCATGGAGCCGACCGCGTATCAGCGCTGGCTCGCCGGCGGCAGTGAAGGCTCGCTCGCGTCGCAGGGCGAGAAGCTCTTCGAGAAATACGCCTGCAACACCTGCCACACCAACACCGCCACCGGCCGCGGTCCGATGCTGATCGGCCTGTACGGCAAGAGCGTTCCGCTCGCGAACGGCGCGAGCGTCATCGCCGACGAGAACTACATCCGCGAGTCGATCCTCAATCCGCAGGCGAAGATCGCGGCAGGCTTCCAGCCGATCATGCCGACGTTCCAGGGGCAGGTGAACGAGGACGACCTGCTGCGCCTGATCGCGTACGTGCGCACCATCGGCAGCGGGCAGCCGAATGCGACGCCGGTGGAGTCCGCGCAGTCGCTGCAGACCAGCGCCGGCGCGGTCACGGCCACCGCCGGCGCGAGCGGCCCCGGCCCGGCCACGACCACGAATCATTAGGACACGAAATGACCACGACCACGATCGACGAAGCACCGTTCATCGAGCCGTCCGCGACGGCCCGGCGGAACTACATCAACGACGAGTACGGCGTGCTCTCGTGGCTGCTCACGCGCGACCACAAGCGCATCGCCATCCTCTATCTGATCTCCGTGACGATCTTCTTCATCGTCGGCGGCATCTTCGCGTTCCTCATGCGCCTCGAGCTCCTCACGCCCGAGGGCGACATGTTTACGTCGGATCAGTACAACAAACTCTTCACCCTGCACGGCATCGTGATGATCTTCTTCTTCCTCATCCCGGTCATTCCGGCCGTGCTGGGGAACTTTTTGCTGCCGATCATGCTCGGCGCGAAAGACCTCGCCTTCCCGAAGCTCAATCTCTTGAGCTGGTACATCTACATGATCGGCGGCACGTTCGGTGTGGTGGTGATCATCACCGGCGGCGTCGACACCGGCTGGACGTTCTACACGCCGTTCTCGACGCAGTACTCGAACACGCACGTCTTCGCCACGACCCTCGGCGCGTTCATCACCGGCTTCTCCTCGATCCTCACCGGTCTGAATTTCCTCGTCACCATCCACCGCATGCGCGCGCCGGGGCTGACCTGGTTCCGCCTGCCGCTGTTCGTCTGGTCGATCTATGCGACGAGCGTCGTGATCATGCTGGCCACGCCGGTGCTAGCCATCACGCTGGTGCTGCTGATGGTCGAGCGAACGTTGCACGTCGGCATCTTCGATCCGGCGCTGGGCGGCGACCCGGTGCTCTACCAGCACATGTTCTGGTTCTACTCGCACCCGGCCGTCTACATCATGATTCTGCCGGGCATGGCCGTGATCTCGGAGTGCGTGGCTGCGTTCACGCGCAAGCGGATCTTCGGCTACAAGTTCGTGGCCTTCTCGTCGCTCGCGATTGCATTCCTCGGCTTCCTGGTGTGGGCGCACCATCTCTTCGTGGCGGGCATCTCGGTCTACTCGGCGATGGTCTTCTCCTTCCTGACCATGCTCGTGGCCGTGCCGTCGGCGATCAAGGTGTTCAACTGGACGGCCACGCTCTACAAAGCCTCGGTGTCGTGGGCCACGCCGATGCTCTACGTGCTCGGCTTCATCGGCCTCTTCACCATCGGGGGCGTGACCGGTCTCTTCCTCGGCGCCCTCGGCATCGACGTCCACGTGCACGACAGCTACTTCGTCGTCGCGCACTTCCACTACATCATGGTCGGCGGCACGATCATGGCGTACCTGGCCGGCCTGCATTACTGGTGGCCGAAGATCACCGGCCGGATGTATCCGGAGTGGTGGGGCCGTCTCTCGGCGCTGCTGGTCTTCGTCGGATTCAATCTGACCTTCTTCCCGCAGTTCCTGGTCGGCTACGTCGGCATGCCGCGCCGCTATCACGCGTATGCACCGGAGTTCCAGGTGCTGAACGTGCTCTCGACCGCCGGCGCGACGGTGCTCGCCGTCGGCTATCTGCTGCCGATGATCTACCTGGCGTGGTCGCTGAAGTTCGGGCGCCGCGCCGGAACGAATCCGTGGGGCGCGGTCGGACTGGAGTGGGCCACCAGCTCGCCGCCGCCGAAGGAGAACTTCCACGACACGCCGGTGGTGACGTGGGAAGCGTACGACTATCCGGCGTTCCTCAAGGCGATGCAGGAGACGCAGAATGCGTAACCCGACGCTCTACGAGCTCGAGCATCCGGGAACGGGGGAGGCGCACGCGCATCACCACCCGTTCCTGCAGCATCACTTCGAGGATCTCGGGCAGCAGCACGAGGCGTCGACCCTTGGGATGTGGTTCTTCGTCGCCCAGGAGATCCTCTTCTTCGGCGGCATCTTCTGCGCGTACGCGATCTACCGGGCCATGTACCCGGAGGCCTGGAGCGCGGGCGCGCATCATCAGAACTGGCAGATCGGCACGTTCAACACCATCGTCCTGATCGGCAGCTCGCTGACCATGGCCCTGGCGGTGTGGGGCGCCCAAGGCGCGCGGCGGAAGTTCACCACGCTGATGTTGGTGCTGACGCTGCTCCTCGGCGGCATTTTCGTAGGCATTAAGGGCTACGAATATTCGCAACACATTCATGAGGGTCTTTTTCCCGGCGCGCACTTTACGTACGTGCATCATCAGAAGCCGGAGCTCACCCGCGGCGTCGAGCTGTTCATGACCTTCTACTTCACCATGACCGGCCTGCACGCGCTGCACATGATCATCGGCGCGGGCCTGCTGCTCTGGTTCATCAAGCGCGCCTGGCGCGGCGACTTCGGCCCCGAGTACTACTCGCCGGTCGAGATCATGGGCCTGTACTGGCACTTCGTCGACATCGTCTGGATCTTCCTCTTCCCGCTGCTGTACCTGATTCACTGAGGACCGCATGGCTCACAACGCCGATCACTCCGATCACACAGGGCACGCCCCGGCCCACCATCAGGCCTCGCTGGTGACCTACTTCGTCATCTTCTTCGCCCTGATGATCTTCACCGTCCTCACCGTCGCCGCCTCGCGCGTGAACCTCGGCCCCTGGAACACGCCCCTGGCCATGGCCATCGCCATCGCCAAAGCGACCATGGTCATCCTCTGGTTCATGCACGTCATCCACTCCCCGAAGATGACCTGGATCGTCGTGATCAGCAGCATCCTCTGGCTCGGCGTCCTGTTCGTGCTGACCTTCAGCGATTACCTCACGCGCGGCCTCAGCGTGTACTGAGGTGACGGAAACGCTCGAGCCGCCTGCCGCGGCGCCGCCGGTCGTACCGGTCTGGTCGCCGGTCACCGTCGCCGTCTACGGTCTGCTGCTCGGCTTCCCGGCCGGCGTGATGCTCGCGCTGCGCAACTGGCGCGCGCTCGGCATGCGCCGCGAGGTGCGGACGCATCTCGCCGGCGCGTTCGTGGTCGCGCTCGTGATCTTCTTCGTTCTGCCGCGCCTCGTGCGCTACGTCAGCGGCGGCACGTCGATCGCAGCGTTCATCTACCTGAAGGCGAAGCTCCGCTCCGATTTCGAAGACGCCCAGCCGTCGGTGACGCTGCTCTATCGGCCGTGGTACACGGCGCTCGGCTGGGCGCTGCTCGCCGACGCCGCCTTCATCCTCTTCGCCGCCGTCGTCACCCTCGTCGTCTGCATGCTGTGCTGAAGGCCGTCAGTGAGTCGCCGCGCTACCGGAGAACCTCGAATGCCCCGTCTTCCGCTGCTCCTGCTCCTTCTTCTCTCCTTGCTCGCCGTCGCGGCGCAAGGGCAAGAGTATGAGAAAGTCCTCGTCCCCATTTCGCTCAACCAGACCCTCGGCGCGTTCGGGTCTGTCTGGCACGCGCTCCTGACGATCTCGAATGTAAGCGAGACGCCGGTCTCGGTCGGCCAGCGCGGATCGTGCATTACGGGACCATGTACGCCGCCGCCGATTCCGCCGCATGCGACCGTGCACGAAGGCGTGGTGCCGGTCTCGGAAGTTCCGGCGTCTTTCCTCTTCGTCGACAAGGGACGCCTCGACGACGTGAACATCACGATCCGCACCTTCGATCGCTCGCGCTTGAACCGCACCTGGGGTGCCACGATCCCGGTCGTGACGCGCCGCGACTGCTTCACCGGCCGCTTCGGCATCAACGACATTCCGGCCGGCAACGACTTTCGTTCCTCGCTGCGCATCTACGACTTCGACGCCGTTACGCCGGGCGCCGTGCGCGTGAGGATCTATAGGCTGGCCGGGTTTGGCCCCGGGACGCCGGTCACCGCCACTCCCGACGAGCTCCTGGCGACACTCGAGCCGGGATTCACGCCTCCGGTGTCCGGCGGCGGCACGGCCGGTCATCCGGGATACGCATCGATCGCGCTGTCGGCGCTGCCGGAGCTTGGCGGCGTTGAGCGGATCCGCGTCGAGATCGAGCCGCTCGATACGACCGGCGACTACTGGGCATTCGTGAGCGCGACGCACAACGAGACGCAGCAGGTCACGATCATCGCTCCGCGGTAGCTGCTCACAGCGGCACGATCGTGCTTCGCGACAAGCGCTCGAATCGCGCGAACAGCACGGCCGCCACGAAGGTAAGGCCGGCGCAGAGGCCCCACCACAGACCGATGATGCCGAGGTGTTCGTGGAAGCCGAGGACGAGGGCGATGGGGAGGCCGATCAGCCAGTGGCCGACCAGGTTGGCGTAGAGGGCGAAACGGGTGTCGCCGGCGCCGCGGAGGATGCCGGCGGCGACGCCCTGGATGCCGTCGGAGATCTGGAAGACGGCGGCCACGAACATGAGCGGAATGGCGGCGCCGATGACGTCTGGCTGGTCGGTGATGAGGCGCGCCAGCGCGCGCGGTGCGAGGGCGAAGGCGAGGGCGGCGCAGGTCATGAACGCGCCTCCGCCGATGAGCGCCGCGGCGCCGGCGCGGCGGGTGGCGGCGGCGTCGCGCGCGCCGATGGCCAGGCCGACGCGCACTGACCCCGCCGCCGACACGCCCATGGCCACGACGTAGGTGAACGACGCCAGCGCGAGCGTGAGCTGGTGCGCGGCGAGGTGCAGCGTGCCGAGGCGCGCGGCGAGCACGCCGACGAGCGCGAAGATCCCGATCTCCGCGCCCATCTGCAGGCCGATCGGCAGTCCGACCCGAAAGACCTGCGCGACCTCGTTGCGATTCCAGCGATGATCGACGTGCGCGCCATCGCTCGTTCCGGTCGGCACGCGCAGCACCGCCGCACCGATGATGGCGAGCTGCAGAAACGAGCAGACCACCGTCGCCCAGGCTGCGCCGGCCACGCCCATCTCCGGGACGCGCCGCAGCGGTCCGGTCCAGGACGGCAGCGACGCGCCGCCGAAGACGAGCAGCAGATCGCCGAGAAAGTTGACGACGTTCGCGATCACCGTCGAGAGCACCATCGGCCGCACGTGCGCGTGCGCCTGCAGATACGAGCGCGAGACGTAGTACAGCAGATACGGCGCGATGGTGATGGCGCGGATCAGCAGAAACGTCTGCGCCGGCGCGACGAGCTCCGGCTGCACGCCGGCCAGCGGAATGGCGTGCGCCGCGGCGACGAGCAGCAGCGTCAGCGCGATCGTCAGCGTGAGCGCCACCCACACCCCCTGCCACAGCACTCGCCGCGCGCGCGGACGGTCGCCGGCGCCGACGGCCTGCGCGATCAGCGGGTCGATGCCGAGCACGATGCCCATACCGACGATCGAGACGGCGAAGAAGATCGCGTTGCCGAGGCCCGCGCCGGCCAGCTCGCGCGCACCGTAGCGCCCGAGCACGGCCACGTCGACGAGGCCCATGAGCTGCGTGCCTGCCTGCGCCGCGGCGATCGGCGCGGCCAGCCGCAGCAGCGCGCCGACCTCGCGGCGCAAGTTCGAAACGGGCATGAAGCGCCGGATTTTAGTAGGATTACGCGCTTTTCAAATCTTCAGGAGTCCTCGCAATGCGTTACCTCGTCACCGGCGGCGCCGGCTTCATCGGATCGAACTTCATTCGCTATCTCTTCACGAAATACGGTGAAGACGCGCAGGTCGTGAACCTCGACAAGCTCACCTACGCCGGCATCCGGGAGAACCTCGCCGAATACGAGGGCCGCGCGAACTACCGCTTCGTGCAGGGCGACATCGCCAAACCGGAAGACGTGGCCGAGGCGTACAAAGGCGTCGACGGCAGCGGCGTGGACGTGGTGGTGAACTTCGCCGCCGAGACGCACGTCGACCGCTCGCTGATGGAGGCCGGCACCTTCATCGAGACCGACGTGCACGGCGTGCTGGTGCTGCTCGAGGAAGCGCGGAAGCACGCGCCGAAGCTCACGCGCTTCATCCAGATCTCGACGGATGAGGTCTACGGCTCGATCGACACCGGCTCGTTCAAAGAGACCGACGCGCTCAATCCGCGCAACCCTTACTCCGCGTCGAAAGCGGGCGGCGACCGGATGGCGTACGCGTACGCGCAAACGTACGGCATGCCGGTGATCGTCACGCGCGCGTCGAACAACTTCGGGCCGTTCCAGTATCCGGAGAAACTGATTCCGCTCTTCGTCACGAACGCGCTCGACGACCAGCCGCTGCCGCTCTACGGCGACGGGCGCAACGTGCGCGACTGGCTCTACGTCGAGGACCACTGCGCGGCGATCGATTTCCTGATCGAGCACGGGACGAGCTCCGAGACCTACAACATCGGCGGCGGCAACGAGCGCGAGAACCGCGAGATCACCCAGCGCATCCTCGAGCTCCTCGGCAAGCCGGAGTCGCTGATCAAGCGCGTGGCCGACCGTCAGGGTCACGACCGGCGCTACTCGATCGACATGAGCAAGCTCGAGTCCCTCGGATTCCGCATCGCCACCGACTTTGACACCGCGCTCGAGAAGACCGTGCAGTGGTATCGCGAGCACGAGCAGTGGTGGCGCGCCATCAAGGAGCGCAGCGCCGAGTACCGCGCGTACTATGAAAAGCAGTACGCGAACCGCTGACGCGCTTCAGCCGCAGGCGGCGCAGGCCCGGATGTCGTCGAGCAGCCGGGTCATGTCGAACGGCTTCGGGTGGATCCGGTAGACCGGCACCTCGAAGTTGCGGAGGATCTCCGACTCCGGCACGGCCGAGGCGATGATCGTGCAGGCCAGCTTGTCGGGGTGATGCTCCTTCATGTGCATCAACACGCCGTAGCCGTCGACGCGCGGCATCATCAGGTCGAGGACGATGACGCAGTAGCCGTCCTCGTCGATGCGCTCGATCGCTTCGACGCCGTCGCGCGCGGTATCGACCTCGAGGTTCTGGCGTTCGACGACTTTCGTCAGCATGTGTCGAATCGGGTCATCATCGTCGACAACGAGAGCTCGCTTGCGGTCCGGCACGGCGCTCATGCACGCAAGAAATGGTCCCGTTAGGTGAGGGCGGCGATCAGCATCACCGGCACTGCGCACAATACCGCCACGACCACCAGCGGCACGATCACGGCGATTACCAGGCCGATGAGCGCCGCTCCCGCCGCGAGGACGAGCGCGACCTTCACGATGAAGAAGATCGCCACGAATGGGAAGAACAGCAGCTTGACCGGCAGCAGCACGAGCTTGATGGCGAACTTCGCCACGAAGGCCACGGCGGCCAGGGCGACGACGGCGGTGACGAGTACGACGAACAGCGCCACGAGCGAGAACATCTGCAACCTCCCGTCAGAATGTACGGAAGGGGAGGTTGCAGGTTTTCACGCGGCGCGCCCGACGTAGACCGACTGCGGGCGGATGATGCGCCCGACCTTGCGCTGCTCGAACGCATGCGCGAGCCAGCCGGCCACGCGGCTGACGGCGAACGTCGGCGTGAAGAGCGGCACCTCGAGGCCGAGGCCGTGCAGCAGCAGGGCCGTGTAAAACTCGACGTTCGTCTGCAGCTTGCGGCCGGGCTTGTGCTCCTCGAGCAGGCGCAGCGCGGTCGCTTCGACGGAGCGGGCCAGCTCGTAGAGATGCATGTCGCCGGCGCGCGTGAACATCCGCTCGCTCGCCGCGGCGAGAACGTCGGCGCGCGGATCGCGCACTTTGTAGACGCGGTGGCCGAAGCCCATCAGCCGCTCGCCGGCGGCGATCTTCGCGCGCAGCACCGCCTCGGCGCGTGAGGCTTCGCCGATCTCGAAGACGGTGTCGAGGGCCGGGCCGGGCGCGCCGCCGTGCAGCGGACCTTTGAGCGCGCCGACCGCGCCGGCGATGGCGGAGACAAAGTCGGATCCGGTCGAGGCGATCACGCGCGCGGTGAAGGTCGAGGCGTTGAGCCCGTGATCGACGACGGTGTTGAAGTAGGTCTCCAGTCCGCGTACGAAGGCCTCGTGCGGCTCGGCGCCGGTGAGCATCCAGAGGTAGTTCGCGGCGAAGCCGAGCTCCGCGCGCGGCGCCAGCGGCTCGCGGCCGTGCAGCAGGCGCCAGTACGCCGCGACGATGGTCGGGAAGGTTCCGGCCAGCAGCTCCGCCGCCTCGGCATCGCTCTTCGCCACGAGCGTGCCGGCGGCCATGCGCAGCGCGTCCATCGGTGGGATTGCGTCGCGCGCGGCGCTGCGCAGCAGCTCGAGCGTTCGCGGCGGGAGCGGCGCGGCGCGCAGCGCGCCGTCGAAGCCGGCCTCGCGCCAGAGCGCTTCCACCACGCGCTCGAACGGCCAGCTCGCCAGCTCCTCGACGCGATGGCCGGCGATGATCAGCGTTCCTTCTGCGCCGTCCACCATGCTCAGGCGGGTGGCGGCGGCGACGATGCCTTCGAGACCTTCGTGTACTGCGATCGTGTGCATGCCCTGGAAAGTAATGTCGCTTTACAAAGACGTCAACATTGATTGTAGAATCAACATATGGCCCGGCGGACGGAATGGATCGATGCCTCGGCAGCCACGCGGCTGCTGGGCGTGAGCCGCGGGACGCTCTACGCGTACGTGAGCCGCGGCTACGTGCGCTCGGAGCCAGTGCCGGGGCGCGCGCGCGAGCGCCGCTACGCCCGCGAGGACGTGGAGCGGCTGCGCAGCCGCGCCGAGGAGCGGAGGAATCCGGAGAAAGCGGCCGAGCACGCGCTGCGCTGGGGCGTGCCGATCCTGGAGTCGGCCATCACGCTGATCGCCGAGGGAAAGCTCTACTACCGCGGCCACGACGTGGTGGCGCTGGCGCGCGAGCGGACGCTGGAAGAGGTGGCCTCGCTGGTCTGGACGGGCCAGTTCGACGCCGACGTCTTCGACACGCCGCTGCACGTGGTCTCCGGCACCGGCGCGGGCGAGCTGCCGTTCATCAGCCGCGCGCAGTCGGTGCTGGCGGTGGTCGGCGCGCGCGATCCGCTGGCGTTCGACCTCCGGCCGCGCGCGGTGGCTCAGTCGGGCTGGCGGATCGTCAACTTGTTGACCAGCGTGGCCGCCGCCTCGCAGGACCTCGAGCCGACCATCGAGGAGACGCTCGCCCGCGCCTGGGCGCCGCGCAACCGGCGCGCGGCGGAGCTGATCCGCGCCGCGCTGATCGTCTGCGCCGATCACGAGCTGAACGTCTCCGCCTTCACCGCCCGCTGCGTGGCCTCGGCGTCATCGAATCCGTACGCGGTGGTGCTGGCCGGTCTGGCGGCGCTCGAAGGGACGAAGCATGGCGGCGCGACCGAACGCGTCGAGGCGCTGTTCGACGAGCTGCGCCGCTCGCGCGATCTCCGCCGCGCGCTGGCCGAGCGCCTCCGCCGCGGCGAGAGCATCGAAGGCTTCGGCCATCCGCTCTATCCCGATGGCGATCCGCGCGCCGCGCTGCTCTTCGAGCTCCTCGATCAGCATTTCGCAAAGTCGAAGGAGCTCGCCTTCGCCAACGCGTTTGCGAAAGCCGGCGCCAGCGTCGCCGGCGAGAAGCCGACCATCGACTTTGCGCTCGTCGCGCTCGCGCGCACGCTCGCGCTGCCACACGGCTCCGCGCTGACGCTCTTCGCCATCGGCCGCACCATCGGCTGGATCGCCCATGCGATCGAGCAGTACGCGACGAATACGATGATCCGGCCGCGCGCGCGGTACGTCGGGCCTCGATGAACTACAGCGCCGCGACGTTCTCGAAATACTTCCCGAACGCCACCATCCCGCCGCACGCCTGCTGCCAGTCGTAGTTTTCGTTGGGGGCGTGGTAGCCGTGCTCGGGTAGGGAGAGGCCGAGGAACATCACCGGGGATTTGAGGATCTTCTCCATCGACACGACGGCGCCGATCGAGCCGCCTTCGCGGACGAAGACCGGCTCGCGGCCGAAGGCGAACTTCATGGCGTCGCGCACGGCGTCGGGCAGCGGGCCTTCGGTCGGGGCCTGGTAAGGCCACATCGAATTCTCGACCTCGAACTTCACGTCGGGATTGCGCTCCTTCACGAAGTCGCGCATGAGCTTCTGGATGCGCCGCGGGTCCTGATTCGGGACGAGCCTGCACGAGATCTTCACCTCGGCGCGCGGCGGGATCACCGTCTTGATCCCGGGTCCGGTGTAGCCGCCCACCACGCCGTGCACTTCGAACGTCGGCATGGCCCAGATGCGCTTCATCACCTCGAGCGCGTCTTCGCTGCGGATCGATTTGAAGAGATGGTCTTTCTTGAACTGCTTGATCGAGAAGCCCGACTTTTTGAAATCGGCCAGCTCCGCGCGGCTCGGCGGTTCGACGTCGTCGTAGAAGCCTTTGACCTTCACCTTGCCGGTGCGCGCGTCGTACATCTCGGAGACGAGCTGCATCAACTCGCCGAGCGGATTGCGCGCGGCGCCGCCGGTGACGCCGGAATGCTGGTCCGTCTCGCCGGTCTGCAGGATCAGCGAGAAGCCCTGCAGCCCGCGCAGTCCGGCCGGGCAGGCCGGCCGCTCGCGCGAGACCCAGATCGTGTCGGAGACGAGAATGTGATCGGTGGCCAGCTCCTTCGCGTGCGCCTTGATGCCGCTCTCGAAGTTCGGCGAGCCGATCTCCTCTTCGAGCTCCCACAACACGCGCAGGTTGAGCTTCACGCCGGCTTCGCGCGCGGCGCGAATGCCGAAGAGCGCCGACAGCGCCGGCCCTTTGTCGTCGGTCGTGCCGCGGCCGAAGTAGCGGTCGCCGTCCTGCGTGAAGACGAACGGCTCGGTCTTCCACGGCTCGGTCTCGCGCGAGGCCGGCTGCACGTCGAGATGGTTGTAGACGGTGAGCGTCGGCGCCTTCGGGTCGACGTCGAAGCGGCCGGCGACGATCGGATAGCCGGCGGTCTCGAGGATCTGCGGCTCGCCTCCGGCGTCGCGGATCATGCGCGCGGCGGCGTCGGCGCAGCGGCGGATGTCGCCGGCGTGACTCGGGTCGGCGGAAACGGACGGGATTTCGACCAGCTCGCGCAGCGACGACTCGAAACGCGCACGTTCCTTCGCCGCCCACTGCTCGAGCGCTTTCTTCTCAATCTTCATGGCGGCGCGCATGCTACATCAGTCGCTTACTGCCCGGCCGCTTCGCCGCCTCTGCGCGGATCGGAGGCGCCGAGCCGCCGCGCTCGCGCATCGACGGCGACCGCATGCGCGTCGCCGATCGCTTCCATCTCCGGGACTCCCGGCTGTTCGCGAAACTTGTGGCCCATGCGCTCGAGCGCCGCGCGCGTGTCGGCCTGCAGATCGAACGCTTCCCAGTAGATCGCGTCGGGCAGCCACTGGTGGTGAAATCGCGGCGCGTTCACCGCCTCGGCGATGTTCATGCCGTAGTCGACGACGTTCAGCAGCACGTGCAGCACGGTGGTGATGATGGTCGGTCCGCCGGCGGCGCCGGTGGCCAGGACGACCTTGCCGTCCTTCAGCACGATGGTCGGCGTCATCGATGACAGCGGGCGTTTCCGCGGCACGATCGCGTTCGACTCGCCCTGAATGAGCTGGTAGTCGTTCGGCACGCCGGGTCGCGCGGTGAAGTCGTCCATCTCGTCGTTGAGCAGAAAGCCAAGGCCGGCCGGAGTGACGCCGGAGCCGAACCAGTCGTCGAGCGTGTAGGTGTTGCTGACGACGTTTCCCTGCGCGTCGATGACGCTGAAGTGCGTGGTCTGCGGCGACTCGTACGCGACGGGGTCGCCGGCGCCGTTCGTCTCGCTCGGCGTGGCGCGCTGGAGGTCGATGGTCTTGCGGCGCGATTCCGCGTACGCGGCCGAGGTGAGCGCGGCGACCGGCACCTTCACTAAGTCGGGATCGCCGAGGAAGCGCGCGCGGTCGGCGAACGCGCGCCGCATCACCTCGAGGAGGAGATGCACGGATTGCGACGAGTGCCAGCCCATCGCGCGGAGATCGTACGGCTCGAGCATGTGCAGCATCTCGATGAGCGCGATGCCGCCCGACGACGGCGGCGGCATGGTGATGACGTCGTGGCCGCGATAGGTCGTGCGCAGCGGCGTGCGGATGGTCGGCTCGTAGGCGCGCAGGTCTTCGAGCGTGATCAGGCCGCGGTGCTGTTTCATGTCGTCGGCGATGGCGCGCGCGGTTTGGCCGGTGTAGAAATCGCGCGGGTTCCTGGCGATGCGCGCCAGCACGGCGGCGAGCTCCGGCTGCACGAGCCGCTCACCGGCTTCGTACAGTTTCCCATCGCGCAGGAAGATGCGGCGGCTCTCCGCGAACGGCTCCATCTTTTCGATGCTCTGCTTCCGGGCGAGGCTGCCGGCGAGCGCGCTGTTGATCTCGAAGCCTTCGGCGGCGAGCTTCTGCGCCGGCGCCACGACGTCTTTCCACGGCAGCTTTCCGAACCGCTTGTGTGCGAGGGCGAGGCCGGCCACCGTGCCCGGTACGGCCACCGCTTTGTAGCCCTGCGTGGAGAGCTTCGGAATGACTTTGCCTTGCGCGTCGACGTACATGTCGCGCGTGGCGGCGAGCGGCGCGCGCTCGCGATAGTCGATGGCCACCGCCTGGCCGTCGGCGGTGCGCAGCAGCATGAATCCGCCGCCGCCAAGGTTGCCGGCTGCCGGCCAGGTGACGGCGAGCGCGAAGCCGACGGCGACGGCGGCGTCGACGGCGTTCCCGCCGCGCCGGAGGATCTCGACGCCGACACGCGATGCGATCGGCGTTCCGCTCGCGACCATGCCGTGCGGCGCATCCACCGGCGCGCGCGTCACAGCGGCCAGCGGCGCGGCAGCGACGGCGAGAAGGAGCAGCGAGAGCGCCCGTTTCATCCGCCGGAGTCTATTGCGCTCGCGGCTCGGTTGGGCGTAGATTGTTTGGCGGTCCGATCATGAAAGAAAAACTGGCCATGAGCGCCGTGCGGCGCAGCAATCGCTTTCGGGTGATCATGAACCTGCCTCTCAAGATCGGGTTCAAGGACGGCACGCTGGTGGACATCAGTAACGCCGGCATTCTGGCCACGCATACGGGCGTACTGAAGACCGGCGCAACGGTCGAGATTTCCTTCGTTCATGAAGGACGGAAGTTCGCCTCGAGCGCGAAGGTCGAGACGTGCACGGTGGTCGGTCTCGGCGCCGGTCCCGGCGGCGCAACGCTGTACGCGTCGCGCATCTTCTTCACGAAGATGACCGACGACTCCAAAGAAATCCTCTCCCTACTGGTCGGCTCGACCGCCGACGACCTACCCGCGAACTAGCTGGCTTCGGCGAGGAATGGGGGACGACCAGAGGCCTCCGGCGGCCGGGGCCACGGGCCCCGGACCCCGCTGATTGGCCTAGCCTCCGCGACACAGTGTCGCGAGCTTGGAGGTAGTGTCGCGGAGGCTAGGCCAACCAATGGGGTCTGGGGCCCGTGGCCCCAGCCGCCGGAGGCCCCTCGTCGTCCCCATCGTCAGCCGCAGCGAGCTCGCGCAGCAGGGTTGCCACCAGTTCGGCCGCGGGCATGGGGCGGATGCGCGTGACGCCGGTGCCGGCCCAGAGTGACAGGTACTCGCGGTTGTTTGCTTTTGCTGCGGCGGCGCGCATTGGGCGCGTGAGCGAGTTCTGAAACGGGAACGGCAGGATCAGTTCCGCGCGCTCGTCGATGAGATCGATGAAACGATTGCGGATGCCGCGTGCGGCGCGTCCTGAAAACGCGCGTGTGATCACCGTGTCGTCGCCGCGTGCGCGCAGCAGCGCCTCGCGGTACGCGGCGGAAGTCCCGGCTTCGGGACAGGCGAGAAACGCCGTGCCGAGTTGCACCGCCGACGCGCCGGCGTTGAGCATCTCCGCGATGTCGGCGCCGGTCATGATGCCGCCGGAGGCGATCACCGGCAGCGACACGCGTCGCGCGATTTCATCGACGAGCGTGCGTGTCGGCACGAGCGCGCGTTCCGGTTCCGTCGTGAACGTCCCGCGATGCGCACCCGCCTCGGCGCCTTGCGCGACGATGGCATCGACGCCCGCCGCCGCGAGCACTTCGGCCTCGTCGGCGGTGGTTGCGGTGCCGATGCAGAACATGCCTGCGTCACGGATCGCGCGCAGCGCGTCCGCGTGCGGCACGCCGAACGTGAAGCTGAACACCTCCGGCCGCGCCGCCAGCACCGCTTCGAGCTGCGCCGGGAACGGATCGGGACCGACGTCGGGCAACGCCGGCGCCGGCAGACCAAGCTCCGCGTGTACCTCCGACATCACGCGAAGAATCGGCGCCGGATCGCGATCGTTCGTCGCGTGATAGCCGCCGGCGAACAGATTCACGTTGATCGGACGCGTGGTGAGCCGCCGCACGCGCGCGATCTCGGCGGTGATCTCCTCCGGCGTCAGATACGCCGCGGCGATCGCGCCGAGACCGCCCGCGTTCGACACCGCCGCCGCCAGCTCCGCCGTGCCGGGGCCGCCGCCCATCGGCGCGAGCAGGATCGGACACGACGCGCTAACTCCTGTAATCGGCATTCAACGAAACATAATCATGTCCGAGGTCGCTCGACAGCGCTACGGCGGACGCGGTGCCGGCGCCGAGATCGACGTGCAGCGGGACGCGCTCGCGGGCGAAGATCTTCGCCGCATCCTTTTCGCGATACGCCACCGGCTGCCCGTCGCGCACGAGCGCGAGGGTGCCGGCGGTGAGCGAGACGCGCTTGATCGAGAAGCGCGCGCCGCTGCGGCCGACTGCGGCAAGGATGCGGCCCCAGTTCGGATCGCCGCCGTGCAGGGCGGTCTTCACCAGCGGCGAGGTGGCGATGGCGTGCGCGGCCAGCTTCGCATCGCGCTCGTTGCGCGCGCCGGTCACTTCCAGCTCCATCACCCGCGTGGCGCCTTCGCCGTCGCGCACGATCATCCAGGCCAGCTCGCGGCAGAGCGCGTCGAGTGCGCGCTGAAAATCGGCGAGATCCGCATCGGCGTCGTTGCCCAGCTTTCCCGACGCCAGCAGGAAGACACTGTCGTTCGTCGACGTGTCGCCGTCGACCGAGATCACGTTGAAACTGCGGTCGACCGCGGACTTGAGCGCGCGCTGCAGCGCGGCCGGCGCGAGGTCGGCGTCGGTCATCAGGAAGCCGAGCATGGTGGCCATGTTCGGATGGATCATGCCCGCGCCTTTGGCCACGCCGACCAGGCGGCCGCGCTTGCCGCCGAGGATGAACGTCGCCTGCGCGACCTTCGGCCCGACGTCGGTGGTGAGGATCGCGTGCGAGAGCGCTTCCACGCCGCCGGTCGAGAGGCGGCTCACCGCATCGGGCAGAAAGGCGCGCACCTTCTTGTCCGGCAGCACCACGCCGATGACGCCGGTCGAGGCGAGCAGCACCTCATCTTCGCTGCAGTGCAGCAGCTCGGCGGCGCGTGTGCGCACGCGCTTCGCGGCATCGACACCTTCACGTCCCGTCACCGCGTTCGCGCAGCCGGCGTTCACCAGCACCGCCTTCACGCGGCCGCCGCTTTTCTTCAGCGACGCTTTCGACAGCACCACCGGCGCCGCCTGGAAGCGGTTCTGCGTGAAGACGGCCGCGGCGTGCGCGCCGTCGGGCGCGACGATCAGGCCGAGGTCGGGACGCTTCTTGCGAATGCCGGCGCGTACGCCGGAGGCCGCGAAGCCGCGCGGCAGTTTCAGGGGCGATTTCATCGAAGGGTCTCCAGCGCGGCGAGAGCCGCCGCGCGCACGCGCTCGGGCGCGGTGCCGCCGTGGACGTTCTTCTTCGCGAGCACGTCGTCGACGGAATTGAGTGAATGCGTGCCGCCGCGGCTCACGATCTCGTGCGCCTCGCGAAACGGCACGCCTTGCGCCGCCAGTTCGTCGGCGGCATCGGTGGCCAGCAGCAGCGGACTGCCCGCCGCCGCGCGCATCTTCTCGCGGTCGAGTTGCAGCGACGCGACCAGCGCCGTCAGCGCCGGCAGCAGCGCCGCCAGCGTCGCGCGCGTGCGGAACAGCGGCTCCTTGTCGAGTTGCAAATCCTTGTTGTAGGCGAGCGGCAGACCCTTGAGCAGCGCCAGGAATCCGGTCAGCTCGCCGATCGCGCGCGCCGCGTGGCCGCGCGTGAGCTCCAGCACGTCGGGATTCTTCTTCTGCGGCATGCGTGACGACCCGGTCGCCAGCGCATCCGGCAGCTCCGCATACGCCGCTTCGTCACTCGTGAAAAAGATCAGATCCTCGGCCATGCGCGACAGGTGCGCGAGCAGCAGCGACGCGGCGAAGAGGTACTCCGCCGCGAAGTCGCGGTCCGACACCGCGTCGAGCGAGTTGTTCGTGGCGCGGGCGAAGCCGAGCGATTGCGCGAGCCGCTCGCGGTCGACCGGCAGCGGAGTGCCGGCCAGCGCGCCGCTGCCGAGCGGACACTCGTCGCCGCGCATTTGCGCGTCGTGCAAACGGGAGAGATCGCGACGCAGCATCTCCACGTAGGCGAGGCACCAGTGCCCGAACGTGATCGGCTCGGCCTGTTTCAGATGCGTGTAGCCCGGCATCGGCGTGGCCGCTTCGTCCGCGGCGCGCTGCGCCAGCGCGCGCGCCAGCGACGTCGCCAGCGCGATCGCGTCGTCGCACGCGCGGCGCAGCCACAGCTTGAGGTCCGTCGCCACCTGATCGTTGCGCGAGCGTCCGGTGTGCAGCTTGCCCGCGACCGCACCTGCGGAACGATGGATCTCCTGCTCGACGTACGTGTGGACATCCTCCGCATCGGAGTCGCCAAGCGTGACGCTGCGCAGCGCGGCGATCAGCGCGTCGGATTCTTCGACGGTCAGCACGCCGCACGCGCCGAGCTCGCGCGCCCAGGCGATCGAGCCTTCCACATCCTCCGCGAACAGCTCGCGGTCGAACGCGAACGAGTCGTTGAGCGCGCGCAGCAGCGCCGACGGCTCTTCCTTGAAACGCCCGCCCCAGAGGTTCGTCACTTGACCATCTCCAGACCCATCGGCGCGATCCGCTTCGAGCCGCGCAGTTGCAGACCGAAGAGGCGGATGAAGCCGGCCGAGTCCTTCGCGTCGTAGCCGCGCATGTCGAACGAGGCGAGATCCTGCGAGTACATCGAACAGGGCGACTGCCGCCCGACCACCGTGGCGTTGCCCTTGTACAGCTTGAGCGTGACCGTGCCGGTAGTCGTTTCGGCGAGCGCGTTCACGAAGGCGTCGTACGCCTCGCGCAGCGGCGAGAACCACTGGCCGTTGTAGACCAGCTCCGCGTAGCGCGTGGCGATGCGCTCCTTCTCGTGCGCCGACTCCCGGTCGAGCGTGATCGACTCGAGCGCCTTGAGCGCCGTCACCAGCAGCGTGCCGCCGGGCGTCTCGTAGACGCCGCGCGACTTGATCCCGATCAGCCGGTTCTCGACGATGTCGGCCCGGCCGACGCCATGCCGCCCGCCGATCTCATTGAGCGTCTGGACGAGCGTCGCCGGCGAGAGCTTCGCGCCGTTCACCGCCACCGGCACGCCTTCGTCGAAGGTGATCGTCACCTTCTCCGGCACGTCGGGCGCGTCCATCGGATCGGCCGTCAGCTTGAACATCGACGCTTCCGGCTCGAACGACGGATCCTCGAGCGGTCCGCCTTCGTGCGACAGATGCCAGAGGTTGCGATCGCGCGAGTACGGATCCTTCTTCGTCACCGGCACCGGGATGCCGCGCGCGGCCGCGTAGTCGATGGCGTCTTCGCGCGAGACGATGTCCCAATGCCGCCACGGCGCGACCACTTCGAGCTCCGGCGCGAGCGCCTGATAGGCGAGCTCGAAGCGCACCTGATCGTTGCCCTTGCCGGTGCAGCCGTGCGCGAGCGCGTCGCAGCCGGTGGCGAGCGCGATCTCGACCTGCTTGCGCGCGATCAACGGGCGCGCGGTCGACGTGCCGAGCAGGTAATCGCGCTCGTAGATCGCGCCCGCCTTCAGCACCGGGAAGAGATAGTCGCGCGCGAATTCTTCCTTCGCGTCGACCAGATGAAAGTCGCACGCGCCGGTGCTGTAGGCCTTCTGCGCGAGGCCGGCCGTTTCTTCCGCCTGGCCGACGTCGACGGCCACGGCCACGACGTCGCAGCCGTACTGCTCCTGCAGCCAGCGGATGATGATCGAGGTATCGAGACCGCCCGAATAGGCGAGGGCTACTTTTTTCACGCTGCTTTCTCCTTCTGATTCGCGAGCACGTGCGCGAGCACGTCGATGTATTCGGCGAGCGCCTTCTTCGGCACGATGTACGGCGGCAGCAGGCGCAGCACGCGCTCGCGCGCGGTGCCGGCGACGAAGCCGTGGTCGAGCAGCTCGCGCGCGACCGGCGCGGCCGGACGATCGAGCTCGAGGCCCCACATCAGTCCTGCGCCGCGCACGTCGACGAGCGGCAGCTTGCGCAGCTCCGCGCCGAACCACTGGCCGAGGGCGTTGATGCGCGGCAGCAGGCGCTCGGTCTCGTCGAGCACCACCGCGCCGAGGCGGCAGGCGATCGGGTTGCCGCCGAAGGTCGTGCCGTGATGTCCCGGCCGCACCACGCCTTCGAGCGCGGCGCCGGTGAGCACGGCGCCGAGCGGCAGTCCGCCGCCGAGCGGCTTGGCCAGCGTGACGATGTCGGGCACGACGCCGCTCTTCTGAAACGCGAACAGCGCGCCGGTGCGCCCGAGTCCGCACTGGATCTCGTCGAAGACCAGCAGCGCGCCGAAGCGGTCGGCCAGTTGCCGCGCGGCGATCAGGAAATCGTCGTCGAGCGGGATGATGCCGCCTTCGCCCATGACCGGCTCGAGGAAGATCGCCGCGGTCTCCTCGTCGATGGCGTTCGCCAGCGCATCGATGTCGTTCGGCGCGACGAAGCGCACGCCCGGCACGAGCGGCGCGAACGGCTCGCGATACGCGTCGTGTCCGGTGAGCGAGAGCGCGCCGAGCGTGCGGCCGTGAAAGCTCTCCTCGAGGGCGATCAGTTTCGTTTTCTTCGTCGCGAGCCGCGCGAACTTCAGCGCCGCCTCGTTCGCTTCCGTCCCGCTGTTGCAGAAGAAGGCGCGGCAGAGCCCCGACGCGCGCACGAGCTGCTCGCCGAGGATGCCCTGGGCCGGGTGGTAGTAGAGATTCGAGACGTGCAGCAGCGACTCGGAATGCTCGCGCAGCGTCTTCTGCAGACGCGGATGGCGATGGCCGAGGACGTTCACGGCGATGCCGCCGAGCAGGTCCCAGTAGGCGCGGCCGTCCGCGCCGAACAGGCGCGCGCCCTTTCCGTCGCGTGGATGGAACGGCGTACGTGCGTACGTGCGGACGAGAAAGGTGCTCTCGCGCGCTTCGACCGCGGCAGGAGACTCGTCATGCAGCAACAAGGTTCGTACCTCCTTCTTCTCCGATTTCGATGGCGCGCACGCCTGCCTCGAGCGCGCTGAGCGCGGCCTGCAGCTTCGGCTTCATGCCGCCGGTGACGTTCGCCACGAGTGCTTCCGCTTCGTGTTGCGCGAGCGACGGCAGGACGCTGCCGTTCGCGTCGAGCACGCCGGCCACGTCGGTGAGGAAGCGCAGCGACTCGGCGCGCAGCGCCACCGCCAGCGCGGCCGCGGCGGCGTCGGCGTTGACGTTCAGCAGCGCGCCGTCAGGCGTGGCGGCGATCGACGAGACCACCGGCAGCATGCCGTACGTGAGCATGGCCCGCACGAGCGTCGCGTTCGCGCGCGTGACCCGTCCCACGTGGCCGAGGTCGACGCCGTCGACCGGCTCGTGCCGCTCGGCGACGAGCGTCGCGCCGTCGCTGCCGGAGATGCCGGCCGCGCGCACGCGGCGCTTCGTCAGCTCAGCCACCAGCAGCTTGTTGACCGTCCCGCCGAGGACGGCGATCACGACCTCGAGCGTCGCGTCGTCCGTCACGCGCAACCCGGCGTGCGTTTTCTTCGCGATGCCGCGCAACGCCAGCGCCGCGTCGATGTGCTTCCCGCCGCCGTGCACCAGCACGAGCTGCTCGCCGCGATTCCATCGCGCCACGATCGCCTCGAGCGCCGCATCGCGCCGCGAAACGTCGTCGAGGAGTGAGCCGCCTAGTTTGATGACATTCACAGCAGTGCCTCCGTCTCCCGATATCCGCACATGCGATTGAAGTTTTGAATCGCCTGCGACGCCGCGCCTTTGAGCAGGTTGTCGATCACCGACACGATCACCGCCCGCCGCCCGCCCTGCAGCAGCGTGAAGCCGATGCGCGCGTGCGGCGTGTTCACCACGTCCTTCAGCTCCGGCAGCGTTCCCGCCGGCATCACCCGCACCAGCGGCGCCTTCGCATAAACCTCGGCGTACGTCGCGGCGAGCTCGGCATTCGTCACCGGCTCGTTGAAGGCGACGTGCATCGTCGAGTAGATGCCGCGCGGCGTCGGGAGCAGGTGAGGGACGAACACGAGCGTGGTCCGCTCGCCGAGGTGCAGACCCTGGCGGATCTCCGGTTCGTGCTTGTGATGCCCGACCCCGTACGCCTTGAAGTTGCCGAAGAGCTCCGTGAATGAATATGCAAGGTCGGCCTTCTTCCCGGCGCCCGAAACTCCGCTCTTGGCGTCGACGATCACCGGCTGCTCGCGGTCGATCAGGTACGTCAGCGGCCGCAGCGCCAGGAGGATGGACGTCGGGTAGCAGCCGGGATTGGCCACGAGCCGCGCCGTGGCCAGCTCGCCGTTGCACCATTCCGTCAGTCCGTACACGGCCTCGCCGAGGAGCCGCGGATGCGGATGGGCGAAGCCGTACCACGACGGATAGAGCGACGGCTCGCCGAGGCGGAACGCGCCGGAGAGATCGATCACGCGCACGCCGCGCTCGAGGAGCTGCGGCGCCGCCTCCGCCGACACTTCGTTCGGCGTCGCCAGAAAGACGACCTCGGCATCGCTCAGCGCGTCGAGATCGAACGACTCGCTCGAGAGCGCCGCGCCCAGCTCCACATGGGGATGCTTCCCGAGCAGCCGCAGCAGCTCCGCGCCCGCGTAACCGGTCGCACCGGCCACGGCCACGCGCGTGGTCGCGGCACCGGCGAGACCGGGGAACCCTGTGATGACACGAACATCCTCTACGTATGCTTCCATGGCGACCCTCGTTTCCTCGGTTCGCGCTATGCGCGCGTACGGCGTCGCGCCGGGAGGCCGGCGATGGTGTGGATGCGCCGCGCGAACGCGGCGGCGGCGGCGGGAGTGCGGAAGGCGACGAAGATCGTGTCGTCGCCGCCGATGGTGCCGAGTGCGTCGTCGATGGGCGTGCCGTCGATGGCGCTGGCCAGCGGCTGGGCCTCGGCCACGGGCGTCTTGATCACCACCAGGTTCCCGGCGGCCTCGGCCGAGACGACCAGGTCGTGCACGAGCTGCTCGAAGCGGTGCGGCGCGCGCGGCGTGAACGGCGCCACCGGCGCCAGCGCGTCCGGCGTGACGTAGCCGGAGGCGGTCTTGATCAGGCCGAGCTCGCGGAGGTCGCGCGAGAGCGTCGGCTGGGTGACGCGGAAGCCGCGCTTGCGCAGCGCCGCCAGGAGCTCGTCCTGGGAGTGGACGGCCGTCTGGGCGACGATGCGGAGGATTTCCTCTCTCCGGCGCATGGCGTCTCCGCCTGAATAAACATTCACAGTCATGAATCTTTATGCACTAACGGCCTCCTGTCAACTGCTATTCCGCCGTCTTCCGTACGCCATCGAACCCGGCTTCCCCTTTGCAAAGACGTACAATCGAGACCACCACAGGAGGACTCCATGTCCCGCGTCGAACGCACCGAGATCACCGAGAACCCGTCCGAGCGTCGCGGCTCCGAACAGCTCCGCCAGGCCCAGCGCGGCCGCGCCGGGGCCCCAGCCACCCGCCGTCCCGACTCCAACCCCGGCCGCACCCCCACCAAGGCAGAGGGTGAGGAGCGGGATGTGGAGCAGGCGCTCGCGAATCAGGAAGAGTAGGCGAAGCGCGGCGCGCTTCGCCTACAGTGCTAAGTGCGAAGTGCTAAGTGCTAAGTGCTGAGTGCTAAGTGCTGTCACGCGTCGCTCGATGGCGCCTCGCGCTCGGGAGATACCAGCATCCCCGGACCGCGCGTGCAATCACGCATCCCGTGTCAGCACTTAGCACTTAGCACTTAGCACTCAGCACTCAGCACTCAGCACTTAGCACTTAGCACTCAGCACTTAGCACTCAGCACTTAGCACTTAGCACTCAGCACTCAGCACTCGGCGGCGCCGCGCAGCGGCGCCGCGCTACACCTCGATCCCCACACTCCGCATCAGCTCCAGCGCGTTGCTCTTCGTGACGACGCCGGGACGCATGCGGTAGTCGAAGACGACCTGGCCGTTTTCCAGGTGGTCTTCGAAATGGACGTTGGCCGCGCGCGGCGCGAGCGTCTCCGCGATCCGGGCCAGGGCCAGGTCGTGCGTCGAGACCAGGCCGATGGCGCCGCGGTCCACCAGGCTCCCCACGATCGCCTCGGCGCCGATGCGGCGGTCGTGCGAGTTCGTCCCGGCCAGCACCTCGTCGAGCAGGAACAGCAGCGGACCGCGCCGCGCGAGCTCCAGCACCTCGCGGATGCGCACGATCTCCGCGTAGAAACGGGAGGCGTTCTCCTGCAGTGAGTCGTGAATGCGGATCGACGCGCCCACCGCCATCGGTGCGATCCGCAGCGCGCGCGCACACACCGGTCCGCCGGCCATGGCCAGCACCGCGGCGATCCCGGCGCTGCGCATCATGGTCGACTTGCCGGACATGTTCGAGCCGCTCACCACCAGCAGCCGCAGCGTCGCGTCGAGCCGCAGGTCGTTCACCACGCGGCGCTGCGCGGCGATCAGCGGATGTCCGAGGGCGACTGCGTCGAAGAGCGGACCGTCGTCGACGATCGACGGCATCGCAAAATCGGGATGCTCGAAGGCGAACGACGCCAGCGACGAGAGCGCCTCGAACGTTCCCACCGCCTCGATCCAGCCGCCGATGCGCGCGCCGGACCGCTCGCGCCACCGCTCCACGGCCATCGCGAGCAGCGGCGTCCAGAAGAGCACGAAGCCGATCGGCGCGAAGAACTGATTGCGGCGCGCGTCGAGCAGCGCCACCAGTTTGCGCAGCCGCTCGATCTCCTCCGACGCGCCGCCGATGCGCGAGGCGAGCGACGCCAGCAGCGGCGCTGCGAACGTCTCGCGCTCGAGCCGCCGCAGCAGGCCGCCGAGGAGCGCCAGCGGCGGCTCGGCGCGCTCGACGCCCTCGATCGCCGGGGCGAGGCGAGGCGCGAGCGCGCGCATGAGCAGCGCCTCGAGGATCAGCAGCACCACCAGCGGCCAGAGCGGCACGTCCGCGAAGATGCCGAGGCGCAGCGCCGACTCCGGATGCGTCCAGCCGACCAGCCGCCCGAATGCCGACGGCAGCGTCGCCAGCAGCGCCAGCGTCGCCAGAGCCGGCACCACGAACATCGCCGCCCGTGCCCACGGCGCGACTGTGATGCGCGGCATCGTCGACCAGCGCTCGAGATTCGCCGCCTCCACTTCGCGCGCGACCTCCGCCGCCGCCACCGCCAGGTCCTCGCGCAGGTCGACGCGCTCGCGCAGCTCGAGCACCGCTTCCTGCCGCGCCGCGATCTCGCGCGCGTCGAGCGACGGCACCTTCAGCCACGCCGCCAGCCGCGCGCGTCCGGCGCGCGTCGCCGCCAGCGACACCAGCTCGAACAGCGACCCGCGTCCGAACAGATCGAAGTCGCCCGCGTACGGATGATGCTCGTCGGCGAGATCGTCGCCGCCGTCGCCGCCGCCTTGCCACCGCTCTTCGATCCGCGCCATGCCGCGCTCGTAAAACGCCGCCACGCGCTCGCCGCGCCGCCGCCGCCTCACCACGCCGTCGTGCACGAAGACCAGCACGATGAATGCGGCCGCCGGCAGCAGCGCCAGCGGCGCGCGAATGAACGCCACCGCGATCGCCGCCGCCACGCAGCCGAGCCGCGCGTACGACAGCCGCCGCTCGCGCGCGCGCAGCGGCTGAACCGCCGCCGTCGCGCGGCCGCGGCGTTCGTCGTAGAGTTCCGCAGCGCTCATCGCGCGCATTTGACCATGCAAATTCCTCCCGGTCCGAGATCGCTCATCCCCGGCAAGCATCTGCGCGCCATGCAATACCACCCGCTGCCGTTCCTCGAGCAGCTCGCGCGCACGTATGGCGACGCCTCGCATTTCAAGATCGGCCCGACGCCGCTCTACTTCTTCAACCATCCCGATCTCGTCCGCGACGTCCTCGTCACGCGCAACGCCTCCTTCATGAAAGGCCTCGCGCTGCAGCGCACCAAGATCGTCCTCGGCGAAGGGCTGCTCACCAGCGAAGGCGAGCTGCACAAGCGCCAGCGCCGCCTCGCGCAGCCGGCCTTTCATCGCGACCGCATCGCCCGCTACGGCGAGGTGATGATCGACGAGGCCCGCAAGACGCGCGAGCGCTGGCGCGACGGAGCGGAGCTCGACGTCACGCACGAGATGATGCGGCTGACGCTGGCGGTCGTGGCCAAGACTCTCTTCGGCGCCGAAGTCAGCGGCGAGGCCGACGAGATCGGCGCGGCGCTCACGGAGCTGATGCAGATGTTCCCGCTGCTGATGTTCCCGTTCGCCGATTTCTGGATGAAGTTCCCGATCCCGCCGGTGCTCCGCTTCCGCCGCGCCATCGCCCGGCTCGACCGCACCATCTACGCGCTGATCGACGCGCGGCGACGCGGCGGCGAAGACCGCGGCGACCTGCTGTCGATGCTGCTGCTCGCGCGCGACACCGAGGGTGACGGCGGGACGATGACCGACCTGCAGCTCCGCGACGAGACGATGACGCTCTTTCTGGCAGGCCACGAGACCACCGCCAACGCGCTGGCCTGGACCTGGTACCTGCTCGCGCGCAACCCGCACGTCGAGCGCGAGCTGCATCGCGAAGTCGACGAAGTCCTCGGCGGCCGGTTGCCGGAACCCTCCGACTATCCGCGCCTCCCGTACACCGAGATGGTGCTGGCCGAGTCGATGCGCGTGCGGCCGCCGGCCTGGGGCATCGGCCGCTACTCGACCGAAGAGGTGCGGATCGGGGAGTGGACGCTGCCGCCGAAAGCGCTGGTCGTGGTCGCGCAGTGGGTGGGCCATCGCGATCCGCGCTTCTGGCCTGACCCGGAGAAATTCGATCCGCTGCGATTTACGCCGGACGCAAAAGCGTCGCGGCCGAAGCTCTCCTACTTTCCCTTCGGCGCCGGCGCGCGCATCTGCATCGGCGAGAGCTTCGCCTGGATGGAAGGCGTGCTGATCCTCGCCACCATCGCCCAGCGCTGGCGCTTCGAGCGCGGCAACGACGTCGAGCCGCAGGCGCTCATCACGCTCCGTCCGAAACAGAAGATGAACATGCGCGCGCGAGCCCGCTAAACTCGCAGCAGACGGAGGCGCCATGCAGGACGTCGAAACACTCTTCGCCGACTACGCCGCGTACCACCAGACCAAAGGCAACAAAGCCTTTCACCGCCTCGGCATCCCGATGATCATGTTCTCGCTCATCGGCATGCTCACGCACCTGCAGCTCTTCGACGCCGGCACCGTGCGCTTCGACGCGGCCATGCTCCTCATCGCCGCCGCCACCGCGTACTACTTCGTCATCGAGTGGCGCCTCGCCCTGGTGATGCTGGCGGTGTCGATCGCCTTCTACTTCGCCGGCGCCGCCATTCCGCTCACGATTCACATCGTGCTGTTCGTGGCCGGCTGGATTTTCCAGTTCGTCGGCCACAGCGTCTACGAGCATCGCCAGCCCGCGTTTCTGCGCAACTTCGTCCATCTGCTGGTCGGCCCGCTCTGGATCCTCAACGACGTGGTGCCGGTGGTGCGCCGCCGGGTTTAGTTCTTGCTGGGCTTTTCTCGCGTGGCAGAGAGAGCCCACGGCGTTCTCGTCGTCGAGGACGACCCAGCGATCCGTCGTCTGGTGACGATGGTCCTGCAACGCCAGGGCTATGCGATCGACGTCGCCGCCGACGGTCTCGAGGCGGTGCTCAAGCTCGGCGTCGCCGAATATGACGTGATCGTGCTCGATCTGATGATGCCGAATCTCGACGGCTTCACCTTTCTCAATACCTTCGCCGAGCACGAGCCGGAGCGGCTGCGCAAGGTGATCGTGACCAGCGCCGCGTCGCCCGGCGTCATCCGCGAGCGGATGCGCGGCGTGCCGTATGCGCTGCTGCCGAAGCCGTTCGACATCAGCGAGCTGGTGGCCCGCGTGCGCGACTGCATCGCCGCGCAGGAGCAAAGTTAAACTGGCGCCATGCGCGCCTGCGGCTCCGACCGCATCCGGACCGCCGGAGGGAAGGTTCTCCTCCATTCCGCAATTCCGAAAGGATGGAAGGCCCGCACGCCGGCCACGTCCACGCACGCGGAGTTCCCCGGCTCGGCGGTGCTCTGCGACGACGAGTATTACGAGGTGATCGACGCGGCGCCGCTGCCGGGCGGCGGCGCGCGCTACGTGCTCGCGCCGTGGCGCGAGGAGCACACCATCCGCCACTTCGAGGTGTACGACGACGCGGCCGAGGAGCGGCGGATGGCGGATTTTCGCCTCGCGCAAAAACAGCGGCGGGCCGGCGTGCTCGCCTCGATGGCCGGCATGATCCTCGGGCTCTTTCCGTCGCACGTGCAGATCCATCTCGGCAATGAGCTCGGCGTGATGCCGCCGCGCATGTCGCTCCTCTCCACCATCAATGCGCTGCTGCTCCTCGGCGGCTGCGTCTGGGAGTACGTCGATGCCGTGCTGGACAAGCGTCCTTCGCACGTCCCGCTGCTGCTCTGGCTCTTCGCGCTGATGTTTCTCGTGGAGTCGGCCATCCGCTTTCTAGTGGTGATGACGCAGCACCGTCCCATCGGCTCGCTGCCCGGAACGTTTCTCTACATCGCGGTCTGGCTCTGCAGCGGCATGCGCATGCTCTCGCCGTTCGCGTCGGCGCGCGGCGAGGCGCTCTTCACACTGCCGCCGCCGGAAGACGTGGCCGTGCGCGATGCCGTGCAGATGCGCGGGCCGCTCTTCTCGCTGCTCACGCCGGCCGAGCAGGCCAGGCTGCACGAGCGCTACGGCTACGACTATCGCGACAACTCCGCGGTCATCGCCTGGATCGTGCTGGTCTTCTCCGCGATCGGCGCGGTGAGCTCGCTGGTGCGGCTCTCCGATGAAGGGAGCTTCGGCGCCTTCGCCTCGCTGATCGTGGCCGGCGTGCTCGCCGTGGAACAGGTGATCCGCCTCGGCGCGTTCCGGCGCGGCCCGGCCGGCAGCATTCTCGGCGGGCTGGTGCGCCCGTTCGTCCGCTCGTATCTGGAGCGTGGATGACGGCGCGCGCAAGGCGCATCGTCTTCTGGTCCGCGCTCCTGGCCGTGCTCACGCTCGTGACGTGGGCGCGCATCTTCGTCGTCGATCACCTGCGCGATCAGGGCTGGTTCGTGAAGTACTACGCCTTCGCCGATCGCATTCTCGCCGGCGACATCCCGCACGATCGCATCGGCGACGTCAGCCCCGGCTATCTCTGGCTGACGGTGTTGCTGCGCGCGTTGCGCGTCGGACTGCATGGCATCCGCGATCTGCAGATCGTCGCGCTGACGCTCGCGGCGGTGTTCTGCGCCGCCGCCGCGAAACGCCTCGGCGGCTGGCCCGCCGCCATCACCGCCGCGCTGCTGATCCTCGGCAACCGCGCCGCGCTCGTCCTCGCCACCGAGCTCGAGCCGGAGACGCTGATCCTTCTGATTACATCGGCCGCGCTGCTCGCGGTGGTGTCGTATCGGCCGGAGGCGACCGCCCGTCACGCCGCGCTCGGGCTGCTGATCGGGCTCTCGGTGATCACCCGTCCCGTCGCACTCGCCGCGCTGGTCCTCGTCTGCGCCTGGTTCTTTTTCGTCTCACGCAAAAGCGCATTCGTGATCGCCGGCGCCGCGCTCGTGCCGATCGTCGCGGTGCTGATCGTCAACGCGACGCTCACCGGACATCTCTTCATCATGCAGCCGGGCGCGCAGTTCTACGAGGCCAACAACCCGCTGGCCAGCGGCTGCGCCGGCGTGCTGCCGCGCGTCATCGACGATCTCGGCGCGGCGTCGAACGAGCCCGACTATCTGCATGTGGCCTATCGACTCGTCGCCGCGCGCGCGACCGGGCGAGCGATCGATGCGCGATTCGCCAATCGCTACTGGAGCGCGAAGGCGCTGGCGTTTTTCCGACTCCAGCCGCAGGCGGCGCTCGATCTCTTCGGCTGGAAAGCGATCCTCAGCATCCATCACTACGACATCTACGACCTGGTCACGACGAAGCTGAAGGCGAACGAGCTCTCGCACTATCCGGCCATCCCGTTCGGCGTGGCGGTGGTGCTCTCCCTCCTCGCATTTGCGCTCCGCGCCAATCGCCGGGCCGTGATCCCGGTGGCGCTCTTCGCCGTCGCCACGTTCGTCGCGCTCGTGCTCTTCAACGTGAGCGCGCGGCAACGCAACGCGCTGCTCGCGCCGATGGCCGTGCTCGGCGGCGCCGGCGTCGCGCAGCTCGTGGCGCTGCTGCGCGCGCGCACCGAGCAGGCGCTGATCGCCTTCGGCGCGGTGATGATCCTCACGCCGCTCCTCGGCATCGAAGGCGCGCCGATGCGCGAGAACGCCTACGACTGGTCGACGTACCTCGGCGGCGTCGAGCTGCGCAGCGCGGCGTTCGCAGCGCGCGCCCGCGGCGAGCGCGTGCGCGCGGTGGAGCTCGCCGCCGCCGCATCACTCCTCGACCCGCTCGCGCCGCCGCTCGTCTCCGCGCCCGCGCTCCGCCGCGCCGCCCTCGCCGCCGCCGCCACGACCGACTCGCCGCCGCGCCTCTTCGACCTCGCCATCGCCCTCGAGAAAGCCGGCGCCTGGCGCGAAGCCGACGCGATCCTCGCCACCATCCCGCGCTACCACCCGCGCCGCGAGAACCGCGCCGTCTCCAGCGTGGCGTACTACCGCGCCCGCGCCGCCCTCCACATGAACCTCCCCCGACACCTCATCGCCCAACTCCTCGACGAAGCCGCCACCCAATCCCCCGGCGACCCCACCATCCTCGCCCTGCGCTCCCTGACCATCGACCCACCCGCCATCACCGAGCTCAACGCCCTCCACGACCCCTTCACCCGCGACTACGCCCTCGCCCAAGCCCAGGCCGACCTCGGCCACCCAGCCGCCGCCCGGCAACTGCTCGTCGCTGTCGCCACGCGGCTGCCCGAATGGCGACGGCCGGCGGCGACGTTGCGGGAGATGGCGGCGCGGTAGGCGCTCGCGTTCTGGCCCGCCCTTCGCACCACCGCCGCCGAGTGGTTCGAGCGGAGTTAGACGGCAGACAGCGCGTCATCATTGAAGCCGCGTCCCCTGAGGTCGATGGCGGCGCCTTTCCGGCAAAGAGAGTCGCGGGCGACAGCGTCGTCGTCGAAGCCGACATCTTCGCCGACGGCCACGACCTCATCTCCGCCGTCATCCTTCACCGCCGCGACGACGAGAAGAAATGGACCGCCGTCCGCATGCTTCCGCTCGTCAACGACCGCTGGCGCGCCGAATTCAAAGTCGATCAGCTCGGCTTCTACCGCTTCACCGTCGAAGCGTGGATCGACCACTTCCTCACCTGGCATCGCGACCTGAAAAAACGCGTCGACGGCGGCGCCTCCGAGGAGGATCTCCGCCTTCAACTACTCATCGGCCTCGGCCACGTGCGCGCCGCCGCCGAGCGCGCCGCCGCCCGCGACCGGCGCAAGCTCGAGAGCTACATCGCCACGCTCGAAAGCGACGACCCGGTCGCCGACAAGATCGACGATCTCTGGAGCGAAGATCTCCTCGGCCTGATGTGGCGCAACGCCGAGCGCAAATTCATCACCCGCTACCCGCGCGAGCTCCTCGTCGAAGTTGACCGCCCCAAAGCCGCCTACAGCGCCTGGTACGAGCTCTTCCCGCGGTCCGCCGCCGCGGAAGAGGGAAGGCACGGCACCTTCGCCGACGTAGAGCGCCTGCTGCCGCGCATCCAGCGCATGGGCTTCGACGTCCTCTACATGCCGCCCATCCATCCGATCGGCACCACCTTCCGCAAAGGGAAAAACAACGCCGTCACCGCCGCTGAAGGCGACGTCGGCAGCCCGTGGGCGATCGGCGGTGAGGAAGGCGGCCACAAAGCGATTCATCCGCAGCTCGGAACCATGGATGATTTCGAGCGCCTGCTCCGCAAGGCCAATGACCGCGGCATCGAGCTGGCCATGGACATCGCCTTCCAGGCCTCGCCCGACCACCCGTACGTGCGCGAGCATCCCAGCTGGTTCCAGACGCGGCCCGACGGCACCATTCAATACGCCGAAAATCCGCCCAAGAAATATCAGGACATTTATCCGTTCCATTTCGAAAGCGACGAATGGAGCGAATTATGGGAAGAGCTGCGCGACGTCTTCGCCTTCTGGGCGCGTAAAGGCATCCGGGTATTTCGCGTCGATAATCCGCATACCAAACCGCTGCCTTTCTGGGAGTGGTGCATTCGCGATCTGAAACGCGAATGGCCCGACCTGGTTTTCCTGGCCGAAGCCTTCACCCGACCCAAAATCATGTACCGACTGGCCAAGGCGGGATTCACCCAGTCGTACACCTATTTCGCCTGGCGCAATACCAAGCAGGAGCTCATCGAATACTTCGACGAGATCACCAAACCCCCCGTCAGCGACTTTTTCCGTCCGAACGTCTGGCCCAATACGCCCGACATCCTCACGGAATTCCTTCAGTACGGCGGCCGCGGCGCCTTCACCATGCGCTTCATCCTCGCCGCGACACTCGCCTCGAGCTACGGCATTTACGGCCCGCCGTTTGAGCGTTATGAGCACGACGCCCGCGAGCACGGCAGCGAGGAATATCTCGATTCCGAGAAATACCAGTTGCGCCACTGGGCCGACACCGAAGACGACATGACCGAATTGATCTCGGTGATCAACCGCATCCGCCGCGAGAATCCGGCCCTGCAGCAGAACGCCACTCTGCAATTCCACGAGACCGACAACGACCAGATCCTCTGCTACAGCAAGGCCGCCGGCGCCAACGTCGTCATCGTCGCCGTCAATGTCGATCCGCACAATGCCCACTCCGGCTGGCTCGACCTCGACCTCGCCTCGCTGCAACTCGACGGCGTCCGCTCCTTCCAGGTCCACGACCTCCTGAGCGGCGCCCGCTACACCTGGAACGGCCCGCGGAATTTCGTGCAGCTCGATCCACGCGTCATTCCCGCGCACATCTTCCTCATCCGCAGACGGGTGCGGACCGAACGTGACTTCGAATACTTTCTCTGAACGGTGTTATGGACGATTTCTGGTACCGCGACGGCATCATTTATCAGACCCACGTCCGAGCCTTCTTCGACAGTAATGACGACGGCATCGGCGATTTTCAGGGCCTGACCCAAAAGCTCGACTATCTGCAGGATCTCGGGATCAACATCCTGTGGCTGCTGCCGTTCTATCCGTCGCCATTGCGCGACGACGGTTACGACATCGCCAATTACACGGCCGTCAATCCGTCGTACGGCACGCTCAATGATTTCCGTGCGTTTCTCAAGGAAGCCCACCGCCGCGGCATCCGCGTCATCACCGAGCTGGTCATCAATCACACCAGCGATCAGCATCCCTGGTTCCAGAAATCGCGGCGCGCCAAGCCGGGCAGCCCCTGGCGCGACTTCTACGTCTGGAGCGATACGCCTGACAAATACCGCGACGCGCGCATCATCTTCAAGGATTTCGAGTCGTCGAACTGGGCGTGGGACCCGGTGGCGAAATCGTATTACTGGCACCGCTTCTTTTCCCATCAGCCCGACCTGAATTTCGAGAATCCCGCCGTTCACGACGCGCTGATGAAGGCGCTCGATTTCTGGATGGACATGGGTGTCGACGCGTTCCGCCTCGACGCCATTCCGTATTTGTTCGAGCGCGAAGGCACCACTTGCGAGAATCTGCCGGAGACGCACGACTATCTGAAGCGTATCCGCCGCCATCTCGACGAGAAATATCCCGGACGCATGCTCCTGGCTGAGGCCAATCAGTGGCCCGAGGACTCGCTGCCGTATTTCGGCGACGGCGATGAATGCCATATGGCCTTCCATTTTCCCGTCATGCCGCGCATGTACATGGCGCTGGCGATGGAAGACCGCTTCCCGATCATCGACATCATGAGTCAGACGCCGCCGATTCCGGAGGGCTGCCAGTGGGCGATGTTCCTCCGCAATCACGACGAGCTGACCCTGGAGATGGTCACCGAGGAAGATCGCGATTACATGTGGCGCACCTACGCGCGCGATGTCGAGGCCCGCATCAACCTCGGCATCCGCCGGCGTCTCGCGCCGCTCATGGACAATCACCGCGGCCGCATTCATCTGATGAACGGCCTGCTGTTCTCGTTCCCTGGCACGCCGATCGTCTATTACGGCGACGAGATCGGCATGGGCGACAATATTTATCTCGGCGACCGCAACGGCGTCCGTACGCCGATGCAGTGGAGCTCCGATCGGAACGCCGGTTTCTCGCGCGCAAATCCACAGCGCCTCTTCCTGCCGGTCATCATCGACCCGCAATATCACTACGAGCAGGTGAACGTCGAGGCGCAGCAGTCCAGCCAGTATTCACTGCTCTGGTGGATGAAGCGCCTCATCGCCATGCGCCGCCGTTACCGCGCGTTCGGCCGCGGCTCGATGGAATTCCTGCACAGTGAGAATCGGAAAATCCTCGCATACGTGCGTCGCTATGAGGATGAGATCATTCTCGTCGTCGCGAATTTGTCGCGGCTCGTGCAGTGCTTCGAGCTCGACCTGACGCAGTACCGCGGCATGGTTCCGGTCGAGCTCTCCGGCGGGACGCGTTTCCCGGTGATCGGCGAGCGCCCCTATTTCCTCAACCTTGGCCCGCACGCGTTTTACTGGTTCGTGCTGCAGCGCGAAGTGGCCGCCGAGGTCACGACGCAGGATGCGCCGCTCGTCGGCGCGCGGACGTGGGAAGAGGTGTTTGCCACGCGTGCGCGCGACGCCGTGGAGCGTGCGTTGATGGCCTACCTTCCGACGCGGCGCTGGTTCGGCGGCAAGTCGCGCACCATTACGGCCGTCAGCGTGCGCGACGTAATCGAGCTGCAGCACGAGCATCGGCTGGCAATGCTGCATGTGGAATTTGCAGACGGCGAGCCGCAGACGTATCTGCTGCCGCTCGGCATTGCTAATGTGCGGCGCGAACAGGACCAGGCCCGCAAGGTTCCGATTATTGCGCGCTTGCGCGACGGCGCCGTGCTGTACGAGCCGGTGCAGGACGACACCTTCGCCGCGGCGCTCCTCGACACCGTCGCCCGCAAGAAGCAGTTGCGCGGCAGTGACGGCAGCGTGGCCGGCGTCGCCACGCGCGCGTTCAAGGAATTGCGCGGACCGGCGAAGACGCTCGACAGTCATGTGCTCGCGGCGGAGCAGAGCAATACCGCCATCATTTACGGCCAGAGCCTCTTCCTGAAGCTGTTCCGCCGCCTCGAGCCCGGCGTCAACACCGATTTCGAAGTCACCCGTTTCCTCAATGAGGAGACGAATTTCACGCACGCGCCGCGAGTGGCCGGCGCCATCGAATATCGCGGCGAACGCGCTGCCGAGTCGACGACGCTAGCCATTCTGCAGGGTTTCACCCCGAACTCCGGCGACGCCTGGTCGTATACTCTCGACTCGATCGGCCGCTATTTCGACCGGCGCCTCAGCGATCCCGCCGCCGCCGAGCGCCTCAGCAAGGCCATCCCGTCCGACAGCGTTTTCGCGCTCGCACACAAACCGGTCTCCGATCTCGCCCGCGACAACATCGGTAGTTATCTCGCCGACGCCGAGCTCCTCGGCCTGCGCACCGCGCAATTGCATCTCGCCCTCGCGTCCCGCGACGACATTCCGGCATTCGCGCCCGAGTCTTTTACTCCGCATTACCAGCGTTCCATCTATCAATCCTTACGTACGCAGATCTCGCAGACCATGCAGCTCCTGCGGCGTCGCGGCAAAGACCAGCCCGGCCTCGACGAATTACTCGCGAAAGAAGACGTCCTGCATCAGCGCGTTCGCGACGTCCTGCAGGGAAAAATCGACGCACAGAGAATCCGCACCCACGGCGACTATCACCTCGGCCAGGTCCTCTACACCGGCAACGACTTCGTCATCATCGATTTCGAGGGCGAGCCCGCCCGCCCATTGAGCGAGCGCCGCATCAAACGGAGTGCATTGCGCGACGTCGCCGGCATGCTCCGCTCCTTCCATTACGCCCCGTACGCCGTCGTCTACGGCTCCGCCCCCGGCTCGCCCGTGCGCACCGAGGACATGACGCGCCTCGACACCGGCGCCCGCTTCTGGCACAAATGGGTCAGCGCCGCCTTCCTGCGCGCCTACCTCACTGAGAGCGCCAAAGGCCGCCACCTCCCAAACCGCCCCGAAGCGGTAGAAACCCTCCTCGATGCGTACCTGATCGAAAAAGCGCTCTACGAAATCACGTACGAGCTCAACAATCGGCCGGCGTGGCTGCCGATCCCATTGAGAGGATTGCTTGACCTGCTGATGTGACCTGCGCCTGTTGACTCATACGGCCGCCGCTGCCTCGGCGGCCGATTCGCTGACGGTACACGTCAGGGCCGCCCACACCGCCGCGCTGCCGCCCAACCGTCACCGCGCGTGCGGCACTGCGTCCTCACGCCTTCGACTCGTGCGCGTCCCTCGCTGCGCCTGCCGCTGCACCGCCGTCACCCTCTGTGCCTGCCCGTGTCGCGCGCTTTGCTCTTCGTAGCGCGCCATCGTCGCCCGCCGCCAATTCCGCACCTCGGCCCACCACTCGTCCGTCACGTCCGCATTGGAACCGCTCTTGTCGCGCCGTACACATCCGCGCGCTGAGCCTGCCGCAGTCCGGCGCCGCTAAACTTCACGCCGCACACGTCGCGCTGTCATCAGGCGCGGCACAAGTGTATCGCGCTGTCGTTGCTGTCAGCCGCCACCGACAACCACACACGCCGCCGCTTCGCCCAAGTCACTACCGACAACCAACCCGCTCGGGCGCCCGCTCCAAGTCATTGCGCACTTACCGACCTGGCCGGCACCGCGTCATCACGGTCGCACGCGCCGCCACTCGCAGGTAGCTGTGCCGAAGTCGTCACCGTATTGGCCGCCGCTGCGATCACGTGCCGGCACGCCGCGCGTTGATCCTCACTTCAATGAACCCGCGGGCATCGCGACCTTAGTGGCGAGCTGCGACCCTCCGGGTGCACCGCGAGACCGCGGCAAGCGTCATATTGCACGACGGTCTACTGCGTGTAGATTTTTGCGCAAAATATCGATTCAACGTCGATCGACCTCTACCTATTGTAGAAAAGCGTCGCGTAACGCGCCCGCCGAGGGAACCTCTTCCCATGACCGACAAACCGAAGCTCATGCCGCGCGTTCGCGCAGAACTGCGCAGTCGTCACTACAGCCGTCGCACTGAGGAGGCGTATGCCTCATGGATCAAACGCTTCATTCTGTTTCATAACAAGCGCCACCCGGCATCCATGGGCGCCGACGAAGTCAACGCCTTTCTCACGCATCTCGCTGTCGACGCGCACGTTAGCGCGCCGACGCAAAATCAGGCGCTTTGTGCGCTCCTCTTTCTATACCGCATCGTCCTTCAGGATCCGCTGCCGTGGTTGAAGGACGTCGTGCGCGCGCGGCGTCCCATCCGGCTGCCGGTTGTCCTCACGCCGGAGGAGGTGAGGCTCGTCCTGCAGGAGATGCACGGCACGCCGGCGCTCATCGCGCAGCTGCTGTACGGAGGCGGCCTGCGGCTGCTGGAGGCGATGCAGTTGCGCGTGAAAGACCTCGACTTCGCCCGGCGGCAAATCTTCGTCCGCGATCCGAAAGGAAGACGAGACCGTCTCACGATCCTTCCTCAAGCCGTAGCCGCTGCGATGGTGGATCACCTCGATCGCGTCCGTGAGCTCCACGTCGAAGATCGCCGCGCCGGCTTCGGCTCCGTCTGGCTGCCGAACGCCATCGCCCGCAAATTTCCGAATGCTGACATCGAATGGCGCTGGCAGTGGGTCTTTCCCGCGACCGCGCGCTACGTTGATGAAGACGCCCGCACCGAGCGCCGCCACCACCTTCACGAAAGCGTCGTCCAGCGCGCCGTCCGCGCCGCGGCCACCAGAGCCGGCCTCAGCAAACGCGTCACCTGCCACACCTTCCGCCACTCCTTCGCCACCCACCTCCTAGAGCGCGGCAACGACATCCGCACCGTCCAGGAGCTCCTAGGCCACCGCGACGTCTCCACCACCATGATCTACACCCACGTCCTCCGCCACGGCCCCCTCGGCGTCCGAAGCCCGCTCGACCCGCTGTGACATCCGGCAGGTGACGCATAAACCGCCCGCCTCCTCCGCGTTACAGCTGCCGAATCTGCCCGACCGGCGCTCAATAGCCACTGCAACGGCGCACCGAGGCGCGTCTCGTCGGTCTCAGCTCGCCTCCCTGCCGGCAACGTCACCACGGCATGTAACAACGGAGCGGGGTTGGCGCCGCTGCCGCACGCACCCTCTGCGCGGCTTCTTTATCGTGGTACGTCGCGACGCGTTACGCGCCCGATGGACGGCCGCCGGATCGCATCCGTGATAGCGCGCTCTCGCCAGCACGTGACCCGCTCTCGCCGCGGTCACTAAATACACGTTAGCCAGACTGACGGGCACGCGAACACCGACGACAGACAGCTTTGGACGGCGAGGCGCCAAACCCGTCTCGCCTCGGCCGGACACTTACGTTCTCCTCGATGTCTCCGTCGCGGAATGAGTGCGCAGTCAAACCGATTGGCGATACGGACATGTGAATGGTCAAATACCGTCTCCAGATGCTTGCGCGATTCCGCATAACGGCACAAACGGCGGTCCGCGTTAAGCCGAGCGAAGGATGCACAGCTCCGCACGGTGCGCCTTCTTCGTAGCTTCGAAAAGGCCGGATCAGGCAGTCGTCGCGATACAGGTGTAACTCTTGGATTCGATTATGCTCGGTCCACGGCATCTCCGTTTGCCGAAGATATCTCCAGGCAGGTTCTTCTCTCTTGCTGCTGCGCCGACTTTCACACGCGCATAAGTGGCGTTCAGCCGCGCACTCTCTTGACGCAGTAAACAACGAACGCCAACCGTGCGGTAGACTCGAGTAAGTATGCCGACAATCCATCGCGAGGGCCGATATCGGTTCTACTTCTTCAGCGGAGATGTGGGTGAGCCTCGGCACGTTCACGTCGATTCAGGTGACTCATCTGCCAAGTTCTGGCTCTCTCCGGTGTCGGTGCACTATAATCTTGGCTTTTCGCCAGGCGTGCTGCGTGTGATTGAACGTATCGTGCTGCAGCAC
>DASVQE010000011.1:0-24039 GCA_036389275.1 Thermoanaerobaculia bacterium
GTCTGGGTCCTCGGCTCCTCGGCACCTCGGCTCCACGGGGAGTTGTTCCCGAGGAGCCGAGGAGCCGAGGTCCCGAGGACCCGCTTTTCTAGACTTCTTTCTTCTTTGCCAGCTCTTCGCGGATGCCGGACAGCGCACCCCAACGTTCGTCGACCAGCGAGGTCTCGCACGCGCAGCGTTCGCGCGAGCGGTTGACGCCGCAGGTCGGGCAGAGGCCGAGGCAGCCGTCCTCGCAGAGCGGCTTCATCGGAATCGAGAGCTGGATCTGTTCGAGCGCGAGATCCCGCAACGGAATCGTGCGCCCGGAGTAGAACTCGACGTCGAGCTCTTCCCGGTCGGTGATCTCGATCTCCTCGTTTTCCTCGGAGACCTCAGGACGAGGGCGGAATCTTACGTGAAACGGCGAAGTCTGCGCAAACGGGTAGGGCTCGACGCAACGCGAGCAGCTCAGGTCGGCCGTGAAACTGGCCGTGCCGTCCGCCACGTACTCGCCTGCCGAATCGCCCTTCTGCACGTTCGCCGTCATGGCGATCCGTCCGTCGCCGGCGACTTCCGGCCGCGCCATCTCGGCCGCCGGAAAGTCGTACGTCCCGCTGTACGTTTGCGGGCCGTGCTCGTCGATCTCGTTGAAATCAATGATGTCTGCCACAGTCGACCCCGTAACCCTCTGCCGTCCGGAATCTATTTCGATGCAACCCGCACGCGCAACTCCTCGGAGGATGCGTCTGACGAGGAGGCGATCTCGACCGATTCCGCGGCGCGCAACGCGTCGATCCAGCGGCGCAAGTCGCGCGCGGAGCGATGGATCCGCGGCGCGGCATAACGCAGCGCGGTGCTGTCGCCGAGCTTCTCGAGCAGCGGCACGAGGCGGTCGGGATCGACGCGCATCGACCACTGATTCGCCGGCCAGGTCGCCGGCACGAATGCATCCTTTAAATACAGGGGCATGCTGCGGCGGTCGAAGGACACCAGCAACTGCCCGTTCGCCTCGGCGGTCTGGCCGATCAGATTCGCCGCGGCCATGACCTCCGACAGCTCGCCGCGCGCGGCCTCGCTCGACGGCACGGCGATGACGCCTTTCGGACTCGGCAGCAGCGTGCCGGTGTCGACGTCGTAGAGCGCGATCGAGCCGCCGCTGCCGACGAGCGCCTCGATGTCGGCGGCGAGCAGGCGGCGCACGTCGCCGAGGATGCGCGGCGGACGGGCGAAGGTGACGGCGAGCAGCGCGCCGGTTGGAAAGCGCGCAGTGACCCGTGCGGTGAGCGGCGCGGCGTTGCGCGCTTCGGCGCGCGAGATGATCACGATCTCGCGCGGCGTCACGCGCACCGACGACGCGGCGGGACGGCCGATCGGCGGATACGCTCCGCGCTCGCTGTTGCGCTGGATGACCAGCACGTCGCCGGCCGGCAGCGGCTGCGCGACGCGCAACAGCTCGTCGAGCTCGCGCGCAGCGAGCGGCGGCTCGGGATCGGCGTTGATCAGGAAGATCTCTCCTTCGCTGCGCGCATCGACGCCGCTGGCGAACGCGAGCCAGAGCCGCACGAGCAGCGAGCGGATGGCGTCGAGGCGGATGGCGTAGGCAGTGCGTTTCTCCGTGCGCCACGCGACCAGATCGGCGCGGCCGAGGAGCCAGGGCGGCGGCATCGGCTGCTGCTCGAGGAACCGCTCGGTGGAGTCGCGCGTGACCGGATTGCCGAGGAGCTTGTTGTCGAGCAGCGCGGCAGTCGGCGCGAGCGCGAAGGCGTCGGCGGACGACGGCACGTGCGCGAGCAGCGCGCGATGCGCCGGCGCGAGCGGCATCGTCAGCGGCGCGGCGCTCTTCGGCGTGGTGGCGAAGAGATAGAGCGCGATCGCGCCGATGGCCAGCGCCAGCACCAGAACGATGATGAGGAGTGTGCGCATCCTTGTTACGATCGCGCGCCGATGCCGCTCGCGCGCACCGCCGCAGTCGTGGCGCACACTCTATTCCATGCGTTCGCCGAACGCGTGCAACGCGCCTGGCGCGCGGCGAGCCGGCGCGAGCGGAAGCTGCGCGTCGGCGTCGACATCCGCCCGTTCTACGAGCCGCTCACCGGCGTCGGCTGGTATCTCTACTACCTGCTCCGCGAGCTGGCGAAACGCGAAGACGTCGAGCTCGTGCTCTTCGGCGACGCGCGCGTGACCGACGAAGGTCCATCGCTGCACGCCGATCTTCCGGCGAACGCGCGGCTCTGCGTGTTCGACCTGCGCGGCGCGCGGCCGGGACGCTTCGATCGTCCACTCACCGCCGCCGCGTACGTTGCCTGGATCGCGCTCGAAGACTGCGACGTCCTCTTCGGCGCGAACTACTTTCTGCCGCGGCTGCACGGCGCGGTGGCGCGGCGGCGCGTGGTGACGGTGCACGATCTCACCTACAAACGCTTTCCGGAGCTGCTGCAGCAGGAGACGCTCGACAATCTCGAGCGGCAGATGGCGCGCGAGCTGGCGTTCGCCGACGCGATCGTCTGCGTCTCGGAGTCGACGCGCCGCGATCTGCTGCACTACTACCCGATCGATCCGTCGCGCGCGGTGGCCATCCACTCCGGCCTCGGCGCGCCGGCGGTCGCGGAGCCGGTCGACGGCGTGCCGCCGCGCTACATCCTCTTCGTCAGCACGGTCGAGCCGCGAAAGAATCTGGCCACGCTCATCGACGCGTTCGAGCGGCTGCGCGACCGCGGCGCGTACGACGGCTCGCTGGTGGTGGTCGGGAAGATCGGCTGGAAGTCGGAGGCGCTGGCGCCGCGGCTGCGCGGCGCGCGCATCGTGCATCTCGACTACGTGCGCGCGCCGCAACTGGCCACGATCTACGAGCGCGCCGAGGCCTTCGTCTTTCCTTCGATCTACGAAGGATTCGGCTTTCCGCTGCTCGAGGCGATGTCGCGCGGCGTGCCGGCCATCGCCGCGCGCTCGTCGTCGCTGCCGGAGATCGGCGGCGACGCGGCGCTCTACTTCGAGCCGCACGATGCCGAGACGCTGGCGGCGCTGCTGCAGCGCGTGACCAGCGATGCCGCGCTGCGCGAGGAGCTGGCGCGCAAGGGCCGCGCGCGCGCGGCGGAGTTCCGCTGGGACGTCGCCGCGCGGCAAACGCTCGACGTGCTGCGCCGCGTAACATAAGCAATGCGCGTTGCGATCGACGGCCGGGCACTCGTCGGACATCGGACCGGCATCGGCGTGCACACCGCCGAGATCGCGCGCCGGCTGCCGTGCGAGGTGACCATCGCTTCGCATGCGGAGATCGCCGACCGCGAAGGGCTGGAAGGCGCGCGCTTCGCCGTCGACCCGATGCCGCTCGGCGTGCTGTGGCAGCAACTGCGGCTGCCGCGCATCGACGCCGACGTGTTGTGGGCGCCGCACGGCACGCTGCCGATGACGTGGAAGCGGCCGAGCGTGGTCACGCTGCACGACTTCACGTCGATCACCATGCCGGGACGCCATCGTCTGCAGACCATCCTCTCCTTCAATCTCTTCATCGGACGGAGTCTGGAGCTGGCCACGCGCGTGGCGTGCGTGTCGCGGCAGGTCGCGGACGAGGCGATGCGCGGCTTCGGCGTCGACGCGCACAAGATCGAGCTGGTGCCGAACGGCGTCGATCCGTTCTTCTCACCCGATGACGCCGGCGAAGCCGACTACGTGCTCTACGCCGGCACGCTCGAGCCGCGCAAAGGCATCGACCTGCTGGTCGCGGCGTGGCGCGCGCTGCCCGAGCCGCGGCCGCGGCTGGTGTTGTGCGGCGATGCCGGCTGGAAGACGCGGCTGCCGGACGACCCGCGCATCGAGCTGACCGGCTACGTCACGCGCGAGCGGTTGCGCGCGCTCTATCGCGGCGCGCGCGCGTTCGTCTATCCGTCGCGCTACGAGGGCTTCGGCATTCCGCCGCTCGAGGCGATGGCGTGCGGCGCGCCGGTGATCGCCACGCGCACCGGTGCGATTCCGGAGCTGGCCGGCGACGCGGCGCTGCTGGTGCCGCCCGGCGACGGCGAGGCGCTGCGCGCGGCGCTGGCGCGGCTGCTGCGCGACGGCGCGCTGCGCGCCGACTTGCGCGCGCGCGGCCCGGAGCGCGCCCACCTCTGGCGTTGGGAGCGGAGCGCAGAAACGATGGCGGAGCTCCTCGGATGCGCATAGGGATCGACGCGCGGAAGATCGGCGACTACGGCATCGGCACGTACATCCGCGGCCTCGTCGGAGGTTTGCTGGAGATCGGCGAAGACGAGCTGGTGGCATTCACGTCCGCGAACGCCGAGCTGCCGGACGGCGTCGAGCGCGTGATCGTCGATGCACCGCACTACTCGATCCGCGAGCTCTTCGCCGTCGGCCGCGCCGCCGACCGCGCGCGCCTCGACGTCTTTCACGCGCCGCACTACGTCGTGCCGCACACCTCCGTCCCGATCGTGGTCACGATCCACGACCTCATTCACCTGCACCAGCCGCAGCGCAATCCGCTGGCGCGGCCGTACGCGCGCTTCATGGTGCGGCGGGCGGTGCGGCGGGCGGCGCGCGTGCTGACGGTGAGCGAGGCGGTGGCGCGGCAGCTCGAGCGCGAGCTCGGTGCGCGCGACGTGCGCGTCACGCCGAACGCCGCCGACGCGCGCTTGACGCCCGGCGGCGCGCGGCGGCGCTACTTTCTGTTCGCCGGCAACGACAAGCCGCACAAGAACGCCGACGCGCTGGTGCGCGCCTTCGCGCGCGTGCATCGGGAGCGGCCGGACGTCACGCTGGTGCTGGCCGGCGGCGCGTTCCGCCGCTTCGACGGCATCGCCGGCGTCAGCACGCTCGGCTTCATCAGCGACGACGAGTTGCGCGAGCTCTATCGCGAGGCGATGGCGGTGGTGGTGCCGAGCCGTGAAGAAGGATTCGGACTGCCGGCGCTCGAAGCGATGGCCAGCGGCGCGCCGGTGATCACCTCGGCCGACGCCGCGCTGGTCGAGCTGACCGGCGACGCGGCGCTGCACGCCGACGCGAACGACGAGCAGTCGCTGGCCGCGGCGATGCTGCGCGTGGCGGACGACGAGGCATTGCGCGCGTCGATGAGCGCGCGCGGAACCGCTCGCGCGCGCGCCTTCACGTGGCGGCGCAGCGCCGAAATCGCGCGCGCCGCGTACCGCGAAGCGTGGAACAACGTGGAACGTCGCGTCTGAATTACGATTTTCTTAAAAAAATGATTGACAATATGAGTTAACGAATCTATTTTTTCGTACAGTAATGATGATGATCGCCGGACGGATTAAAAAGTCAGTCACGCCGCAGGTCGTCAGCCCCCGTCTCTCCACTTCCAACGTCTACGATTTGCCGGAGCGATCCGGCGCGTTATGCCAAAGAGGCGCGACCGGGAGGTCCCGTACGGCATGAAAGGTGGTGAGCACTAATGGCCTCGAAGAAGGGCGGTTCCAAGTCTTCGTCTTCGTCGAAGAAGTCCAGCGGCGGCAGCAGCAAGAAGTCGTCGAAAAAGAAGTAAGCGATCATCACCGAACCTTTGGGGAGTCGTACTCGTAGGGCCGGCGTCAGCCGGCCCTACGTCTTTGTGCGCGCAACTCCGAGCGCCGTCCGAACGTAGAAGAGACATGCGCATCTCCGTTTTGGTCCTCGCTTCGCTCCTCTGCGCCGGCAGCGCCTTCGCCGTCGATGCCGAACATTCCTTCCAGTCGGTCGTGCCGCGCGGCGCGGTGCAGCGCGTGCTGATCGACATCCCGGCCGGCAGCTTCACCGTCCGCAACGGCGCCGCCGACCGGCTGGCGCTCTCCGGCGTCGCCTCGCGCGACTACGACGGCGCGCGCGAGCGCGCCTGGGCGCAGCAGGTGGTCGACGACACGAGCGTCGAGTTCTACGTGAACGGCAGCGAGGCCATCGTCCGCCGCCGCTTCGGCCGTAACGCGCAGGGCTGGCGCGCGAAGAAGTTCACCGGACTCGATCTGCGCATCGACCTGCCGCCCGGCGTGGACGTCGCCTTCACCACCTCCGCCGGCGAAGTCGACCTGGCCGGCCGCTTCGGCAACGTCGACGTCGACCTGCGCGCCGGCGAGATCGATCTCCGCCTGCCGCGCGCGAGCGTGCGCGACCTGAGCGCCTCCTGCCGCATCGGCGAGGTGCACACGAACATCGGCAGCGAGCTGGTCTCCCACGAAGGGATCCTGCCGGGCAAGGCGCGGTGGCACAACGCCGGCGGCACCTCGCGCGTGAACGCGCACACCACGGTGGGCGAAGTGCGGGTGACGCTCACGCAGTGAGCGCGCGCTAAGACATCTCGCGCACGAAGCGCTCCGCCTCTGCGCGGGTCGTCACCTCGCCGCGGAGCTGCGCTTCGAGCAGCGCACGCTTGATGCGGCCGAGCTCCTTGCCTGGCTCGATGCCGAGGAGTGCGGCCAGCTCGTCGCCGCCGAGGAGTGCGCGCGCGGCAAAGTCGGGCCAGTCGAGCGCGTCGTCGCGGCCGAGGGCGCGGAGCATCGGCGGCAGTTGCCGGGCGACGCGTTCGCCGGCGTCGTAGAGGGCGATGCGGTCGTGCCGGTCGAGCAGACGTTGCAGGGTGCGGGCGTCCTTCGACGGCGGCTCATCCATCAGCAGCGCCAGCGCGCCGTCGAGCGTGACGTCGTCGGCGTGGAACGCGCGCGTGCGGAGCGCGAGCGGCCCGTCGAGCCGTGTCTCCTGCAGCAGCGCCACGGCGGTGGTGAAGCGTTGCGCCGAGAGGATCAGCGAGAGCTCGGAGGCGATCCGCTCGCGCGCCGACTCGACGATGCGCGGCGCGCGCGCCGCGATCGCGTGCAGCGTCTCCGGCTCGATGGTGAAATCGTAGGCGACGGCCATCCGCACCGCCTTCAGCATCCGCAGCGGATCGTCGTCGAAGTTCGCCGGGTCGACCATGCGCACGACCCGGAGCGCGAGATCGCGGCGGCCGCCGTGCGGATCGAGCAGCGCGCCGTCGTCGAGCGAGACGGCCATGGCGTTGATGGTGAAGTCGCGCCGCGCCAGATCGGGCTCGATCGAGCCGCCCTCGAGCGCGGCAAAGTCGTAGACCTGCTCGCCGATCACCACGCGCCACGCCGACAGATGCTCGCCGCTGCCGAGGCGGATCACGCGCGGCGAGATGGATTGCGCGGCGGCGAGCGGATCGGCGCAGGCCAGGTCGACGTCGGCCGGCTCGCGCTGCATCGACAGATCGCGCACGGCGCCGCCGACCACGTAGCAGCCGGGCGGCAGTTTTGTCAGCGCCGGGAAGCGCGCCAGCAACTCGTCGCGCACGGCGTCACGCGACCGGGTTGCGCAGCACGCCGATCCCTTCGATCTCCACTTCCACCACGTCGCCGGCCTGCAGCGGTCCGACGCCGGCCGGCGTGCCGGTGAGGATCACGTCGTCCGGCTCCAGGGTCATGACGGAGGTGATGAATTCCATCAGGACGCCCGGCGGGAAGATCATCTGCGACGTCCTTCCATCCTGCCGTACCTCGCCGTTCACGCGCGTGGAAACGCGCAGGTCGCTCACGTCGAGATCCTCCACCACCCGCGGCCCGATCGGGCAGAAGGTGTCGAAGCCTTTGCCGCGCGTGAACTGCACGTCCTTCCGCTGGATGTCGCGCGCGGTGACGTCGTTGGCGCAGGTGAAGCCGCGCACGTAGTCGCGCCACTCCGCCGCCTTCACGTTCCTCGCCGTCCGGCCGATGACGATGGCCAGCTCGCCTTCATGATCGACGCGTTGCGAGACCGCCGGCCGGACGATGGTCCCTTCGTGAGGCAGGAGAGCGCTGGGCGGCTTCAGAAAGAGGATCGGCTCGGCCGGCGCCTCATTGCCGAGCTCTTTGGCGTGATCGGCGTAGTTGCGTCCGACGCAAACGATCTTCGAAGGGTTGACGATCATTACGGCTCCTCGGCTCCTCGGGTCCTCGGGTCCTCGGGCGGCTCGGTGCTCGACAGCCCCGAGGAGCCGAGGAGCCGAGGACCCGAGGAGCCGTCTAACTCACGCTCCGATCATAGATCAGCCAGAGACCGGAGAAGCCGCGCAGCAGGCGGAAGCGCGAGCGGTAGAGCTGATGCAGGATCGGCCGGTTCGCGTAGTAGACCGCCTCCTGCAGCAGGCTGCCGAACTGCTCGTCGAGCTCCTTCGCCAGATCGAGGCTGCGCTTGGCCGCGGCCAGCAGCTCTGCGGTCGGCGTCTCGCCTTGGCTGCGCGCGGCGGCGATGGCCGTCGCTTCCTCGTCGATCTTCACGCGCAGCGCCGCCGACCGCAGATAGAGCGTCCACAACTCCTCCGCATCCTCCTCGGCATCGGGCGGACGGCGCGCGAAGAGCTTCTGGAACGCGCAGACTTCCCACGCTTCGAGCCGCAGCTCGCGCACGGCCGGGTAGCCGAGGACCTCGTCGAGCGGCGTGTCGAGAGAAAGGTAATCGAGGGCGGAGGAGATGCGCGCGAGCAGCGGCAGCAGCGGCTCGGAGTCGCCGAACACGCCGGCCAGCACGTCGAGCTGACGCTGCTGATCGAAGAGCGCCTCCGGCAGCTCCTCGATCTCATGCTCCGGCTCGAGGCCGCGATCGAGCTGCGCCAGGACGTTGCCGATCGAGGTCTTGAGCTGCGCGACGAGGTCGTGCTTCACGTTCGACTCGGCGCGCAGCGCGTCGAAGCGCTCCTTGTACTCGCGGAAGCGGGCGATGGCGTCGGCCAGCTCGGGGTTCGCGTCGCCGAAGTTGCGGGCGATGGCGTCGCCGTGCGCGAGCAGCTTCTGCGAGTCTTCGAGGATGCGCTGCTCTTCGACCTGATAGAGCTCGACGAAGCGGTTCTTCGCGGAGACGTTCAGCTCGACGATGGCCAGCAGCACGTCGGGATCGAAGTAGAGATCGCCGATGCGGTGCTTGAAGGTGCGGGCGTTGCGGAGCAGGTGGCGCTCGGTGAGCTCGTCGAAGGTGCGGGCCTGCTGCATCTCGTCGCGCATCGAGCGGATGGCGCGGATCACGCGCAGCACCTCGTCGCGCGGCGGCGCGGCCACGCGCATCACCGAGACCAGGGCCAGCACGCGCTCGCGGAACTCGAGCGACTCGCGCGAGATGTACTCGCCGCGCTCCGGCAGCAGCTCTTCGCCGATGCGGGTGAAGAGAAAATCGAGCTTGTCGCGGCGGTCGCCTTCGACAGCGTCGGCGTAGAGGTAGAACTTGATGAGGAGATGGATGATCTCCTCGTCCTGCATGTTCAGCTTGTCGACGAAGCGGCGCACCAGCGACGGCGTGAGCGCGTCATCGGCCTCCAGCAGCGTCTGGGCGGTAGTGTCGAGCACGCGCTCGGCCGCGTCGATCACGTCGCGCGCATCGGCCGCCTCGGCCGCATTGAGCTTCGCGCCGGCGACTTTCACGCGCTCGTAGATGCGGCGGAAGTCGACGGCGTAGGGCGCCGGCCGGTCGAGCAGATTGCGGAAGATGCCGGTGGCGAACTGGTGATAGGTCCAGATCGCCTTGAAGCGGTCGGCAATGCGCACGTAGCGCCCGTGCAGCGCCGCGACTTCCGTCACCGTCATGCGTGAAATAGAATTCTGTCACGAATGGCACAGACGACGTTAATCACTCGCGAACAGATCGATGCACGCGTGGCGGAGATGGCGGCCGAGATCGAGCGTGACCTGGGAGGCACCGAGGTCATCGCGCTCTGCGTGCTGAAAGGCGCGATGTTCTTCTGCGCCGATCTGGTGCGGCAGATGAAGATGGACGTCGCCCTCGACTTCATCCAGATCTCCAGCTACGGAAATCAAAAGTACTCGTCCGGCGTGGTGACGATCCTCAAGGAGCCGCAGCTCGACATGCGCGGCAAGTCGGTGCTGATCGTCGAAGACATCATCGACAGCGGGCTCTCGATCCGCGAGGTGCACAACTACATCGAGAGCCGCGGCGCGGCGAAGGTGAAGACGGCCGCGTTCCTCGACAAGCCGAAGGCGCGCAAGGTGCCGTTCACGCCGGAGTACGTCGGCTTCTCCATCGATCCGCAGTTCGTGATCGGCTACGGCCTCGACTTCGCCGAAAAGTACCGCAACATCCCTGAAGTGCAGGTGCTGAGCGACTGAGGCCATGGCGCGCCGGCTCTTCGTCACGCTGTTGTCACTGCTGGCGCTCTTCGCGCTGGTCGCGGCCAAGCGCCGCTCGGTGCGCTCGCCCGGCATCGACGCGCCGCTGCGGCCGGAGCGCTCGTTCGCCATCACCGACGCCGGCGTGCTCGCACCGTTCCGTTTCGAGCGCGTGCTCGCGCAGCTCGCGGCGCGCGCCGACGTGCCGGGGCTGACGGCGGAGAAACTGTTCCGGCAGTGGATGGACACGCAGAATCCGAAGCCGGGGCTCGACGCCGCGATGCCGCACTGCGACGACGAGCTGGTGAACGGCAAGCCGTCGCTCAACGGCTTCGCGCGCGGCTGTCCGACGAATGAAGGTCCGCGCGCGACGGCGCCGTTCCATCCCGACGCGTTCATCCCGATCGCGATCACGAACCGCTTCGACATGGCCGACGGCGCGCAGTGCGGCGAGTACCGGATCGTCTTCGCCGACACGACGGTCAGCTCGGTGGAGGTCTTTCACATCATCTTCGAAGGCGTGTTGCCGAATCCGCGTCCGGAGCTGGGGCTGGCCGGCTGCCGTCCGGTCGCGCAGTTCTGGGCCGATCTCTCCGCGGTCGAGTCGCGCACTGAGCGGCGCGACCGGCTGGAGCGCTTCTTCTTCGACGGCATCAGCGGCTTCGCGCCGGTGATCGATCCGGCGCACTACAGCACCGCGCCGGCAGGCATCCGCACGCTGCAGGCGACCCTGCCGGTGCAGGCCACGCACTTTCTGCAGTTCCGGCTGGTGCGCGAATGCACGAACGGAACGTGCCGGGCCATCATGAAACCCGACGCGCTGGAGAACGCGCCCTTCGGCGACTTCCTCGACGCGCGCGTGACGACGCCGCAGGCGCAGCGCTTCCGCGACGCATTCGTGGCGCAGGTGAAGGACCTGGCCGTGCGCGACGTGAATCTCTATTTCATGTCGATCCCGAACGAGTTCCTCCTCGGCGACACGCAGCCGACGCCGTCCGACCTCACCTTCATCCTCGACCGCCCGTTCTCGGCGTCGCTCGTATCGTCCGAGGGTCTGGCCTTCAAGGCGCGCATCGACGAGGCGCTGCGCGCGAGCGGCAGCACGCTGAGCGCCCAGCAGGTGGTCGCGCGCGCGGAGACGATGGGCTGCGTCGGCTGCCACTTCCTCTCGGGCGACGTCGGCGAAGGCGTGCGCTTCCCGCCGCCGCTGCAGGATCAGCAGCACGTCAGCGAGAAGCAGTTCACCTTCATCGGTCAGGACAAGCAGTTCGCGATCTCACCGGCCATGCGCGACGTCTTCATCCCGCACCGGATGCAGATCCTCCGCGATTTTCTCGTCAGCGGGAAAGCGCCGGTGCATTCGAACTGATCACACGCGGTAGGGATCGGCGCGCCACGTGCGGATGCGCTGCTTGATCTCCTCGCGCTGCCGGATGTCGTCGCGCAGCACGGCGCGGGCGAGCTCCGGCAGTTCCTCGTCGGAGCAGAAGCGGAGCGCGACGAGCTGGCCGATGCTGAAGTGTTCCGGGTCGACGTCGGGCGCGAGCTGCCGCAGACGCGCGCGCTCTTCGGTGCGGATGATGCGGTCCTGCAGGCGCGTGGCCCAACTGCGCGCGGCGTAGGCGAGCATCACCAGCGCGATCGCGACCGCGATCTCCCAAACGGCGACGATCGATGGCCGCCGCACGGCGGCGACGATGCGCCAGCCGACGTTCACTGCCAGGATCGGGAAGGCGACGAAGTGGAAACGCCAGTCGTACTTGCGGTGCGTCGCGTAGCTCAGCGCGCGGTCGGCCATCGCCCGGCCCTCCTTCAGCGGATTGTAGTGGCGATGACGCGCACCCAATCCGCGTACTGCTTGCCCGACGGATGCAGTCCGTCCTTCGCCACGAGCGCGGGATCGTTGCCGCGCGAGATGGCGGTGATGTCGGCGTACCGCGCGCCGGCGCGCGCCGCTTCCTCCCGATTGATCGCATTGAACTGGTCGATTTCGCGGCCGATCTTGGCGCGGTCGCGCCCTTCGGCGAACGGCGTCACGCCCCAGTCGGGGATCGAGACGACGACCACGTGCTGCGCGTTGCCGCCGGCGAATCCGATGGCGCGTTGCAGCAGCGCCCGGAACTCCGTGCGGTACTGGTCGGCGTCGCGGCCGCGATATTGATTGTTCACGCCGATCAGCAGCGTGACCAGATCGTACGGACCCTTCGGATTCGCGGCGTCGATGGCGGCATTCAGCTCGTCCGTGGTCCAGCCGGTTTTAGCGATGATCTCCGGCTCGCCGATGTGCAGCGCACCGGCGAGCTGCACCGGAAAGCGCTCGCTCGCGTCGACACTCTCGCCGATCGTGTACGAATCGCCGAGGGCCAGATAGCGCGAATGCTCGTTCATCGACGCCGTGCAGGATGCCAGAAGAATCGCCGCGAGGAGAATGCGCCTCATTTCATGTACCCGGTCACCAGCAACACGGCCAGCAGCGCGCCGAGGACGTAGCGGTAGTAGATGAAGACATGCGTGGTGTGCGTGCGGAGATAGCGCAGCAGGAACCAGATCGAGGCCCAGCCGGAGATGAAGGCGACCACGATCGAGACGACGATCGGCGTCGTGCCGATGGCGGCGAGCTGCTCGCGCTCGGAGAAGAGCTCGTAGACGCCGGCGGCGGTGATGGCAGGAATGCTCATCAAAAATGAGAAGCGCGCCGAGTAGTCGTGCGGCAGCCGCCGGAAGAGCGCGGTCATGATCGTCGAGCCGCTGCGCGACGAGCCGGGAATCAGGGCGATGCACTGCCCCAGTCCCATGGCGATGGCGTCTTTGCCGTTGAAGTCTTCGCGCGGGCGGAAGCCGCGCCGCCGCGCGTACGCCTCGGCGATCTGCAGCAGCACCGCGATCGACACGAGCTGCACCATCACCACCCACGTGCTGCGAAACACGCCGTGGATCAGGTCTTTCAGCAGCACGCCGAGGACGAGGATCGGGATGGTCGCGAAGATCACGTACCACGCCTCGGCCGAGTCGGGATCGGAGAAGATCCGCCGCGTGACGAGCCCGCGGAAGAAGCCGACCGTCAGCCGCACCAGATCGCGGAAGAAGTAAATGATGACGGCCAGGATCGTTCCGAACTGGATCACCGCCGACACCGCCGCGCCGGGATCGCCCCATCCGAGGAACTGCGGCACGAGCTTGAGGTGAGCGGTGGACGAGATCGGAATGAACTCGGTGAGACCCTGGACCAGGCCGAGGACGATCGCTTCGATGATCGACATTACATTTCCCAGATGACGGGAAGAATCATCGGCCGCGCGCCCATGCTCTTCCGGAAGTAGCGTTTCAGCAGCGCGCGCATCTTCTCGTGCAGCAGATCGGAGTCGCGCAGCTCGTCGGCTGGACTTTCGTCAAACATGCCAACGAGCTGGCGGCGCACGTCCTCGAGCACGTCCTGGCTCTCGTCGACGTGCACCAGGCCGCGGGTGATGATCTCCGGATCGCGGATCAAACGGCCGTTGCTGTCGACCGCGACCACCACGATCACGAAGCCGTCCTCGGCCAGATGCTGCCGGTCGCGCACGACCACGTCCGGCACTTCCTCCGCCTCCGAGTCGATGAACACCTTTCCGTGCGCGACGCGCTCCTCGAGCACGCGCACGCTCTCGCCGGCGATCTCCGCCACCTGCCCGTTCGTGATCACCACTCCGTGCGGCACGCCCACTTCCTCCGCGAGCCGCGCGTGATGGATCAGATGCCGCAGCGTCCCGTGCGCCGGGATGAAGAACTTCGGCGTGGTGATGTTGATCATCAGCCGCAGCTCTTCCTGGCAGGCGTGGCCGGAGACGTGGATGTCGGGCGCCTCGTGATGCACGACGTCGACTCCGCGGCGATAGAGGTTGTCGATCACGTGCGTCACCGCGCGCTCGTTGCCGGGGATCGTGCGCGCCGAGATGATCACCACGTCGCCTTCCTCGATCGAGACCTGCTTGTGCTCGCCGATGGCCATGCGCGAGAGCGCCGACGACGGTTCGCCCTGCGTCCCGGTGGTCATGATCACGAGGTCCGACGGCGCGTAGTCGTCGGAGGCGGCGCGGGTCTCGCGCGGGAACTTCAGGTAGCCGAGCTTCTCCGCCGTCTCGACGTTGTCGACCAGCGAGCGGCCGACCAGCAGCACCTTGCGGCGGTGCTTGCGCGCGAGATCGATCACCTGCTGCACGCGATGGATGTGCGAGGCGAAGGTAGTGACGAGGATGCGCTTCTTCGCGTTCGCGAAAATGCGGTCGAGTCCTGCGCCGACGAGGCGCTCCGACGGGCCATGCCCCGGCACGAGTGCGTTCGTCGAGTCGCTGACGAGCAGCAGCACGCCGTCTTCGCCGTACTGCGAGAAGCGCGCGAGATCGGTCGGCTTCGCGTCGATGGGAGTGTGGTCGATCTTGAAGTCGCCGGTGTGGATGATCGTGCCGGCCGGCGTGGTGATGGCGTAGCCGACCGCGTCGACGATCGAGTGCGTCACGCGGATGGCTTCGACGCGGAACGAGCCTGCCTCGACGACGTCGCGCGGCAGGATGGCCCGCAGCTCGATGTCGTCGATGCCGAACTCCTCGAGCTTGTCGGCGACGAAGCCGAGGGCCAGCGGCATGCCGTAGACCGGCACCGGCAGCCGCTCGACGAGGAACGGCACCGCGCCGATGTGGTCCTCGTGGCCGTGCGTGAGAAAGAGCGCGCGGATCTTCGACGCGTTGTCGAAGAGGTAGGTCATGTCGGGCACGATCACGTCGACGCCGAGCGTCGCGGCATCGGGAAACATCATTCCGCAGTCGACCAGCACGGCGTCGTCGCCGCACTCGTAGACCATCAGGTTCATCCCGATCTCGCCGAGGCCACCGAGCGGAATGACGCGGAGTGTCTCGCTCACGGGTAGATGCGGTTCAGCATGCGCGGATAGGGAATGGTCTCGCGCAGATGCGGGACGCCGGTGATCCAGGCCACGCAGCGCTCGATGCCCATGCCGAAGCCGGAATGCGGGAAGGTGCCGTACTTGCGCACGTCGAGGTACCACTGGAACGCGCTCTCCGGCAGGTTGTGCTCGCGGATGCGCTGCAGCAGCAGGTCGTGATCGTGGATGCGCTGCGAGCCGCCGATGATCTCGCCGTAGCCTTCGGGCGCGATGACGTCTAGGCCGAGGGCGAGCGACGGATCGTCGGGATCGGGCTGCATGTAGAACGCCTTGATGGCGGCCGGATAGCGGCTGATCATCACCGGCTTCTCGAAGGAGTTGGCGATGATGGTCTCTTCATCGCCGCCGAAGTCGTCGCCGAAATTCGCCTCGACGCCGTGCTTGCGCAGCACCTCGATGGCCTCGCGGTAGCTGATGCGCGGGAACGGGCGCTTCACGTTCTCGAGCTTCGACAGATCGCGCTCGAGCGTCTTGAGCTCTTCCTGGCAGCGGTCGAGCGCGCGCATGACCAGGTATTCGATGAACTCCTCGGCCAGATCCTGCAGGCCGGCGAACTCGAGGAACGCCACCTCCGGCTCGACCATCCAGAACTCCATCAGATGGCGGCGCGTCTTCGACTTTTCGGCGCGGAAGGTCGGGCCGAAGCAGTAGACCTTGCCGAACGCCGCAGCGGCCGGCTCGAGGTAGAGCTGGCCCGATTGCGAGAGGTACGCCTTCTCGCCGAAGTAGTCGGTCTCGAACAGCGTCGACGTTCCCTCGGCCGCGTTGGCGGTGAGGATCGGCGAGTCGATCAGCACGAAGTCGCGCTCGTAGAAAAAGTCGCGGATGCCTTTCTCGATCTCGTTGCGCACGCGCAGAATGGCGTGCTGCTTCGACGAGCGGAGCCAGAGATGGCGCAGGTCCATCAGGAACGCGGTGCCATGCTCCTTCGGCGTGATCGGGTAGTCGTGCGTGAGCTGCACGATCTCGAACGACTCGACCCCGAGCTCGACGCCGCCCGGCGCGCGCGGCTCGGCGCGCACCGTGCCGGTCACGCGGACGGATGACTCCTGCGTCGCCTCATCCGCCGCCTTCCACGTCTCCTCGGAGACTTCCTTCTTGAAGACCACGCACTGCAGATAGCCGCTGCCGTCGCGCACGATCGGAAACTGCAGCTTCCCCGAGCTGCGCTTGTTGTACAGCCACCCGTTGACGACGACTTTTTCTCCGGCGTGCTGCGGCAAATCCTTGATGCGGACGGTAGTCATGCGGCGGCGGATTATAAGCGGTGAACAGGGGCGAGCTCGTTCCTTTAGAATGGCTTCCATGTCGTACGACGGCATCATCACGATCGAGCCAGGGAAACGCGGCGGGCAACCGTGCATCCGTGGCATGCGGATCACCGTCTACGATGTACTGTCCTACCTGGCGTCGGGCATGACTGAAGAACAGGTGCTCGCCGACTTCCCGTACCTGACGCACGACGACATCCTGGCATGCCTGAGTTACGCCGCCGAGCGTGAACATCGCATGCTGGTGGCGAACGAGTGAAGCTGCTTTTCGACCATCATCTCTCGCCCACTTTGGTCGATCGTGTCGCAGATCTATTTCCGGGTTCGGAGCACGTCTGGAACGTCCAGTTACATAGCGTCTCCGACGAGACCGTGTGGCTGTACGCGAGGGAGCATGATTTCACTGTCGTATCGAAAGACGCTGATTTCTCCGAAATCTCGATGCAGCTGGGGTATCCGCCGAAGCTGATTTGGCTGCAGATCAAGAACTGGTCTACCGATCAGGTCGAGCAACTGCTTCGGTCACGATACACACGCATCGTCGAACTGCCTGCCGCTACAGACCGCGCCATTCTTGTTCTGTTCGGCAAGTCGGCCGACCCGCGAATGCTCTAACGAACCGCCCGCGCACGCGTCTCTTGCTGCATGCGCAAATGGCTCCTGCTCCTCGCGGTCCTCGGGACCGCATGCCGATCCGCCACGCCGGTCGCACGGCAACTCGATGACACACTGCAGCGGATGGTTCCGTTCGGCTTGTCGGGATCGATCCTCGTCGCCGATGCGAATGGTGTCGTGCTCGACAAGGGTTACGGCTACGCCGACGTGGCGCGCGGCATCCGCAACACGCCTGACACGATCTACGACATCGGCTCGATCACGAAGGCGCTTACCGCCACGGCCATCGCCGTGCTCGAAGACGAAGGGCGGCTTTCGACCGACGACACGCTGGCGAAGTTCTTTCCGGATGCACCGGCGGACAAGAAGGACATCACGCTCAAGCAGGTGCTCAGCCACTCGGCGGGCCTCGTCGACCAGACCGGCGACGACTACGATCCGGTCTCGCGGCAGCAACTGATCGACAGCGTCTTCGCCGCGCCGCTGGTCTCGCCGCCGGGCAAGGAGTATCACTACTCGAACTCCGGCTACAGCATCCTCGCGGCGATCGTCGAGCAGCTCTCCGGCAAGTCGTATCACGACTTCATGCGCGAGCGCTTCTTCGCGCCGACGGGCATGCGCGACACCGGCTACTTCGTGCGCGACGAGCGCCGCACCGCGCACACCTACACGGCGCCCGTCGACCACGGCACGCCGACCGCGCGGCTCGACCGCGCCGGCGGCGTCTACTGGGAGCTCCTCGGCAACGGCGGGATGCTCAGCACCACGCGCGATCTCTACCGCTTCGAGCAGATGCTGCGCGAAGGAAAGCTCGTCTCGAAGAAGGCGCAGGCCGCGATGTTCACGCCGCTCTTCCCGCACGACAACGGACTGGTCCTCGCCTACGCCTGGACGCTGCAGGACGTCGACGGCGAGCACGTCATCCATCACGGCTCCGACGCGCCGCAGCTCGGCGTGAACGGCGAGCTCCGCCGCTATCCCGACGCGAACCTCGCCGTGATCTTCCTCGGCAACACGCGCGTCAACGGCTGGAGCCCGCGCCGCGTGGTCGGGCCGTACGTGCGGAAGATCCTGCGCGGCGAGACGGTCGACGTGCCGGCGGTGCGCGGCCTCGCCGCGAACGCGCTGGCGCGCTACGCCGGCACGTACGCGCTCGACGACGGCAGCACCATCGACGTGCGCGTCGACGGCGAGCACCTCGTGGCCGGAATGAACGGCCAGGGCGCGGTCGATCTCTTCACGCTGCAGAAGAGCGAGCAGAGCCTCGCCAACCGGCGGATGCTGAACGCGGAAGCGGAGAAGCTCGTGCGCGCGTACGACTGGAGCACCTCGAAGTACGGCGCGTTGCGCGACGTGCAGGTCCTCGGCACCTCGCGGCGCGACCGCGGCGTCTTCATGACCACCGTGCGCGCCGATTTCGACCGCGGCCCGCACGTGCTCCGCTTCGCCTGGAGCGGCGGCAAACCGGTCGTCGAGAGCGACGACGAGGCGCTGCCGCGCAGCGGCTTCTTCAGCGAGTCGCCGGTCGAGCACGCCCTGGAGCGTCCGCTCTGGAACGAACGTGAACGCACATTCGCATTCTGGGACCTCTACACCGGCGGCACGATCCGCGTGGAATTCGACGGCGACGCCATGACCGTCGGCGGAGTCAGAGCCGTTCGATCTCGGCGTTGATCGCGCACGCTTCGCCGTCGATCGAAGTCAGCTTCGCGGCGAAGCGCTCCACCTTCTCCGACTCCGCGGCGTAGAAGCGCTGGTACGGCTCGAACGCGCCGGTGATGCTGCGCAGCATGCGGTCGATCTCCGTCCCCGACTCGCGATGCAGCGACTCGTTGAGCTGTCCGCGCAGCTCCTCAATCCGCCGGCGGAACTCGTCCTTCGCCTTGCTTCGCTTGTACGGCAGGATCAGGAAGCTGGTGACGAGCAGCATCGTCGCCGCGGTGAGGCCGGTGACGTCGACGGCGGTGCTGCTGACGGCGGTGGTGAGGAGATAGCCGAGGCCGAGGGCGCCGGCGCCGAGGCCGAAGGAGTGCAGGACGGCGCGCATGGCGTTGTCGATGATGCGGCGGCTCTCGATGTTCACGTCGTAGGCGGCCAGGCGCTGCTCGGCGTGAGTGCGCATGCGCGCGTAGACCTCTTCCCGGTTGTACGCGAAGTCGCGTCCCACCCGGCCGATGATCTCCTCGTCGCGCGCCTCGGCCGCGGCGCGGCGGTGGAACGCGTCGACGGTGCCGTTCCAGAGCTTCATGTTCTCGCGCACCAGCCAGTCCACCGCCTCCTGGATGGTCGAGTCGATGTTCCCTTTCCAACCCTGGAACACCTGCCGGTCGAACTCCTCGCGGAAACGCGTGGCGTCGCGCAGCATCATCACGTGCTGGATGCGCACGTAGCGGTCGAGAAAATCGAGACCGCGCCGCTCGAGATCCATCATCAGGTTGTCGATGCGGATCACGAACTGGCGGAAGTTCGACTCGAGATCGTTGCGCGCGCGCTCGAGCTGCTCGGTGATCGACTCGATGCGCGCCTTGTCCGCAGCCAGCACCTCGCGGCGCGACTCGATCATCCGGAACTGCTTCTTCGACAGACTGAGGATCGTCTCCAGCGGCGCGTGCAGCTTCATGCGCACGCGCTCTTTTTCCGACAGCACCTGGAAGATGTAGTGCTCGAGCGCGTCGAAGCGCGCCATCGTCTTCGTGGAGACGGGATACATGACCGGGTCGAAGCCGAACATGCCGCGCACGTTGGTCTTGAGATAGTCGACCACCTGCACGATCTCCTCGTCCGACTTCGTGTCGATCTTGTTCAGCACGAAGACGACCTTTTTTCCCCATTCGCGGATGTACTCGAGGAAGCGGCGCTCCGACTCGGAGAGCGGCCGGTCGATGGACGTGACGAAGAGGACCAGATCGGCGCGCGGAATGAAGTCCTCGGTGATCTCCTGATGCCGCTGCACGATCGAGTTGGTGCCGGGCGTGTCGACCAGGGTGATGTTGCGGAGGAACTCGACCGGATAGAACTGTTCGATGACGAAGTCGGAGATGCGCCGCTGCGAAGCCTGGTCGGCGTAGCGGAGGATGGAGATGACGTCGTCGACCGGGATCGGTCCCTCGGTGCGCAGCCGCTGCCCGAACAGCGCGTTGATCAGCGACGACTTGCCGGCGTTGAACTCGCCGACGATGACGATGGTGAAGAGATCTTCGAGCGTGGCCAGCAGCTCGTCGACGCGCCGCCGCTCATCGGCCTGCTCGCGCTCGAGCGTCTCGCGCAACTCGACCAGCAGCCGCTGCTCGCGCCGCAACAGCGTCTGCACGCGCGGGTCGACGACGGTATCGAAAATGCCGGGCACGAGAGTGCGGCCGTTCCAGAAGTGTGCCCGACGCGCGTCAGGCGCGCGGCACCTTCACCAGCAGCGATTGCGGGACGGTGGTCACGACCAGCGGCATGGACATGGTGAAGAGCTCTCCGTCGATGCCGACTTTCATGGTGCGGCGCGGGCTCTGGATGCGCATGCGCAGCGCGCGGAACGAGCGGAAGCCGGGGATGGTGCGGACGCGGCCGGCCAGATAGCGGGCCACATAGCGCGTCAGGCGCCAGCGCGGCGTGTGCTCGAGCCAGTAGACGGAAAGACGTCCTTCCTCCAGTGTCGTGCGCGGCGCCTCGACGCCGATGCGCTCGAGGTCGTACGAGTTGTTCGAGATCATGAAGACGTGCGTGCGCAGCACCTCGTGCCGCCCGTCCGCCTCCACGGTCACGGTCACGTGCGGATACTTGTGCAGCGTGGTGAAGAAGGCGTAGAGGCGCGCCTTCCAGCGCGGATAGTCGCGGCCGCGCTCTTCGCGCCGCGCCACGAGCTCGGGATAGAGGCCGATGGAGACGTTGTTGACGAAGAAGCGGTCGTTGAGACGGCCGGTGTCGATCTGCCGCTTCTCGCCCGTCAGCGCCACCTCGAGCGCCTCGCGCCAGTCGAGCGGAATGTCGAGATCGCGCGCGAAATGGTTGTAGGTGCCGATCGGCAGCACGGCCAGACAGGAGTCGGTGTGCACGACCGCCTGCATGACGTGATGAACGGTGCCGTCGCCGCCGGCGGCGATGAAGAGCTTCGTGCCGCGCGCGGCGCGCTCGCGGATCTCGCGCGCGCAATCGACCTCGGGCGAGAGCTCGACGACGTCGACCGCGGCCTGCGCCGCCGCCTCGCGCAACGCCTGAATCTCACCCGGCGGGAGCTTCGCACCCGAGTTACGGTTCAGGAAAAGCGTCCCTTTTGCTGGCAATTTCGGCCGTAGACGTGGCGTTTCAGACGCCGGTCAAATGAGAAAACTCTTTTTCGCGCTCGTCGTGCCCTTCGTTTTGCAAATTTCCGCCCAGGCCGCGGAGTGCACGCTCTGCGTCGGCGTCACGGCGAGCGACGCCGCCGGCGTGCCGGCGCTGATCCGCGTCAGCGAAAGCGAGCTGGCAACGCTCGCGCCGCAGCATCCCGCCGACACGACGCTCGTCGTCGAGTACACGCTCGAAGGCGCCGATCCGACCAGCGAAGTCGAGCAGCACACGAAGACCATCGTCGACTGGGCGCGCGCACACGGTCCGTTCGACGGCATCGGCATCCGCGTCACGAACGCCGAGCCGGCGGTGGCGGCGTACGCGATCAAGCGGCTGGCCGTGACCGCGCAAGGTCAGGAAGTGGCCAAACGGATCGTCCTGCCGCGCGCCGACGAGTTGACGCGCCTCTTCGAGAACGGCGCCGGCAGCTACTTCGACGCGGTGCTGGTCGACGCCGACCAAGTCACCCCGACCGCCGCGGAGCTGGCGGAGCACGATCCGTCGAAGAAGCTCTACGCGCTCGTCTCCATCACTTCACCCAATCCGCTCTACGACCTCGGCTTCGCGCTCGCGCACGGCGCCGCGCGCGCCTACGCCTTGACGCCCGTCGCCGACACCGCCGCGCTCGCGCAGTTCAACCGCACCGTGAGCGGCGACTGGGCGTACGACTCGACGGCGAAGATCCCGGTGCTCGACGCCAAAGGCAACACCATCGAGATGCCGGTGCTGAGCTTCGTGCGCGGCGAGGACCTCCGCACGCTGCTGATCGCGCGCGGCGACGCCGCCGCGCCGACGATCCTCTCGCTGCCGGCCGACCGCTACACGAAGCCGCGCCGCGTCGACGCCGCCGGCGAGCGCGAGATCACCGACAGCGGACGCAAAGGCGCGCGCCTGCTCGTCGGCGCACCGCCGGCGCGCGCGCCGTACGCGGTGGTCGTCGACTACGCTGAGAAGCCGGAAGCGAACGTCACGAAGGAAACGATCAGCGTCGCCACGCAGCGCGGCATCGCCGTCGAGGAGATCATCCGCAACCATCAGGCGTACGACGCGTTCCAGGAGACCATCGAGCCGCGCTACGTCGCCCGCAACACGACCAAGTTGCGCTTCGACATCGGCGGCGGCGCGGAGTCGCTCGAGGCCACCATCGCCGGCGATTACTTCTCCTCGCCGAACGGCGCCTCCGACTGGGTGTGGCAGGACTTTCTGATCAACGGCGTGAAGTGGAAGTACGGGCGCATCCCGGAGCTGCCGCTGATCCAGCCGGAGAAGGTCACGCAGTTGCCGCTCGACATCCACCTGACGAACGAATACCGCTACGCGCTGCTGCGCACGACGGAGCTCGACGGCTATCGCGTCTACGAGGTGCGCTTCGAGCCGCCGCCGAACGCGCCGGCCGATCTGCCGCTGTATCGCGGCACGGTCTGGATCGACACGCGCACGTGGGCGCGCATCCGCATCACCACCCTGCAGCTCAACCTCACCGGCGAGATCCTCTCGAACGAGGAGCGCGTCGACTTTGTGCCGTTCGCGCGCGACACGCGCGCGCCGCTGAGCGCGGCCGAGGTGAACGGGCGCGATCCGCGCGCGATCATCTGGCTGCCGCGGGCGGTGCACGCGCAGCAGGTCGTCTCCGCGGCCGGACGCGCGAACATGGTCTTGCGCGAGACGACGTTCAGCGACTTCCGGCTCGATCCGCCGGAGTTCGACCGGCTGCTGGCGACGGCGTCAGCGTCGGACGCGCGCATGGTGCGCGAGACGGACGCCGGGCTGCGCTATCTCGAGAAGCGCGGCGACGGGCAGCGCGTGGTGAAGGAAGGCTTCGATACCTCGCGGCTCTTCATGCTCGGCGGCGTGCATCACGATTCCGGTCTCGAGTTCCCGGTCGTTCCCCTCGGCGGGATCGATTACTTCAACTTCAATCTCCTCGGCCGCGGCATCCAGACGAACGTCTTCTTCGCCGGCGTGATCCTCGCCGCGAATGCGACGCACCCGAACGTCGGCGGCACGCGCACGAACGTCGGCGCCGATTTCTTCGGGATTGCCATCCCTACGGAAAACACGATTTACCGCGGCGGCATCGAACAGACCGGCGAGGCGATCAAGTCGGTGCCGCTCTCGCTGACGCTGCGCGCCGGACATCCGCTGCTGCAGTTCGGCAAGATCGACGTGTCGTTCGGCGTGTCGCACTTTACGTATCAGCGCGCCGAGGATACGGCGGCGGGTTTCGTGGTGCCGTCGGATACGTTCGTGCTGTCGCCGTCGATCAGCACCACGTACGCGCGACACGGCTACAGCTTCGGCGCGTCGTATGACTACAGCCGGCGCACGGAGTGGGAGCCGTGGGGCAATCTCGCGGAGTACGACCCGGCGCAGAAGAGCTTCGCGCGCTTCGGCGCGTCGCTCGGAAAGAGCTTCTACCTGCCGAAGTTCCAGCGCATCGGCGTCGACGTGAACTATCTCGACGGCACGCGCCTCGATCGCTTCTCGAAGTACGAGCTCGGGTTCTTCGGCTCGCAGCGCGTGCACGGCGTGCAGTCAGGGTCGGTGCGCGCGGAGCGTGCGTTCCTCGGGCATCTGTCGTACGGCTTCGTCTTCTCGCAGCAGTTCCGCCTCGAGGCGTTCTACGACCACGCGATGATCGACGACGCCGCGGCCGGCTACCGCCGCGAGCCGTTCCAGGGGCTCGGCATCGCCGGCCAGACCATCGGGCCGTACGGCACGCTGCTGCGCCTCGACATCGGCAAGACGATCGGCCGCAACGCCCAGGACGGCTTCGTCGCGAACGTGGTGTTCCTGAAGTTGTTCTAGGGAGACGACCGGGGGCCTCCGGCGGCTGGGGCCACAGGCCCCA